>JAPSKD010000046.1 GCA_031177865.1 Bacillus sp. (in: firmicutes) | reverse complement strand
CTTTTTAATAGAGTTAAATGACCCTCATGTAAAAATCCCATGGTTGGCACAAACCCGATTGATTTTGATTGCGATTTCAAATTTATTATTTCAGTTTGCATGTCTTGTATCGTGGTAATGACTCTCATTTTATTCCTCCGTAAAGGCCGCTAAGCTCTCTTTCTTTCATCGTAAAGGAGTGCTTATCTTCAGGAAACTGCTCCAACTTGACTTCTTTTACATAGGCTTGTATGGATTCAATAATGAACGGATTAAGGGAATAATATTGCTTTACAAACTTAGGCACCCTCTCCACACCATAACCTAAAATGTCATGATAGACGAGTACCTGTCCGTCTACATCAACCCCTGCTCCAATACCAATAATAGGTATGGTTACATTCTTAGCTACTTCCTCTGCAAGCTGCTTTGGGACACATTCTAGCACAATAGCGAATGCCCCTGCTTCCTCACACTTTTTTGCGTCTTGCAGCAATTTCATTGCACCTTTAGCATCTTTCCCTTGTACTTTATAACCGCCTAATACACCTACAGATTGAGGAGTTAATCCAAGATGACCACAAACCGGAATACCAGCCTTTGTAAGAGCTGAAATCTGTTCAATTACTTCATCCGCTCCCTCTAGCTTTACAGCGTGAGCCCCCGTCTCTTGAATTAATCTGCCGGCGTTTAGTAAAGTATCCCTAACGGATAAATGATAGGTTAAGAACGGCATATCAACGACAATAAACGTGTCTTTTGCTCCTCGTTTAACTGCTTTTGTATGATGAATCATGTCTTCCATCGTCACTGGTACTGTGGAATCGTATCCAAGTACCACCATACCGAGAGAGTCTCCAACTAAAATTAAATCCACTCCTGCTTGCTCTGCCTGCTTAGCAGACGGGTAATCATAAGCAGTGAGCATGACGATTTTTTCCTTGCTTTCTTTCATTTTCAAGAAATCTGTACTTTGTTTCATCAACAATCCCTCCTTTTTTAGTAGGAAGAGGGGGCTAAAAAAGAGCAAATAAAAAGATCCATCTGAAGGCAGAGGATCTTGGTACTCTTTTACATGTTCTATCCCTCTGTCCCGGTCCGTTTTACGGATCTAGGCAGAAACCTTTTTAATTGTAATAATAGTTTCAGGTGCAGCTCTCAAGGATACCGCCCATTATTTGAATTATAAGAAAAAATTCAGAAAACCGCAAGATATTCTTTTCATCATAATCGCTATCTTTATAGTTCTATATCCGCTGAGTAAACGTGGTGTGTTTTGCCTTGCTCGTCAACCATTATTAAAACTCCATCATCTGTGATGCCTTGTGCGGTACCGGTAATAGAATTAGATAAGGTACGGGCTGTAATTTTTCTGCCAATACTTATGGCATAACCTTCCCATAGAAGCTTTATAGGAAGGAAACCTTCTTCTAAATATAGCAAATACAATTTTTCGAGATTCATAAAGATCCTCTTGATTAAGTCAGATCGGGATACTTTTTCACCCTTTTCAATGAAAAGTGAGGTGGCTATCTCCTGCAGCTCACTAGGAAAGTCTTTTTTTGTTTGATTAACATTCATACCGATACCGATTATGATTGAATTAATACGATCCGCTTCTGCTTCAAGTTCGGTTAGGATTCCTGTTACCTTTTTCCCTCTGATGAGGATATCATTCGGCCATTTTATTTCCGGCATCACCCCTGTAAGGTCCTCGATAGCCTGAACAATTGCCACCGCTGTTAAAAGGGTTAATTGTGGAGCCTTTGGCAGCGGGATATTTGGTCTAAGGATAATACTCATCCAAATGCCTGTATACTTGGGTGAGTGCCATTTACGATCCATTCTTCCACGGCCAGCTACCTGTTCTTCTGCGATAATAACTGTTCCTTCAGGTGCATTTTCATAAGCTAAACGGTGTGCAATTTTTTGTGTTGATTCTACGCTTTCCTCATAATGAACGTTTTTACCCATGAAATTTGTTTTTAATCCAAGTCTTAATTCATCAGCAGTTATCTTTTCAGGTGTTTTCACAATCCTATATCCTTTTCGCCGTACAGCTTCTAGTTCAAAACCTTCTTTACGGAGCTCCTCAATATGCTTCCAGACAGCTGTCCTAGAGCAGCCTATCAACTCTGCAATCCGCTGCCCCGATAAGTAGGCTTCTCCGGCATTTGTGAAGGCATCAAGCAAGTCTTTCCTTAGTTGTGATTGCACTCCATCAGCCACTCCTTTATGATTTTTTTATCATTTGCTATTTTACCAGCTATAATAGCATGCTCAACCTTTAACATGAGTTCTTTCACCCATGGCCCGCCGGTTTTGTTAAACCAATCCATTAGGTCATTTCCCGTGACGTCCATCTCTGATCGCTCTTTAATTGGAAGTCCTTCCAACAGTTGTAAATAGTACGGAATGGTACTTTTATTCTCGATACCTTTTATAACAAGGTAGAGAATTTCTGAAGAAACAAAAACTTCCTTGCCAGCAGTATATAAATCATACAAGGACCAGCTTGTTTCGAATCTCTGATATAGGTAATGGAGAATAAGCTGAATCTCCCTGATTTCCTTTAATGGGATTCGCCAGCCCCTGAGAAATCCCTCTATACCCTTCTTTTCAATTTTCAAACAGTAAACAAGCAATGCCCACATTTCACGTTTGTTTAATTTTTCAAGCTTGTACTCAAACATTAATTTCATGCTATCTTCTTGGTTCGATAAGCCTGGTAAGTAGGAATAAATATTCGTTTGAAGAATGAGTTCTAATGCTTGTTTTCGATCATCACCACAAAGTAATTTGTTAAACTCAGCTTGTTTTCGTTCAACCGCAATATTCTCAAGTAAATGTACCAAGTCAATTAGTGCATTTAGCGTTTCCTCTTCAATTTTGAATGATAACTGACTTACAAAACGCACAGCACGCATCATTCTTAAAGCATCCTCTTGAAAGCGATCGACTGCTTTTCCGACTGTTTGTATGACTTGGTTTTTAATCGAAATTTGTCCGTTAAAGGGGTCAATAAGATTTCCATCTTTATCCATAGCAATCGCATTCATCGTGAAATCTCTACGCTGCAAGTCCTCCGTCAGATTTCTAATAAATGAGACTTCTTTTGGCCTGCGGAAATCCTCATATTCTGCTTCGCTACGAAATGTGGTAATCTCATATGATTGATCTTGAAAAATGACTAATACAGTTCCATGCTCAATCCCTATATCAACGGTCTTTGAAAATATTTGCTTTACTTCCTCGGGGGTTGCCGAGGTTGCAATATCCACGTCGTTGATTTCCTTATTTAATAGGAAATCCCTCACAGAACCTCCGACAAAATAAGCTTCAAATCCTGCAGACTCCAGCTTTTTTAAAACGGGTACCGCTGCTAAAAAAGGCTCTTTCATTCTAATCACCCTTAATTTAAGAGCTTAAAATATAATTGCTCATATTGTCCGACAATTTGTTTGGCTTTAAATTTTGTGTTAACGACAGCAACTCCGTTAGCTGCAAACTGCTGATGTATTTGTTGGTCACTTAATACCTTAATGGCCTTCGTAGAAATATCTTCAATATCCCCTAATTCACAAATATATCCTGTCTCCCCATGCTGAATGACTTCAGGCATTCCGCCAACATTCGTACCAATGCATGGTACCCCGCAAGCCATTGCCTCAAGCGCCACCAGACCAAAGCTTTCCTTTTCTGATAGTAAAAGCTTTAAATCACTGATTGAATACAATTCATCAAGGTTTTCCTGTTTTCCAAGCAGGTGAACTTTATCCGTTAATCCTAATTTTTTCACTAACCTGCACACAGGCGTTATTTCAGGACCATCCCCTACTAGAAGTAATCTAGCCGGCATCGCTGCTGAAATTCTGGCAAATGTTTTTACCACATCCTGAACTCGTTTAACTGGTCGGAAATTCGAAACATGGATGACAACCTTTTCGTTATCTTTAATCCCAAATTCTTTCTTTAAATGATTTGCATTTCTTTTTTGATAAATTCTTTCATCAATAAAATTATAAACAGTTTGGATTTGTTTGTCTGGCTGAATAAGTTCATGAGTCTGCTCGATCAATGACCTCGAAACTGCTGTTACAACATCAGATTTTTCAATTCCAAATTTAATGGCTTCAGTTAGTGATGGATCGTAGCCTAATACCGTGATATCTGTCCCATGAAGGGTGGTGACAATCTTTACATCCACGTTGGACATTTGTTTTGCCAATATCGCACAAACTGCATGTGGAATCGCATAGTGAACATGAAGAATGTCTAGATTCTCCCTGTTTGCAACCTCTGCCATTTTACTAGCTAAAGCAATGTCATAGGGTGGATATTGAAAAACAGAGTATTGATTTACTTCAACTTGATGATAAAAAATATTATGATAAATTCGATTAAGTCTAAAAGGAATGCTGGATGAAATAAAATGAATTTCATGTCCCTTCTCGGCCAGCATTTTTCCTAATTCTGTCGCTACGACTCCTGAGCCCCCAACCGTGGGATAACAAGTAATTCCTATTTTTAGTTTCCTCATTTTTAATCTCCAATCAAGTCACTATACAAGAGGATTGGCACTTTTGATTTAAAACCTTCTGCAAATTTAACTCCAACTTGTTGACCAAATAATCTTTCCCTTGCTTCAACGGTTTCTATATAACCATTTACAAGTGGTGTTTCGACACTGTTTTCTGTTTGTTCAAACTGGCTTTTATAGGCCCTTAAAGCAGCTATTTTATGCACCATTGTCTCTGAGATATCGATGGTGAAATCTGGTTTATGAAAGCCATTTATCATATAAAAATATACCCTTGAAACCTTATGAGGTGCTTCATTATTTTTTGTATGGTACTTTCTTATCCCAGCAGAAAAGACCGCCTCTTCTACAAGGCGGGCGCAGTTCCCGTGGTCAGGATGGCGGTCTTCAAAATAGGGAGCAAATACAACTTGTGGTTGGTATCGTCTAATGACAGAAGCAATCTCTCTAATAAATTCCTCCTTAAGAAGGAGCCCCCTGTCTGGTAACCCAAGTGAGAATCTCTCTGTCACACCCAATATTTCAGCCGCTTTCTTTGCTTCCTGTTTCCTTAATTCGATGTTCCCATTTGAAGATAAATCGGCATCAGTTAAATCACAAATTCCTATCCTTTTTCCACTCACTGAAAGTTTTGCTATACTTCCTCCCATGCCGATTTCCACGTCATCGGCATGCGCTCCGAACGCTAGTATATGTAAGGGCTTATCGCTCATCACTTTCACCGTTTTTATGAAGAATATTCCTCCACTCTAGGAATCCTTCATCTAAACCTCTTATCAAGAGTTCAGCGGTCCCCATGTTTGTTGCAAGGGGAATAGAGTAAACGTCACATAGACGAACAAGGGCTGTTACATCCGGTTCATGCGGCTGAGCCGTTAGTGGATCACGAAAAAAGAAAATGGCATCCATTTTATTTTTTGCAATCATCGCGCCAATTTCCTGATCTCCACCAAGTGGGCCAGACTGAAATCTTGTTATAGGTAATCCTGTTGCCTCTTGTATTCTCATTCCAGTAGTTCCGGTCGCAAAAAGTGTGTGCTTTGAAAAGATTGTTTGATATGCTGTTGCAAATTGTACAAGGTCATTCTTTTTATTATCATGTGCGATTAAAGCTATATTCATGGTAGTGCTCCTATTCTAGAATATTTTCAAGTCCATAAACAAATACATCTTGCTTCACTACTGTCTCTACTGCTATCTTTACACCAGACATAAAGGAGGCGCGATTATAAGAATCATGACGAATCGATAACGTTTGCCCATCTGAACCAAATAAAACCTGTTGATGAGCAACTAGCCCTGGGAGCCTCACGGAATGAATATGCATTCCGTTAAACTCTGCACCCCTAGCACCGCTGATAGTTTCTTTCTCATCAGGATGACCCTGTTCTTTAAAATCCCTTACCGCTGCTATCATTTCAGCAGTTTTAACAGCAGTGCCGGATGGAGCGTCCAATTTTTGATCATGATGTAGTTCAATTATTTCGATATCATTAAAATACTTAGCTGCCATTTGTGAAAACTTCATCATTAACACAGCACCAAGAGCAAAATTTGGGGCAATAATACAACCTAACTTCTTGTCCTTACATATATGCTCCAACTCTTCTAAGTCAGCTTTTGTAAAACCAGTCGTTCCTACTACTGGCCTCACATTATACTGTAGCGCTGTTCTTGCATGATGCATACCTACTTCAGGTGTAGTTAAGTCGATTAATACATCACACTCAACGTTTTGCAGGCTCTTTTCGATGGTTGAGTAAATTGGGACATTCTTAATAGAATGGAAACCATCTAAGTCACTTAACATGTGGTCCTCATATTTATGGTCAACTACTGCCACTAGTTCAAAATGTTCAGTATTCGTTACCATTTTAACGGCTTCAGACCCCATCCTTCCGCGTGGTCCCGCAATAATAATTTTTACGCTATTCATTTACTTACTCTCCTCATCTTTATTTTCGATCCTCGTCCAGCGATCCTTGTCTCTCGTATTAAATTTATTCATGACATAATCATGGGCCTCTTCCAAGTCAATATCTAATGAATTGGCCAGGCATATGATGACAAATAGAAGGTCTCCCAGCTCCTCCTCAATAGCCTTTTCTGTTTCACTAGATTTCTTAGGTTTCTCACCATAGTAATGATTGACTTCTCTAGCAAGTTCACCAAGCTCTTCCGTTAGGCGAGCCACCATCGCCAAGGGGCTAAAATACCCTTCTTTAAATTGACTTATGTATGTATCTACTTCCGTCTGCAGATCTTTGATAGATTTCCCTTCGGGCACACCGATTCACCTCTTTTGATAAATACAATATTATCTACTAAATACATTAGCTAAAATAGGTTCGTTTTACAAATATTTTTATATTAAGTATAAACTTTCCTACTCAAAATTGCTCTTCTAGTGTTAATTCGCTATAATAAAAGCCGCTAGCTGGGGAATATTTGGAAGAGGAGGAAAAATCGTGATATTTGGACTTAAAATGAAAAATGTCTTATTTATTCTAATTGGAACAGCGATCATGTCCTTTGGACTGGTCAATTTTAATATGCAAAATAAACTCGCTGAAGGTGGTTTTACAGGTATAACCCTTCTTCTTTATTTCATGTTCAAATGGGATCCATCTTATACAAACTTAATTTTAAATATACCGCTCTTTTTTATTGGATGGAAAATGCTTGGTAGAAATGCTTTTATCTATACAATTCTTGGGACAGTTGGCCTCTCCGTATTTTTATGGATTTTCCAACGTTATTCTATCGACATGCCGCTAAAGGATGACTTATTACTGGCTGCACTATTTGCTGGTGTTTTTCTTGGAATTGGATTAGGTATTATCTTTCGATATGGCGGGACGACAGGTGGAGTCGATATCATTGCACGACTTGTCCAGAAATACGCTGGCTGGAGCATAGGAAGGACTATGTTTATCTTTGACATTTGTGTAATTGGGGCATCTGTTCTTACCTATCTCAATTATAAAGAGGCCATGTATACACTAGTCGCTGTATTTATTGGAGCTAGGGTGATTGATTTTATACAAGAAGGAGCCTATACGGCTAGAGGTGCGATGATTGTCTCTGAAAGAAATGATGAGATTGCGAAAAAAATCATGGATGAAATGGATCGGGGCGTTACCGTTCTTAAGGGTTATGGTTCATTTACAAAAATAGAGCGTGAAGTGTTATACTGTGTAGTAGCTAAGAATGAGATTGTACGCTTGAAAAATTTAATTACTTCCGTTGACCCGCATGCTTTTGTTTCGGTCACCGTTGTCCATGATGTCCACGGAGAAGGTTTCACCTTAGATGAAAATAAAAAACCTATTGAAATATAGAAAAGCGCAAGCGCCCTGGTCAGCGGCGTATGGCCTCCTCGAAAAAGCTAACGCTTTTTCTTCGTGCGAAGCTTATGCAGCCGAAGCATTCCTTGTGGAGCGCTCCAACTGAGATAAAGGAAACACGAAGAGCCGGAGGCGCATTCGTGCTTGACTTATCGTAGGGCGGAGAGCGAAGGACACTAGCCGCTTGGGCGCTGGAACTAGACCGCTTGAAAAGCAATGTCACGTTGGACATTGCTTTTTATTCATTACTTCTATTTATTCCAGTAAAAATAAGGACTAGCCTCAATAACTCTAAAACAGCTACGGCAGCGGCTGCTACATATGTTAATGCTGCTGCATTTAAAACCTTTCTAGCATTCCGCTCTTCCTCATTGCGTATTAACCCTAAAGACACTACTTGGTCCATTGCACGATTGGAGGCATTAAATTCAACCGGTAATGTAATCACCTGAAAAAGTACGGCCGCCGCCATAAATACAATACCAACTAACAAAAGCCCGCTCATTTGAAAAAAGATTCCAATCAAAACAAGTACCCACGAAAAGTTAGACCCAATATTCGCTACAGGAACTAGAGCATGACGGAAGCGTAAAAATGCATATCGCTGTGCGTCTTGTATGGCATGTCCACACTCATGGGCTGCAATGGCAGTAGAAGCGATAGAATGACCACGAAAATTTTCAGGGGATAACCTTACAGTTTTCGTTCTTGGATCATAATGATCACTTAAAAAGCCTCTTCCTTCTTCAACTCCAACATTAAAAAGACCGTTTGCATTTAGTACTTCCCTTGCTACCTCTGCTCCCGTACGATAGCTGGAATTAGCTACACGAGAATATTTTACAAAAGTACCCTTAACTCTAAATTGAGCCCATAGGGGTACCAACATAACGATAAGAAAGTAAATTAAAAATCCCATTTTGAACCTCCAGTACTTCTAAAGGTGTAGTTATCATTGTGAAGTTCAAACTTAATCCTTATGAACTCTAGAACGGTTTTTTCGCATGTCCTTTTCACCCTGATATTTTCTCCAGCCTACATAAGAAAGAGTTAAAATGATAATGCTTCCTGTAGATATGATTACCCACCATAGTGATGGGTCTGCCTCATCCTCGTCCATGTTTTCAAAAAGATTCTTTAAATCCATTTCTAGACCTTCTAATTCCTGTTGGCTTTTAACGTTGTTTACAACCTCTGAACGATATTCATCAATAAAATTGATACGAGCGTCTATTCTTTGAATATTCTCTGCTGAAACATCAATTTTCATACTAGGATAAATAACGTTATATAAGGCCATAAAATTATTGAAATTTGAGTGAAAATGCGCGGAATCACCTGTACTTGCGGCTTCTCTCGCTTCCTGGAATGCCGTTAAAATTTGGTTCTTCATTTCAGTCCATAATGGCTGATGACTTGTAGCAATCGCATCAACCACTAAACGAAACTTCGTAAGTCTTTGGACTCTTTCCTCGTATTCCATATTTGGGCTTGCTGCCGCTTCCATTGCCTCGTCATGAGATACGGTAATAATTCTTAATTCATCCATCGTAAAAGGATGTTTTTTGTTGGAGATGTCTGTGAATTGCTCTGAAAAATAACTCAAAAGTTTTTTGCCATCTTCATACCTCTGATATTTTATCATTTGAAGTGCCTCATCAGAGATATTATCAAGCTTCTCTATCGGTGTGAGCGGATTCGCACTAACCGTCATGGGAGTGAGCATAATGACAATTAAAAATATTAGAACCCATTTATACTTCAAACCTTGTCCCCCCTATCATTACTATTAAAATGTATGAGGGGGTGGACAAGGTTAGACCATCTTTTATCCTATCAAAAAACTATTTTAGTTCTAGTTTTTAAATAGTAAGTTTAAATCGATTTGGACGTATTACAAAATAGTAACCCATTCCTACTGATAAGACTGAAAGCCAAAAGGTAAAATAACCAATTTGAGGTGTAACTTCATGTAACATATGATATCTAGGGAGCATGAAAAATACATAATCAATCACATCATTATGTAAAGTCCAAATAGCGGTAACTACCAAATGCCACCATTTAAAACGATAAAAAGGGGCATACAATAATGCTTGAACTGCCATCGCAAAATGAGAAAAAATTAACATAACGCCGACCCAATCCAACTCACCTTGAGCGGTAAAGACCAAGAGATTCATCACCACAGCCCATATTCCATATTTAAATAACGTGACAATAGCAAGTGCCTCTACAAGCGGCCAATTCTTCTTCATTAGAAACGCCACAAGAACCAAGACAAAAAACAAACTAGCAGTAGGACTATCAGGGACAAATAAAAGGAAAATAGGGGGGGTTTCTTTTAACTGCCAGCCATACCACACATACCCATAGACTGTTCCTGCAATATTAACGACAAGTAAAAGCCATAAAAATGACCTGTTAGCCAACAGAGGATAAATCCATTTCACTACGATTCCTCTTTTCTCTTTATGAATAATAAAAGCTGACGAAAAACCGTCAGCTTTTTTACAATCGTTTATTATTTCCCTAAGTTTGCAATGTATTCGGATAGCTTTTTAAGCTGATCGTCATCACCCTTAAAGACTCCTGCAGGCATAGTTCCTTTACCTTCTTTTGCAATTGTTGCAATTTCCTCAGCAGTTAGTCCTGTTTCGATTAATGTTGGGGCACCAGCTCCACCCTGGAAGCTATCGCCGTGACAAGTGATACAGGTATTATCGGAAGCAATCTTATATTCTTCAGATGTCTTATCAATTTCAACGTCTGCTACAATCTTTCCATATTCTTTTGCCGCTTCCCAATCATGGGTAACAACAGACTGCCATGTTAAGAAGACAATAGCAGCTAAAGACAAAAGCATAAATCCAGTTGCCAAAGGACGCTTACTAGGACGGCGTTCTGGTCCACGATCTATAAATGGAGCTAATAATAATGCACCAAAAGCTAGTCCGGGAATAACCATAGCACCTATAACTGTATAAGGTCCAGCAGCAAATTCATACTTCAGTAATTGATATAAGAACAAGAAGTACCAGTCTGGCATTGGAGTGTAACCTGTATCTGATGGATCCGCAATCCTTTCAAGTGGACTCGGATGTGCAACTGTTAAACATAAAAAACCGACAAGAAATACTGCTCCTACCAACCATTCTTTCAAAAGGAAGTTAGGCCAAAACGCCTCTGTTTTACCAGGGTATTCTGAGTAATCTTTCGGAATATTCTTTTTCGTACGAGCCTCAGGTGCCAACACACGTGAGTCACCTACGAACTTCATTCCTTTACCGCGATGCATCGAACAATCCCCCTCCTTTATTCGTAAATTAAAAATAGTTCGGAATCAAATAAGAGTATTATAGTGGTCCAGAAATACCCTGTTTACGAATCATCATGAAATGAGCTGCCATTAATCCAAATAATGCAGCAGGTAAGAAGAACACGTGAATCGCAAAGAAACGAGTTAATGTTTGAGCACCAACAATCGTCTCATGGCCCGAAAGTAAAGTTTTTAGATACACCCCAATAAACGGTGTTGCCTCAATAATTTGAAGTGTAACTTTTGTTGCGAACAACGCTTTCATATCCCAAGGTAATAAATAACCAGTCAAACCTAACGCCAGCATGATGAAGAAAATTAGAACCCCAACAATCCAGTTAAGTTCACGAGGTTTTTTGTATGCGCCTTGGAAGAAAACGCGTAATGTATGTAAGAACATCATTACAATAACTAAACTTGCACCCCAGTGGTGCATACCGCGTACGATCTGTCCGAATGCTACTTCGTTTTGAAGGTAGAAAACAGATTCCCACGCGTTTTTGATATCTGGTACATAATACATGGTTAGGAACATACCAGAAAGAATTTGAATAACTGTAACAAAAAACGTTAGACCTCCAAAGCAATAAACAAACGCAGAAAAATGATGCGCCGGGTTTACATGCTCAGGGACTTCATGGTCTGCAATATCGCGCCACAAAGGCGTAATATCTAAACGTTCATCTACCCAATCGTAAATTTTGTTTAACAATGATTACGCCTCCTTCGTCCGTGGTTCAGCTTTTCCTAAGTAAAGTAAACCGTCTTTTT
Organism: Bacillus sp. (in: firmicutes); assembly: GCA_031177865.1. Lineage (GTDB taxonomy): Bacteria > Bacillota > Bacilli > Bacillales > Cytobacillaceae > Neobacillus. The sequence goes on along the minus strand of JAPSKD010000046.1, from coordinate 10,696 downwards.
CTTGAATTGGATATACATCCAGTGGTGCAATTGGTGGTGTACCCTTAACATTCATTCCATCCTTTGTATAACGGCCAAAGTGACATGGACAGAAGAATTGATCTGGATGTGCTTTGTCTGTCGCCCATCCTACAGTACAACCTAAGTGTTTACAGACAGGAGATAGGGCTACAATATTATCTTGCTCATCCCTATACACCCAGGCGGTATTGGTAACGTCTGAAGTATACCATGCATCCTTTTGTTCAAAGGTGAAATCTACTCGTTGTGGTTCAGTGGTGATATCTTTAATTTTCAATGGAGTTGCAATAAAATCTCCACCTGCTTCAGCTGTTAATACTGGATCAATGGCAAAACGAACCATTGGCATTAACATACCTGCTGCCATGAATCCCCCTACACCAGTCAAAGTATAGCTTAAAAATTGTCTTCTTGATACGCGATGCTTACTCATGCTTATCCCCCCTCTATTCACAAGTTAAGTCCATCGGACATTAATTAAACACATATAAAACTAGGACATAACCATGATATATCAATCTTTATCCTAGGTCAATATCATACTATTTTAAAAACATGTTAATCAGTAAAGAATTACAAATTTTCATGCCACTTTTGCGTAAAAAGGGTAAGAAGCTGCTTTACCTGGCTTTCAATCATTGAAATCTTTTGTGATTCATTCAAATGCTCGAGCGGCAGGGACGGAAGCCAAATTACTGAACCTTTAAGCTCGTCCTCAAAGTTCTTCCAATCAATCTCAGACGTTATGTAAAATATATGTTTAAACTCGTTTTTTTCGATATTCTCTTCCCATTTCTTCAATCCGTTTATTATATCTTCATATCGATCACGCTTTAAGTATGTATAGGGAGGAACCAACATAAGTCTTCCAGTAAATTGTCTCTCAAGGTAATTGGTTAGTAACGTAATAAATTCTGCGCTCGCGGCTGATTGTTTCATTTCATTCCCAAATGAAACAGAATACAATGGGATTACCGCCGTATCCACGTATTCTTTTGCGGTTAAATATGTTTCTATATCCTTTGATACCCACTTCATTTATACACCCCCTTTTTTGTCATCATTAGTTCTATCATATCATTTTTTTTTAGAAAACATAAAAGGAAAAGAGAGAAAAAATTCAGTAAACACACAAAATGGAAGCTTGCTTATCGCAAGCTTCCATTTTGCTCTGTTTCTTTAAGTTGATTTAGCTGTTCGGTTAAAGCACGAAAGGCTGTTTTATCCTGCTTATCAAGGGCTTCATCAATTAATTGAAGCAGCTTCTCACGTTGAAACCGTTCAATGCTGTTTTGTAAAAATTGTTCTGCTATAATTCCGTCTTTTTCATTTACTTGAAGGTGGTTTGGAACAAATGGGTTTTCCTCTAATACAGCAGCGTATTGGTGAGCTTGATTGGATGCATGAAAGTTTAATTGAATAAAAATATCTTCGTCACGATTTAACCGAATATCATGAAAGGATTTTTCAGCATCAGTTGTCATAACATTCTCTTTATAAAAGCGAAACGGTACCTTATCAACACAGTGAGTTGACATGATCAGCCCACGCGGACAATACTGTGCTTGCTCTACAAAATGAACCTTCTCCATTAATTGGTCGTGACTCATTAAATAATTTAGAATCCAAACACACTCTCTTCGTTTTAATTGATAATGATTTAAAAACCAGCGAATAAAGTCCTTTTTCTCGTTGACAGAAACAGGGGTTGCCATATGATAGTTTCCCTCCTCTGTATATTCAGCTTTTTATTAATTCTCTCTACTAATTAGACGGTCAAGCAAATCAGCATACTCTCCATTTGTTGGATCACCTTTTTGTAACTGTTTAAAAATTTCGGCAGCAAGGTCAATTTTTCCTTCCTCAATTAAAAAATAACCGTAATCATTCAAAAATGCTTCATTATTCTTAAAAAAAGTATATGCACTTTCATATTTGTCTAATGCATCGGAATATACCTCTAACTTATCGTAGGCAAGGGCAGAATCCCATAGGAGCTGGGGTTCCTCGTCTTCTACAAAGTCCAGCTGTGAGATCAAATCAATGACTGCTTCATACCTCTCTTGCTGAAAGAAAAGCTTATTTAAGGTTAGTGCTGCTTCAGTAAATCCTGGATCTAATGCAAGTGCCTCGCGGAAGTATTGTTCTGCCAGCTCTGGTTGTGCAAGCTTAATGGCAATTTTTCCGCCAAAGAAAAATAAATCCTTGTTAAATTCATCCTGCTTAATACCTTCTTGTATTACCTTTAAGCTATTTTCAAGTTCTTCTTCCCGTTCATATGCCCTTGCTAGATGTAGATATAGGGAATGGTATTCTGGGTCCAGCCCTTTTAATTCCTCGAACTTTTCTATAGCAGTCCGATTATATCCTGCTTGAAGAGCTGTAAAGGCATAACCAAATAGTGTATTAATCTCTAATTTCTGATCAATCGCTTTGTCATAATAAAATAGAGCTTCTTCAAATTCTCCAGAGGCACTTAAAAGCTCCGCCATTCGTTGGTAAATACTCACTCCTGCAATCTCTTGATGCTCCTTTAAAACAGCCTCATATGATTTCAAAGCCTTCGTTACTTCACCTTGGTCACTGTAGAGTTCACCAAGTGCAAAATCAATGATAACCTCATCTGGCAATATACCCTTTGCTTGCAGAAGTTTTCTTTCACATACCTCATATAAACCTTGAACTTGATACAAGTCTGCTAACAGCAAGAGAGATTGTCCAAAGCTGGGGTCGTGTTCAGAGATTTTTTCTAATTCAAGAATTGCTTGTTCCTCATCGCCGGCATCGACTAATATTTCACCCAGTAAGACGAGCAGTTCACCCTCTTTAGGGTAAATGGTTAATAGGTTTTCAACCAACGCCTTTGATTCAGCTAAAAATCCAAATTGGAACATTTCTTCAGCAAGAAGGAATTTTTCATCGGGCTGACCTTTGGTTAATACAACATTATATTCATTTATGGCCTCATTATGTTGGCCGTTTTCCAACATTGTAATAATTTTATTCACTCTGTCCATTATCTCTTTCCTCTCGGTTCCCTTAATTAACTAAAACGCAAAATAAGATGGGGTTCGTACCCTAACATATTCTCCATATCCAGGTTTAAATAAAACTTCTCCCCCTGCTCGTACTACTTTTCCCTTGTTAACTGTAACTAGAAGTCTATCACTATGATAATGAAATAATTCTACTTCATCAACATTGATGATTTCTCTTGCTTTAAGGTATAGATTATAGCTTACTTCTGCTCCATGCAATAAACTTGCTTTTTGTGGGTATACACCGATTTTATTTAAAACTGGAACGGACAATGGCTGGTCCTCTTTCATTTCCTCAAGGATGGCAGGAATTTTTTCATTTTCCATTATATCCTTCCATTTCGACAAAGCCCTTCTTGCATCCTTCTTTAGATGGTTAGAAATTATTGGAACAAGTGGGCAATTATAAGGAAAAAGTGCCTCTCTAATCCATCCCCATGGAATGTTGGTTAGTTCATCGAGGTCCTCAACATCGATGAAAATGGCAGGAATCCTTTCTTTCTTACATTTCCTGATAAATAAGGGAGTTAAAAGACGCAGTGGAATTTTTACACCAATGAGAAAATCGATAGGACTGCTAATGAGAGCCGTTTTCGTTTCTATTATCTTTTCAGTTAATTCACTTTCGTATGTTATCGAACTGTAGGTAAGTAATGTGTTACATCCTTTCAAAAGAAAGTTCTCAACCATGTATTTTCGAAATTCCTGAAAGGATGCATTAAGAGGTATTCTTGTGTCTAAAAGTACATAAGACGGGGTCATGATATATGATTCTGCATTCATTTTTATAAATTTATTATGATGTATATGTTCTTTCTTTGCAGCAATGTGGTCTCCCTCAATCAATAGTGATGATTTTGTAAGTTTCGTCTCCTTTAGAATATTAGCATTTTCAATGATATAACCCATCCTACCACCCTTTTCAAAGCTTTCCTTCTTAAGACAAGCTATGAGCCCATCTTTAAAACTATGACAGGAAAATAAAGACTTAAAAAAGCTGCACGAAGGCAGCTTTAGTTTTTAAGGCTATTTAGATGATTAAAGAAATTCGGATAAGAAACTGAGATGGCCTCTGGATCTTCGAGCTCTACCTGGTCCTCACATAGCAAGGAGGCAATAGCAAGCATCATTCCAATTCTATGGTCACCATGACTGGATACTTTTCCACCTCTTAGGGTAGTTCCACCATGAATAATCATTCCATCATCAGTTGCTTCTATTGAAGCACCGAGTTTTGTTAATTCTTGAACGACAGTATCAATTCGGTTTGTTTCTTTGACTTTAAGCTCCGAAGCATCTTTAATAATTGTTGTCCCTTCAGCTTGTGTCGCTAATAAGGCAATGATTGGGATTTCATCAATTAATCTCGGAATAACATCCCCCTCAACGACAGTACCTCTTAGACTTGAAGTTTTAATCGTAATGTCCCCAGCTGGTTCAAAGGAATTTTCATCATTGTTATGAATTTCTAAATTAGCTCCCATTTGATTCATTATCTCAATGATTCCCGTTCTAGTTGGATTAAGACCCACATTCTTCAAAAGAATTTCACTATCGGGAACAATCGCACCTGCAACAAGGAAAAACGCTGCAGAGGAAATATCTCCAGGTACAAGAATATCAGAAGCAATAAGCTTTTGACCTCCTTTTACCGTAATTTTACGATTATCCTTCCCGACTTCCCCGCCGAATTTACGAATCATTCTTTCTGTATGATCACGTGATTCAGCTTTTTCGATTATAGTGGTTTCTCCCTCAGCTTGAAGTCCAGCAAGGATTAAAGCGGATTTTACCTGAGCACTTGCTACTGGCATGTTATAGTTAATAGGGTTTAAATGTCCACCGCGAATACTAAGTGGAGTAAATTCTCCATTTTTTCTGCCGTCAATCTTCGCCCCCATCGTTCTTAAAGGCTCCGTTACCCTTGTCATCGGTCTTTTTCCAATCGACTGATCACCTATAAGTGATGAGAAGAATGGTCTTCCCGCTAAAATACCTAATAATAGTCGAATGGTTGTTCCAGAATTTCCAACATCCAATAGTTCATTAGGTTCTTTTAAACCATCAAATCCATTCCCGTAAATCGTTAGACCTTCTTCATTTTCTTCAATTACGACTCCTAACTTTCGGAAACAAGAAATGGTACTTAAACAATCATCGCCCGGCAGGAAGTTGGTTACCCTTGTTACACCTTGGGCAATTGAACCAAACATAACAGAACGATGTGAAATTGATTTATCTCCAGGTATTTCAATACTGCCCTTTAAACCATTCAGTGTTGGCTGTAATGCTATTAATTCCATTTCATCACCTATATTCAAATCAAATTATGTTCCAATCGAGGTAGCATAGCTTGAACAGGCATGAATACATCTTTCTGCCCGCCCGCGGTCCTCTTCTGTTTGAAAACTAATGACTAGTACTCCATAAATTTCGTCTTCTCTAGTTTCTAGTATGCGGATGTTTGTAATACTAATATTTTCTTTTGCTAAGTATCCTGTAACCTCAGAAATAACACCAGGATAATCTGGAACATCGACAAATAAATCGTAAAATGCAGGAATTGCTCCCTTTTCTCTTACAGGGAGACCATCACGGTATTGCTTTGCCTGCAGAAAATAGCGAAAAATTCCCTCACTATTTTCTTGCTCAAGTAACACCTTTACCCAATCCATTTCTTCCTTCCATTTATCGATTAACTCGATCAAAACCTCACGATTATGCAGTAATATATCCTTCCACATTTCCGGGCTGCTCGAAGCAATTCTAGTAATATCTCTAAACCCTCCTGCTGCTAAACGTGGAATTAGACTCTCACCTTCCGCTAACCTTTCTGTTTGGCGGACAATCGATGCCGCAATGATATGAGGGAAATGACTAACAATTCCTGTTAAGTAATCATGGTTATCAGGAGTAACAGTTAAAAATTTTGCATTGGTACCTTTGAGCCATTCCTTTAACCTTTCCACCTTTGAGTTTTCAATATGGTCCTCTGGCGTAAATAGATAAAAGGCATTCTCAAAAAGAATTTCTTTTGCAGCAGATACACCACTTTTATGGGAACCAGCCATCGGATGGCCCCCGATAAAGGTGTATCCTTTTTTCTTTAAGCTTGTAGCATTGGCAACAATTTTACTTTTTGTACTTCCGGTGTCCGTAATAATTACCTCTGGATTTAACGATTGCTCTGATAATAATTGAATAATCGTTTCCGTCTCGATTACTGGTGCGGAAATAATAATTAAATCAGCGGTCTTAGCACCTTCAACGATATCATCAGCTACTTCATCAATAACACCTAGCATTTTTCCAAGTCTAGCTTGTTCTGGATGAATATCATAGCCCAATATGATAGCATCTTTATGTTCTTTCTTAATACATAAAGCTAAAGAACCGCCAATTAACCCAAGCCCAATAACAAAAACTCGGCCTTTCATTGGTAGTCCCCCTAGTTTCTACTGAGCTTCTCTGTATTTTGTTCAATAAGAAATTCTCCTAATGCATTTAGTACACCTTCATTTTGGTCAGAAGAGCCAACTGTAATTCTTAAAGAAGAAGGGAATCCTAAAGCTTTACCAGATCTAACAATATAGCCTTTTTCTAATAAATATTGAAACCCTTGATTGGCATCGGCATTGATATCAATTAAAACAAAATTAGTTTGAGAAGGATAATAGCTCAGATTGTGTCGTTCGCAGAAATCATAGAATTGTATCAAACCTTGTCTGTTTTTCTCTTTACAATCTTGGACAAATTCTTGGTCACCAAGTGCAGCTATGGCAGCGACCTGGCCAAATGAATTAACATTAAAAGGTTCTCTTGCAGGTTCCAAAGCTTGAATAATTGAACGATTTGCAACACCATAGCCAACCCTTAGAGAAGCAAGACCATATATTTTCGAAAAAGTTCGTAACACAATTAAATTTGGATAAGTTCTTGTTAATTCAATTGAGTCATAATAATCATCTGCAAATACGTATTCATAGTAAGCTTCATCCAACACTACTAAAACATGTGCTGGTACTTTATCTAAAAATGTAATTAATTTATTTTTTGAGACGTATGTACCTGTCGGATTATTAGGACTGCAAACCCAGACGACATTGGTATGATCATCAATTGCAGCATACATTTTTTCTAAATCATGTTGACCATCAATTAATGGGATTTCCCTAATCTCCGCGCCCTCAATCACTGCATTATGTTTGTATTGAGAGAAGGAAGGTGTCGCCATCACCGTATTTGCACCTGGGTGCAGCAGTGATCTTGATATGATTTGAATAATATTATCGGACCCATTACCAAATATCAGTTCATCTTGGTTAATCTTTAAAAAAGAAGCTACTGATTCCCTTAAGCTGGTCATATACCCATCTGGGTAAATAGCAAAATCTGGCTGCTGACTTTGTAAGGCAGAAAGCACTTTAGTAGAACATCCAAAAGGATTTTCATTTGATGCAAGTTTAACAATCTGATCTAATTTATATTGTTTTTTAACTGACTCGATTGATTTTCCTGGCTGATATGGAGTCAGTGTTAATAACTGCTTTTTCCATCTCATTTATCTCCACTCCATCCTTATAATGATCTATTACTATCTTTCTATTTAGCCAAAGTATTGCCTAAATCAGGTCGTAATACCGTTGCGCCTCCTAAATAAACATGAACAATTTCTTCCTGTGGTACTGCTGTATTTACATGCAGCATTACTCTTACGCACAATGGCAGAGAATTTGGCACTGCCAATTCTCTCATACACATAACTGGTACGTAAGTCCAGCCAGGAAATTTTCGCAGTGCTCTAGCTGGGAAAGCAGCGTTTAGATCATCAGTAGTTGAAATAAAAACAGAAGCAACCTGATCCGGAAGAATGTTGTTTCCTTCGATTACCTGTTTTAAAAGCTCTTCTGTTGCTGATATGATAACTTCTTCGGAATTGCAATCAACGGTGATTGCACCCCTCACCCCTCTAATCATCAAAAGCTCCCCCTTGTTCTTAGAAATTCTTGATTTGTTCTAATAAAAATTCATCCGAAAGCTCTTGAAGTTTTGGTTTCCCAATTTGCTCTAATAAGACAAACTTTACTGATCCACCGGATGATTTTTTATCCTGCTTCATTTTTACCAGCAGACGCTCAGGCGAAAGTTGCGCTGGTATCTCTGTTTGATACCCAAGTTCTTGAACCCATGAAATAAACTCATCGGTTTTAAAGGATAACCCTGAAACCTCATTACTTAGCTTTAAAGCGAAAATCATTCCAATCAATACAGCTTCACCGTGTGTGAAATTACCATAACCCATTTCTGATTCAATTGCATGTCCTAGTGTATGACCAAAATTTAAGAAAGCACGGATTCCCGTTTCTTTTTCATCCTTTGACACAAATTCATTTTTAATTTGAATCCCTTTTGTAAGTGATTCAAATAATTGTTCAGAGGTTAAGGCATTCAGATGATGAATTTCTGTCTTTAACCATTGATAAAAGTCAGCATCATAAATAAGGGCATGTTTAATAACCTCTGCAAAACCAGAACGAATTTCTTGCTCAGGCAGCGTATTGAGCAGTTCAAGGTCATAAAAGACGGCCTCTGGCTGATGGAAAGCCCCAATCATGTTTTTTCCTAGGGGATGATTAATGGCAACTTTCCCGCCAACTGCACTATCATGTGCGAGAATGGTTGTTGGAACTTGGATAAATGGTATTCCCCTCATAAATGATGCAGCAACAAAACCTGATAAGTCCCCCACTGCACCACCGCCAAATGCGAGAATAACAGATTTTCGGTCAAGATGGTTTTCTAAAGCCATGGATAAGGCTTCATAGTACACCTCGAACGTTTTTGCTTTCTCACCACTTGGAGCAGTATAAATAACTGGGTTCCACTTAGACAAGAGCGGTACTACCTTATCAAGATGAATTTTCGCAACTGTTTCATCTGTAATAATTAATATTCTAGTCAGATTAGCAAAATGATTTTCTAAAAAATTGCTGATTTCAGTTCTTACACCTTCGCCAACAAACACATTATAGCTTTTGGAGCTCGTTTGAATTTGAATGGTCTCCATTAAAATTCCCTCGCGTATTCACGCTGTCGCTTAATTTCAGCTGCGAATGTATCGAAACGATCACTATAAAATTGTTCAATGAGAGAATTAGCAAGTTCCCATGCGACCACATTTTCTGCCACTACAGCGGCAGCAGGAACAGCACAGCTGTCTGAACGTTCAACACTTGCAGAAAATGGCTCCTTTGAATCGATATCAACGCTCATGAGCGGCTTATAAAGTGTTGGAATTGGCTTCATTACCCCGCGAACAACAATTGGCATCCCCGTGGTCATACCGCCCTCAAAACCGCCTAGACGATTCGTCTTTCGAGTATAACCATTTTCTTGATCCCAAACGATCTCATCATGTACTTCACTTCCTGGCTTTCTTGCTGCTTCAAAGCCGATGCCAAACTCTACTCCTTTGAATGCATTGATACTCACTATCGCTGCTGCGAGCTTTGCGTCTAATTTTCTATCATACTGAACATAGCTGCCCACCCCACTAGGCATACCTGTTGCGATTACTTCAACAACGCCGCCGATTGAATCACCATTCTTCTTAGCATTGTCTATTGCATCCATCATATCCTGTTCTACTTCTGGGTCTGCACAGCGTACAGGTGAAAGTTCTGTTCTTTGCTTTAATTCTTCAATCGATAAAGGAGAATCAGCACTTGCCTTTATACCGCCAATCTCAACCACATGAGAAACGAGTGTAACGCCAACTAAAGATAAAAGTTGCTTCGCAACCGCACCTGCTGCTACTCTTACAGTTGTTTCCCGGGCAGATGAACGCTCTAGGACATTTCTCATATCTCGATGCCCATACTTTATCGCTCCATTCAAATCTGCATGTCCAGGTCTTGGCCGGGTTATTTTACGTTTAACTTCATCCTCTTGTCCCTCTTCTAATGGGTCGGCTCCCATAATTTTTGTCCAATGCTTCCAATCATTGTTCTTTACTACTAGAGCAATCGGAGATCCAAGAGTTTGTCCGTGTCGAACTCCAGATAAAATTTCGACAGTATCTTTTTCTATCTGCATTCTTCTACCGCGGCCATACCCCTGCTGCCGCCTTGCAAGCTCAGTATTTATATCTTCAGTTACTAATGGCATCCCTGCTGGAAGTCCCTCTAGTATTGTCGTTAATTGTGGACCGTGTGATTCTCCAGCTGTTAAATATCTCATTCCCATTACACTTTCCCCCTTCAACTCATTAAAGGATTTTTATAAATATACCATAAACAGACTAATAAACCTAGTATAATTATCTGAAAATAGCATAAATTGCTTGATGATTATTTATCTAATGATAATAACAGAAACTCTATTTGTACACTATTGTTTCTAAAATATTTTATTTTTTTAAATGTATACGCATACAAAAAAGCACCTGTATATGCTATACAAGTGCCTCTTTTATCTAAATTAGTAAATCCATTCGTTAACTAGTTTAGAGTATTCTACAACTCCGCCATCTTTAAAAAATAATCCAATTTCACGCTCTGCACTTGCAGGTGAATCCGAACCGTGAATAACATTCTTTCCAACAGTTAAGCCAAAATCGCCACGGATTGTTCCTGGGG
>JAPSKD010000372.1 GCA_031177865.1 Bacillus sp. (in: firmicutes) | reverse complement strand
ACGCTTGGCAAGAAGTAATTAAGGAGGTGCGCAAGATGGATTTTCTAGCACCGTTCATTGAAGTATATACACCTGAACATTTTAAATTTTTACTGGAAGGATTTGGGGTAACTCTTAAGGTTGCTGCAATTTCAATCGTGTTCAGCTTCATTATTGGAGGTCTTATCGGAACTCTCAGATATGCACGGATTCCCGTTGTTTCCCAATTACTAGCCGTGATTGTCGAGACGATTCGCAACCTTCCTTTACTGCTCATCATTTTCTTTACCTATTTTGCATTGCCCGAAATCGGGATTGAAATGGAAATAACGACTGCGGCTATCGCAGCATTGACGGTTTTTGAATCAGTCATGCCGTCATGCCACAAGCTCTGAGAAGAATGGTTCCACCTATTGTCAGTCAATTTATTTCTTTACTTAAAGATACATCATTAGCCGTCGTCATCGCGTTGCCCGATTTATTACACAACGGACAAATTATTTACGCACAAAAGGGATCGTATGTGATACCAGTTTTCGTAATTGTAGCATTGATGTATTTTATCGTTAATTATGCTTTGTCACTAGTTGCACGAAGGTTAGAATTAAAGCAAGCTTAAGAAATCCGGCTCATTAATTGGGTCGGTTTTTTCTTTTCTTTTTGTTTTTAAAAATTCAAAGTTTATCATAAAAACAGAAAAAAGTTACTAACCAATTGACTGCACAACCATAAAATAAGAATATTGTTAATGGATGATTAAAATTGAAAAAACTCTGCTGAAAAAGGAGTTCAATACATATGCAGGATAACAAACAATACTATTCCAATCTCGAAGCAAGAGAAATGATCTGTGAAATCGGAAGAAGGGTATACAACAGAAATTATGTAGCAGCGAATGATGGGAATATCTCGGTGAAAGTGGGGCTAAATGAAATTTGGACAACGCCTACTGGAGTAAGTAAAGGCTATATGACGCCTGATATGATGGTGAAAATGGACCTTTCTGGTCAAGTACTTTCAGGAAATTTGAAACCTTCATCTGAGGTAAAAATGCACCTTAGGGTTTATAATGAAAACCCAGAAGTGAATGCCGTTGTTCATGCCCATCCTCCAGTTGCAACATCGTTTGCAATAGCTGGGATTCCTCTTGATAAACCAGTTTTACCAGAGGCGATTGTGTTGTTAGGTAATGTACCAGTAGCGCCTTATGCTTTACCTGGAACACAAGAAGTGCCGGATTCCATTGCTCCATATTGCAAGACACACAATGCCGTCCTTTTGGCCAACCATGGAGCCCTTACATGGGGGAGAGATCTAATGGAGGCATACTTCCGAATGGAATCGCTTGAACATTACGCTACAATCCTTATGTACTCCAACAATATTTTGAAAAAGGCGAACGAATTGAATCATTCGCAAATTGCTGACTTGATAAAGATTCGCGAATCGATGGGAATAAAAGCAGGTGGAGTGCCGATAAGTGAAGTAGATAGGAAAGTTAAAGAAGAATAGCTCAATATGCACATAAATCGCAAATTAGGAAAAGAAATGTGCCGCGTCTCGCTTTATGATTAAGGTGAGGGGGAAAGAAGATGAACATTTTAAAGAAAAAGGATCCGTATCAGGTTTATATTTATACCTGTTTCCTATCACAATTGTTTTTTACCTTTATATTTACCGTAAACCTGTTATATCAGGTAGAAATGGTTCAACTTGATCCATTGCAGTTAGTTTTAGTAGGGACTGTTTTGGAAGCGACTGTTTTCATTTTTGAAATTCCTACTGGAATCCTCTCCGATTTAAAAAGCAGAAAGTTGTCTGTCATTATTGGCTTTTTCTTAATTGGTATAGGTTTTATTATTGAAGGAATGTTTCCGTTTTTTACAGCTGTGATTTTATCCCAAGTCATATGGGGGATTGGATATACCTTTACGAGTGGCTCTCATCAAGCTTGGATTGCAGATGAGATTGGGGAAGAACGTGCTTCTTCAGCTTTTGTCAAAGGTGCCAAGGCAGGTAATCTCGGAAAAGTCCTTGCCATCCCATTAAGCATGCTAGCAGGGTATTATATACTCAATTTGCCAATCGTTTTAGGCGGATTTGGGTTGGTAGCGCTATCCATCCTTTTAGTTATCTTTATGAAAGAAGAGAATTTTAAACCAGCAGAAAAAGTGGAGAGCGTCTCGGTCTGGAAGAATATCAAGGAAAATATGAGTCGAATTTTTTATTATTCTAGAGCAAATTTTCTAATGAGAATACTTTTTCTGATTGCGTTGTTTTTTGGCTTTTATAGTGAGGGCTTTGACCGACTGTGGATTCCCCACTTTATAGCGCAATCAGGCCTATCACATTTATCAGATAGTCAGTTAGTTTTGCTGATGGGCGGGGTTCAATTCATTGTCGTCCTTTTGACGTTTGCTGCACTGCATTTTATTGATAATAGTTCCATCCACCAGCGCCTTAACCATATTTACGTGGCACTTTTTATTGGAAGCATTCTAATTATCGGTTCATTAATTGGTTTTGCTTTCACCACATTCGCAGTGGGTTTGTTAGCTTTTTATATCATTATCCAAATTTCAAGAAGCATTATGTACCCATTGGAGACGGTTTGGCTGAATAAAATCATCCCAGATTCTTCTACACGTGCCACCTTTTTTTCAGTCAAAGGCCAGGTAGACGCAATTGGACAAATTGGCGGCGGTCCAGTGATTGGTGTAATTGCTTCCAACTTTACGATTAAAATAGCCATATTGGTTAGTGCCATTATATTAACGCCTGTCCTATTTTTATATCAACATATTATGAAAAAAACTAGAGGATGAGAGTTCATCCTCTTTCTTTTATTGGAATATGAATCTCCATATAGACTTTGTCGTAATCCCAGTAATGGCAATGTTCATCATAGTATTCAAAATCAAAAGCCTCTTCATCCACTTCATAAGATGATTGTGGGAACCAGTCCTCTAAAATATAATTCCATGTTCCTTTTATAGTTGAAGCAAACTTCTCAACTTCAACCAACGGAGTTCTGAACACAGCATAAGTAGCTGCTGGTATTTGTAATGGTGTCAGCCCATCTGGAAGTGAAGTATCTTTGTCTAAATCTACAGCAAATAAATAGATAAACTTATCCTCTACTACTGAAGGACTTAAATTTATACAGTACTCCCCATGCTTTTTGGGGGCTAGCGATTGATATAGCAATCTTTCGATGGAACCGTCTGCCAACCCTTCTTGATCCCAAATCGCAGGTGCATCTCTTGTATAAGATACATTTCCCATATTAATTGAGAATGTTTTACCAGCAACAGTGAAGGACTGCCTCTTCACGATCATAGGCTGCATCACAATCCCGCCTGTGTTCTTTTGATGAATACTAACCAAATCTAATTTTTGCGGAAATGATTTGGGGCAATGAATTTTATATAAACTAGGAGGGCTTCCAAAGCATTTTTTAAAGGCCTTTGTAAAACCAGCATGGGTTTCAAATCCGTAATCCATCGCAATTTGGATGATTTTTTTTCCATTAACCAATTCATGTAATGCGTATTGAAGCTTTCTCTTTACTACATAGTCCATTAGGGTATATCCTGTATGCTTCTGAAAAACTCGATAAAAATGGTAAGGGGAATATCCCGCCATTTTTACTAAGTTCTCTGAATCAATTTCGTCCTTAATATGTTCTTCAATATAATCGATTACCTGCTGCAGCATGTGTAACTGTTGAATAAGGATCACCTCGGTATATTCCTAATCTCCTAAATTATAATTTATTTTTGAATTTGTGTGTGTGTATTCTTTCTGTTGAAATTATGTTGGTTGTCCTTCATTATAAGGATATAGACTTTTGTATAAGTATATTTTTATGAAGGAAGTAGATTATGACGGAAGAAAACATAACCCGAATTGATTTGGACGGCAAAGAAATTATATTAATTGGTACCGCTCACGTTTCCAAACAAAGTGTTGCACAGGTTAAAGAGGTCATAGACCGTGAACAGCCTGATTCTGTTTGTATTGAATTGGATGAACAACGCTACAAGTCGATTATGGAAGGCAGCAAATGGAGAGAAACGGATATCTTTAAGGTCATAAAAGAAAAAAAGGCAACATTATTAATCATGAATTTAGCGATTTCCTCCTTCCAAAACCGATTGGCCAAGCAATTTGACACAAAACCAGGTCAGGAAATGATTCAAGGGATTGAATCAGCAAAAGAAATAGGGGCTGAGCTCGTTTTAGCCGACCGTAATATCCAAATTACGTTCTCGCGTATTTGGGGTAATGTTGGTGTCTGGGGAAAAGCCCAGCTGCTCACGTCAATTATTTATAGTATTTTTAATAAAGAAACCATTTCAGAAGAAGAACTTGAAAAAATGAAGACTCAAGATACATTGAATGCTTCGCTTGCGGAAATTTCTGAAGCTTTTCCTAAATTAAAGAAACCTTTAATCGACGAGCGTGATCAATACCTAGCTCAAAAAATTAAAGAAGCACCTGGAAAAAAGGTTGTTGCAGTTCTTGGAGCAGCACACGTTCCAGGAATTACGAAAGAAATTCATACCGACCAAGACTTGCAAGCTTTAACAAAAACAAAACCAAAATCTAAAACACCTCAAATCATCGGTTGGGCAATCCCGTTGCTGATTGTGGCCCTTATTGCGTTTAC
>JAPSKD010000371.1 GCA_031177865.1 Bacillus sp. (in: firmicutes) | reverse complement strand
GCAATGGCATCTAGCTCGTACATATTCCCAGTATTGTTGGTTGCACTGCCAACACGACCAGCTTCTAATGTACCTGAGAATCCATATAGTAGACCGGCAATCATATAAATGATGATGATATTTTTTGCAACGTTTACTCCGGAAACCTTTGCCGCTTCAGCATTTCCACCGATTGCGTACATATTCTTTCCAAGTTGTGTTTTATTCCAAACAACCCAAATAATGATTGAAAATGCAATTGCATATAAAATTAGATATGGGAATTCATACTGTCCTAATTTTATTCCTTTTTGAGCAAAGGTTGTAAAGCTTTCACTTAATCCTCCGATCGGCTGTGCACCATATGGCGGACGGTCAAAGTAAATGGAAGTAATTCCGTAGACACCAATCATCATACCTAGTGTGGCTATAAATGGAGGTACATGAAACTTTGAAACGATAAAACCATTTAGCGTACCAAATAGTCCTGTTACAGCCATTGCTATTAATATAGGAATAAATAAAGGCAGCTCCGGAAGGTTTGGATACATCTTATAAGCATAATCACCTGCTTGAAGCAGAGAAGCTGAGACTACTGCTGCTAGTCCTACCATCCGTCCAGCAGATAAGTCGGTTCCTCCCAATATCAGAATACCCGCTATTCCAAGAGCAATAATAATCCTAGAAGATGACTGACTTAGGATATTTATTAAATTGGTCATTGATAAAAAGTCAGGAGATGCAATGACAATCCCAATTACTAGTAGAAATAAAAATACATAAATAACATTATCAAACAGCCATTTTACAACATTAGACTTTTTTGTGGCTTGAGTATTCATTTTGCTTCTCCTCCTAATACAACGCTGCCAGTCGCATAATTTCTTCTTGCGTAGTTGTTTTTGTTTCTACGATTCCGGCTGCTCTTCCATTACTCATTACTAAAATTCTATCTGTTACTCCAAGCAGCTCAGGCATTTCTGAAGAGATCATGATAATCCCTTTTCCTTCAGCCGCTAATTCATTGATTAGCTGGTAAATCTCAAATTTCGCACCAACGTCTATACCCCTTGTTGGTTCATCCAACAATAGTACTTCCGGCTTTGTTAGCAGCCAGCGTCCAATAATTACTTTCTGCTGGTTACCACCTGAAAGACTTCCGATTGGGGTATTTTGCGATGGCGTCTTTACTTTCATTGAATCTATCACCCATTTTGTATCATCATGTACTTTGCTTTCTGATAGAAACAACCCTTTTCGATACTGAGGCAGGTTGGCAATAATAGAGTTAAAGCTAATGCTGAGTTGTGGATAAATTCCCGTAGTTCTTCTTTCTTCCGTCACGAGTGCAAAACCATTTTTAATCGCATGCTGCGGCGAATGATTATGAACTACCTTCCCATTTAACTCAATACTTCCTGATTTCAGTCCTCTGATACCAAACAGCGCCTCCATTACCTCTGTACGCTTGGATCCGACTAATCCGGCAATACCTAATATTTCTCCTTTTCTCAACTCGAAGTTAATAGTAGAAAATGATCCTTCTGTTT
The DNA here is from genome assembly GCA_031177865.1 of Bacillus sp. (in: firmicutes). Classification (GTDB taxonomy): domain Bacteria; phylum Bacillota; class Bacilli; order Bacillales; family Cytobacillaceae; genus Neobacillus. The sequence goes on along the minus strand of JAPSKD010000371.1, from coordinate 3,151 downwards.
CGGCGGTTAAATCCTTAACTCTAAGAGTTACTTCCCCAGGTTGATTGATTTTTTCTGGAAAACGCTGTGATAAGTCACGGCCAACCATTAACTTAATGATTTCGTCCGTCGTTAATTCCTTCGCACTTTTCGTAGCAATATACTGACCATCACGCATGATCGTTACTTCATCAGAGATTTTTAGAATTTCTTCCATCTTGTGCGAAATATAGATAATCGCTACGTTTTCGCTTTGAAGCTTCTTGATGATTGTAAATAAATGATTTACTTCTTTTTCTGTAAGGGATGAGGTTGGTTCATCCATTACAATCAGTTTTGAATGATAGGATACAGCTTTTGCTATTTCCACCATCTGCATTTCTGAAACAGATAAACTGCTCACCTTGCTCCGCGGATCGATATTGATGTCCAAACTTTTAAAGATAGCCGAGGTTTCCTCATACATCTTCTTCTCATCAATAAAGATTCCTTTTTTCGGATACCTTCCCAGCCAAATATTGTCCATTACATTTTGCTGACGGACTTGATTCAGTTCCTGGTGGACCATTGATACTCCGTTTTCAAGTGCTTGCTTAGAATTCGCAAAAGAAACCTCTTTCCCATCTAACAGGATTTTACCTTCATCCATTGAGTAGATACCGAATAAGCACTTCATTAAGGTGGATTTTCCAGCACCATTCTCACCCATTAAGGCATGTACTGTCCCTGCCTTCACTTTCAGGGAAACGTTATTAAGAGCGATTACACCAGGAAATCGTTTTGTTAAATTAATCATTTCAAGTAAATTGGTTGAACTTGCCTCTGACATGCTTAAACCTCCTTGCCTAACCATCTAGCGTTCATTTTTATATAGAAAATTAATTTCATCAGTCCTGCTTCAATATAATCCTTGAAACATAGCCCCGAACGAAGGAAAAGAGAGTATTATCCTTTTCCTTCGTTCGAGGAGCGCCATGGAGGCTTCCCTCGGACTTGGCGCTTCCACTTTTTCTTACTAGTCTAGCTTTAGCGCCTAGGCGCTTTACGCTTTTCTATTTGTAAGCGTCTTTACCTACTTGGATATTGTCCTTTGTGATTTCAACGTAAGGAACACGTACAGCTTTTTTATCGTCTAACTTCCATTCTGTTCCTTCTAATACGTCCTTACCATTTGCAGCATTGGCAGCTAGTTGAACAGTTGCTGCACCTTGGTTTTTCGCATCATTTAAGACCGTACCAACCATTTTTCCTTTTTCAATCATTTCAAGTGCTTCCGGAATCGCGTCTACACCTACAACTGGCATAAATTTATTACCTGAGAAGTAGCCTGCTTTTTCAAGAGAAGCAATGGCACCTAATGCCATACCGTCGTTATTTGCAATAACAAATTCAATCTCTTCGTTGTATTTCGCAATCCAGGCGTCCATTTTTTCGGTTGCTTTAGTTGCATCCCACATACCCGTGTCCATTGCTAATTCTTCCACTTCAATTCCTTTTTCCTTAACTGTATCAACAGCAAACTTTGTACGAGCTTCTGCGTCAGGGTGACCTGGCTCGCCTTTTAAAAGAACGTATTGAAGCTTGCCATCCCCATTTTTATCCCAAGCTTCTTTATTTTCTTCCCATGCCTTAGCGATCAATTCACCTTGGATTACGCCTGATTCCGATGAAGTCGTTCCAACATAGTAAGCCTTTTCATAGCCTTTTAGTACACTCGCGTCCGGCTCTTTGTTAAAGAAGATAACAGGAATATCCTTTACTTTTGCTTTATCAATGATCGTTTGTGCGGCCTTTGGATCTACCAGATTGATTGCCAGCGATTTTGCTCCTTTGGCAATAAGCGTGTCTACTTGCTCAACCTGTTTGGCTTGGTCATTTTGAGAGTCATTCAGCATTAAGTTAACCTTACCTTCTGCTGCGGTCTCCATTGCACGACGAACATAGGACATAAAGTTGTCATCGAATTTATAAATCGTTGCACCCATTGCTGGAAGGTCTCCGTCCTTGCCTTTTTTAGAATCTGTTGAACTTGCATCCGTACCGCCACAGCCAGTTGCTAATAGAATGCTAGACGCAACTGATAATGATAGAATTAACCCTTTCTTCTTTTTAAACATGTTATCCTTCTCCTTTTGCTTTTTTTGTGAAGGCTCTGGTAATCTTCACTTACCTTTACCTTATTGAAAGCCCTTACACATATGGTAGCACCGGGAGATGTCATTCAATAGTTCTAACCTATAGCACTAATTTGCGATTTCCTAGATTTTTTTGTTCACGCAAAAAAAAGACCGATTCATCTACCAATCAGTCTTTATTACTATCATTCTATTTAACGAGCGTCTCCCTGCGAAATTCGGACGGGGATAAGCCTGTTTGTTTTTTAAACACACGGCTAAAATAATTCGGATCCTTATAGCCGACAGAAAAGCATATTTCTTTTAAACTCTTAGTAGCATCAACCATTTGTAGCTTTGCCTGTTTTATTCTTATTTCGGTTACGTAATCGATAAAGGTCATCCCAAACCGATCTTTAAATAATTTGCTTAAATAGAATGGGCTTAGCTCCACATATTCTGCCACGTGTTCCAAAGTAATGGAATTAGCATAATGATTTTCAATATACTCCTTTGCCCTATGAAGCATTCCCTTTGCATGATTGTTCCTCCAAAGCTGAACGTGCTTGACGACTGATAATAAATTCGCTTTTCCTTTTTCTAGAATAAGGTTAATATCTTCTACCTCGTCGACAGTCAAGGAAGCTTCAAAGTGTATCCCTAAGTCATGCATCATTCGTGAAAGGAGAATAAACAATTCATCAAATGATTTTTTCACTACAGATGCTTTTATTCCGTTGTTATCGGTTAATCTGGTTATAAAGGTATCATAAATAAACATCACTTGATTTAGATCACCCTGTCGAACGCCATCTAGCAACTTTTTCTCTATTTCCAGCACATCCGAAATGGAAGGTAACGCAGCTGCCCCTTGTTTACTGCTAATTAGATACTTGCGATTTGGAGTCTTAAATAGCTGTTGTAGAGCAACTACCGCTTCATGATAAGATTTATTTAGCTCATGACCATGACTGTATGGGAGCCCTACCCCAATTCTTAAATCTGCGTTCATTTGATTTTTATGAAAAGAGCTAAATAGACTCTCAATGATAGCCTGC
>JAPSKD010000045.1 GCA_031177865.1 Bacillus sp. (in: firmicutes) | reverse complement strand
GCCGCTCAAATGTACAATACAGGCACTCGCGTTTCTAAGCCGGCACCAGGAGACTTAATGTTCTATGCAACCAGCGGCGGGAGAAAAGTGACCCACGTTGCGATTTATATCGGAAATGGACAAATCATGCATGCAACCACTTCAAAGGGCGTTGCGATTGACTCTATCAACAATACTTATTGGAAGCCAAGGTTCATCGGGGCTAAAAGAATATAAAAATAAAGGGCAGCTAAGGCTGCTCTTTTTTTGTCTTACTAATAAAGGAAAAGATCAGTGCCTGGCCTTTTTTTATTTCCTCAAAAAATATCTTCCTTATTTTAGTAATATCTGGTAAACTATTGGAGCATTTTAGATACGGTTTCATGGAGGATGGAGTCATGAAAGTATTTTTAGAGTTAATGTGGTTTTTCAAACAAGAGAAAAAAGCGTATTTAACAGGAATCTTTTTGCTGTCATTTGTGGCCTTAATTCAGCTCATCCCCCCGCGGGTCATAGGCTATGTCGTAGACGGCATTGAAACGGGAACGCTGACTGGCATGGGTCTTCTGAAATGGATCATCCTTGTTATCATTGTGGGCCTGGCGATGTACATTCTCCGTTATTACTGGAGAATCCTTATATTTGGATCTGCCGTTAAATTATCGAGGCTCCTGAGAAACCGGCTTTATTCCCATTTCACCCGGATGTCCCAGTCCTTTTATCAAAAGCGCAGGACGGGTGACCTGATGGCCCATGCGACGAACGATTTGCAAGCAATCCAGCAGACGGCAGGAGCCGGGGTCCTGACTCTCGTAGACTCACTGGCAACAGGAGGATTTGTCATTATTGCCATGGCCGCAACCATCAGTTGGAAATTAACGCTCATATGTCTTATTCCTATGCCGATCATGGCTATTCTAACAGGCTGGTATGGAGAAATGCTCCATGCACGGTTCCATAAAGCCCAAGAAGCCTTTTCAGCCTTGAATGATAAAACCCAGGAAAGCATTACGGGAATTAAAGTAATCAAAACCTTTGGGCAGGAACAAGAAGATATAGAAGATTTCCGCAAACAATCAGAGGATGTGGTTGCTAAAAATATATCGGTTGCCAAAGTTGATGCCCTGTTTGATCCAACCATCTCCATTATCATTGGAATTAGTTTCTTCCTGTCAATTACGTTCGGCTCCCGCCTTGTCATCAATGGAGAATTAACGATTGGGGAGCTTGTTTCCTTCACCACTTACCTTGGCCTGCTGATCTGGCCAATGCTGGCTTTTGGGTGGCTGTTCAATATTGTGGAACGGGGAAGGGCCTCATTGGAGCGGGTCAATCTGCTTTTGGAGGAGAAAGTTGAAATCAAAGATGATGGCAGCGCCCTTAACCTTGTTCCTGCAGGGGACATTGCGTATGACTTAACTTCATTTGCTTATCCAGGAGAACAGGAACCTGTACTCAAGGATATTCGGTTTTCTCTTCCGCAGGGGGCCACACTTGGGATTGTCGGCAAAACGGGTGCGGGCAAAACGACCCTGCTCAAACTGTTGATCCGTGAATTTGAGGGGTTTGAAGGACAAATTACCATTAACGGCATTCCATTGCAGGAGTATTCATTGGATAAACTTCGTCAAGCAGTAGGCTACGTCCCGCAGGATCACTTCCTTTTTTCTGCCACTGTAGGTGAAAATATTGCCTTTACAGAGCCGGCAGCACCAGAAAAGGTTATCCAGGAGGCTGCAAAGGTTGCCCGCATCCATGATGATATCCTGCAGTTTTCAGAAGGCTATGACACAGTTGTCGGTGAAAGGGGAGTTTCTTTATCTGGAGGGCAAAAACAGCGAATCTCCATTGCCAGGGCACTTTTGCTGGACCCGGAAATTCTTATTCTTGATGATTCGCTGTCTGCAGTTGATGCGAAAACGGAGGAAGAAATCCTTGGGGCACTTAAGAACAACAGGAAAGGAAAGACGACCATTATCACCGCCCATCGTTTATCTGCGATCCAGCATGCTGATTTGATCCTTGTGCTCGAGGACGGCAGGATTATTGAGCGCGGAACCCATGGGCAATTAATGGAATTTGCCGGGTGGTACAAAAATATGTATGTTCACCAGCAGCTGGAAGAATTAGTGGAGCAGGGAGGGTAAAAGGATGAATAAATTACAGTCATTAACAGGAAAGCAGCAGCGGGCTGTGCTAACCAGGCTCCTTCGCTATGCAAAGCCGCACAGTAAAACAATCCTGCTGGCATTTGCCCTCCTGCTGCTTACTACAATCGGAGATGTAACAGGACCAATCCTGGTAAAAATATTCATCGACGATTACCTGGCGCATGGGTCGTTTCCATTTGAGCCCTTGCTTCTGCTTGGTTCCGCCTATATGGGCATCCAGATCGTAAATGTTTTAATATCGTATTTTCAGCTATATAAATTCCAGGAAATTGCACTAAAGATTATTCAGCAGCTGCGGATAGATGTCTTTTCAAAAGTGCAGTCACTTGGTTTGCGCTATTTTGATAAGACACCCGCAGGTTCCATCGTTTCAAGGGTGACAAATGATACGGAAGCGATCAAGGATATGTTTGTCAGCGTGATTGCAACTTTTATCCAGAGCGGTTTCTTGCTGATCGGAATCTTCGTGGCGATGTTTTTGCTCAATGTCAAGCTCGCGCTGTTTTGTCTGCTGGTGCTCCCGCTGATCATGGCGATTATGGTTACGTACCGGAAAGTGAGCTCTAAATTTTATCAGGACATGCGTGAACGGCTTAGCCAGTTGAATGCGAAGCTGAGTGAGTCCCTTCAAGGGATGTCCATTATCCAGGTGTTCCGGCAGGAGGAACGGCTGAGGCAGGAGTTTGGAGAAATAAATGAACAGCACTTTCAGGCAGGCATGAGGAATATAAAAGCAGATGGGCTCCTCTTGCGGCCGGCCATTGATCTTGTCTATATATTTGCGCTCGTTATGGTATTAAGTTATTTTGGAATCAGTTCGTTTGAAAATCCAATTGAAATTGGAGTGCTTTATGCCTTCATCAATTATCTGGACCGGTTCTTTGAGCCTGTAAACAATATGATGATGCGCCTCTCCATGTACCAGCAGGCCATTGTAGCTGCATCGAGAGTATTTGACCTTCTGGATGACAAAGAATTGGCACCGGTACAGCCGCTAGACTCGAAGAATGAGATAAAAGAAGGGGAGATTGAAGTCAGGAATCTGAGCTTTTCGTACGATGGAAAGCGGGATGTTCTGAAAAATATAGAATTTACCGTTGGCCAGGGCCAGACCGTAGCGTTGGTCGGGCATACTGGGAGCGGCAAAAGCTCGATTATCAATCTTCTGATGAGGTTTTATGAATTTGATCGCGGTAACATCCTTATAGATGGCATCTCCATAAGAGAGTATTCTGCAGAGGAAATTCGTAAAAAGCTCGGACTGGTTCTTCAGGATCCATTTTTATTTTACGGGACCATTAAGGAAAACATCCGGCTGCACAATGAGGAATTGACGGATCAGGATATTGAGGAAGCAGCGAGGTTTGTCCAGGCAGATTCCTTCATCGCGAACCTTGAGGGGTGCTATGAACATCAGGTTGTTGAAAGGGGAGCCACTTTGTCAAGCGGCCAGCGGCAATTGATTGCCTTTGCAAGAACCATTGCAGCCAACCCCAGAATATTGATTCTCGACGAAGCCACAGCTAATATTGATACAGAAACAGAGGAAGCAATCCAGTCTGCTTTGGCAAAAATGCGCAAGGGCCGAACGACCATTGCGATTGCGCATCGGCTTTCTACCATACAGGATGCCGACTTGATCCTTGTTCTTCATCAAGGTGAAATTGTGGAGAGGGGAACGCATCAGGAACTGCTTGCATTAAAGGGGCTATATTATAAGATGTATTTATTGCAAAACGGCTTGGCGGAAGGGCTTAAAGATGTGGTAAGCTAAAAGCGGAGCATAAAAAAACAGCTGGCACATGTTGCTACTAGCTGTTTTTTTTAATAAGTATTCACTTTTTTTAAGTATTGGCTGTTATAGGTATTTAATAAGTGGTCAAGTTCCTGGCTGTATCGGATTGCAATCGACGAGGTGAATCCTTTCGTGGATGCCACCTGAATAAGCTCTGCCCGTTTTTTTTCAATTTGATTCATCAATTCTTGTTTCGACATGGCGGCCCTTTCCAGGATCGAGAATACATCCTTATTTAGTAATCATTCAGTTAAAACGTTTAGTAAAAAATGCAAGAAGACAAACTCTAGTATAAATGAATTTCCAGTATATTTCAAAAGATAATTATTGGGTTTGATGGTTTCCTGCAAGTTTTAAAATTTACTAAGATTAATATTTTGTTCACAGTTCTATTCGTATATTTTTCCAATAAGATTTGTTAGAATGGAAACGAACTGAAGTTAAACAGGAGTTGTTATCATGACAGATGTAAATGTATTGCTGGCGCTGGCTGCAGGCTTTCTTAGCTTTATCTCTCCTTGCTGTCTGCCACTGTATCCCGCATTCCTTTCTTATATTACAGGAATGTCAGTAGGGGAGATCAAGAGTGAAAATGCGATGCTGCAAAAGCGAAGCATGCTCCATACGCTCTTCTTTTTAATCGGGTTTTCATTAATTTTCATTGCTCTAGGGTTTACAACCTCTTTTATCGGAAAGATTTTCAGTACCTACGATGATTTGATCCGCCAAATCGGCGCGATTTTTATTGTAATATTCGGTTTAATGGTTGTTGGGTTTCTTCAGCCGAAATGGCTGATGTCTGACCGGAGAATCGAGTTTAAAAACAGGCCGTCAGGTTATTTCGGCTCCATCCTGATCGGGATGGCATTTGCGGCAGGCTGGACTCCCTGTACTGGGCCGATTTTAGCTTCTGTCATTCTGCTGGCCGGATCGAACCCAGGCTCTGGGATGGTCTATATGATCGCCTATATCCTTGGATTTGCTGTTCCGTTTTTTATCCTTTCCTTCTTCGTCGGGAAGATGCAATGGATCAAAAGGAACAATATGAAAATCATGAAGTTCGGCGGTTATTTGATGATCATCATGGGTGTTGTCCTTTATTTTGATTGGATGACGAAAATTATTGCGATCGTTTCTCCTTTATTTGGAGGGTTCGTCGGTTTTTAACCATGATAGAGCATTCGAATCGGCTGGAAGTTATTTGGGGGTTAAGTGGGTTTTTTTACTAAATATTTTTACGAATGGCGATTCACGAAAAACGTGAAGGAAATCTTGTTGGAGAACGGCTGACCAGGAGGGTCCATATGGCAAGGATTTTAATCGTAGATGATGCAAAATTCATGAGAGTGACACTAAGGAATATTCTCAGGCAGGCAAACCATGAGATTGTCGGGGAGGCAGAGAATGGCCGTGAAGCTGTGGCGCTGTATCAGCAGCTGAAGCCAGACCTGGTCACAATGGATATTACCATGCCGGAAATGAACGGGCTGGACGCAGTGAGAGAGATCAAGCGCAATCATCCTCAGGCAAAGATTATCATGTGCTCTGCAATGGGACAGCAGAAGACGATTATTGAAGCCATTGAGGCAGGGGCGAGAGACTACCTTGTCAAACCTTTTGACGTGTCCAGTGTAGTTGATTCAGTTAAAAGTGTGTTAAGATGAGCTCATAGCCATTTACGGATAAAAATTCCTAAATGGCTTTTCCTTTGCTCTAATCAAGTTTATTATATAAAAGACAGAAGAAATTTACTTACTATTAAGGGATGAAAGATATGAACTATGTTTTGCTCTCTACGATAGGGGCCATCGGCATGGGGATGCTTGCAATGATCATCCGCATGAAAGCTGCCAAACGTCCCGCATCTGCGAAGAAAATTATCCTTCCGCCGATTTTTATGAGCACTGGGGCGCTGATGTTTATTTTTCCGGTCTTTCGGGTTCACCCGATGCAAATTGTGGAAGCCCTAACGGTCGGCATGCTGTTTTCCATCCTGCTGATCAAGACTTCCAAGTTTGAAATCAAAAACCAGGATGTTTACCTGGTCCGTTCGAAGGCCTTTATTTATATTTTGTTTGGGCTTCTTGCAGTCAGAGTGGTTGCCAAGCTTGTGCTAAGCAGTTCGATTGATGTCGGGGAACTGAGCGGAATGTTCTGGATTCTTGCGTTCGGGATGATTGTTCCCTGGCGGATAGCGATGTATCTTCAATACAAAAAGCTTCATGACGAACTGAAAGCCACATCTAATACAAGGCTAATTTAAAAAATCCCCTTAATGGGGATTTTTTCATGCAGCCAGCTTTAGTCCGATGGCCGCACTTAATACAATGGCAATAAAGAGGATTCGTTTCCAATCCTTTGACTCTCCAAAAAACAGCATCCCGATGATTGCTCCGCCAGAAGCACCTATTCCAGTCCAGATTGCATAAGCGGTTCCCATTGATACGGTCTCCATCGCATAGGAAAGTAAAACAAAGCTGGCGCCAAATCCGAGGATAAGGAGCAGGAGGGAGTGCCACTTTCTGTCGTTATTGTATTTATTCATCATGGCGACTCCGCCTACTTCACAAAAGCCTGCAATAATTAAAGAGATCCATTCCATTAGGAATCAGCTCCTTCCTCAGTCTTTTCATCGGTCACTAGCTTTAAGCCGATGACTCCCGCCAATAAAAGGATAATCAGCAGAACTTTTTCCAGTTTAAAGGGCTCACCAAAAAAGAGGAAATCTGCCGCGGTCGTTCCTGCTGTTCCCAATCCGACAAAGACAGCATAAACGGTCCCGACAGGAAGTCCACGTCCAGCGGTAATCAATCCGTAAAAACTGATGACGATAGACAAAATAGTTCCGGACCACTCCAGAAAGCTGTCGGCATGTTTTAGTCCTATGACCCAGAAGACTTCAAACAAAGCGGCGATTAAAACTTTAATCCAGTTACGGTTCATATATGTTCACTCCTCAAGCTGTATTATCCCCTAAAAAACAGAAAAACCCGAAAGACCACTGTTTAACAGGTCTCCCGGGCTTTTATCCCTCCGTGTCACAGACAAAGCTGCGAGTTTTCTCTCGGACCAGCCCAGGCATTGCCTGCGGAACCCTAGAAAACATTTTATATGAAGCAATCAGTTTGTAATTATACTAGGTTATCGAGATTTTTCAACCCCCAGGGTCTGCCAATAAAAAAACCGCTCACTCAGGAGCAGCCTTTAAAATAAATGTTCATATGGTTCAATGCTGATCTTGTTCTCAGACAATTTTTTACGCAGGAATTTATGATCCCGTTTCGGTGTCGCAAGGATGTAGCCGCGGATCACAAGATCCTGACCAATCTTCGAAACCTTTTCTTTCAGGGCAAGCTCCCCGATCTTCCCGGCAATTTTATGCCTTGCCACATCACGGAATAACTCCGGCACCGGACTGACGAGATCTTCCAAAAGCTCTTTCTGTTCCTGGGTCCAGAGATGGCGCGTCTCGTACACATAATGCTCTTCCCAATCCATGTCGGACCTGCCATCCTGTTTCGGCATCTTCTTCAAGAACTTGCGGAACATAAAAAAACCGCCAATGGCCATCAACCCGGCAAATACAAAAATCCACAGCAAAATAAACCACAAAAACCATCCACTGAGCATCTATTTCACCTTCACTATCTAATTTCTCATACCTCATTATAGTATTAACAGGCAGTTTTAGACAACCCCAGATGGCAAGGTGGGAGGACGAAACAGGAAGGTTGATAAAAACAGGATGTCGAAGTATAATAGAACATGTTCATTTTACGGGGCTGAATGGGGTACTGGTGTCCCCCACGGTCTTCAAAACCGCTTGTGACCTGCGTGCCAGGTCAGGTGGGTTCGATTCCCACGCAGTCCCGCCAACTAAAATCAGTGTTATCAACGGTTTGAACAGTTTTTTAACTGTGATTTGGCAGTGATTTGAACTGTGATTTGAACTGTGATTTACTGTTAAACTTACACCAGTATTTCTTCTGAAAATTACATAATACTCGGGTATTTTTTTAGTGAGACCGAGTGCGTTAAATCCACCGATTCTATATAGAAAGGTGGATTTTTTTGTGCCTATTGTTAGAAAAACACAAAGGAAGGGTGTAAGGAATACTGGCAGTTTAAGCCGTACAAAATCAGTAGAACATTATTTTACACTGTATGAAATGTTTCAGCAGTTCATGAACTTTAAGCACACTGAAGGTTTAGCTGAACCAACCTTACAGTGTTACTATGAACACTTTAATTACCTTACTGATTTTTCTGGTGGGGATTTATTAAATGAAGAAGTAACTCTTGAAGCTTTCAGGGAATATATTGCTTTCATGCTTCAAGAAAAGAAGTTAGCCCCAACTACCGTAAATGTAAGAATTAGAACAATGCGTGCATTCTTAAGACATTGTTTTCAGGAGGGGTGGATTCAGCAACCTATACATGAAAGATTTAAACCAGTGAAAACACCCGAGGATGAAATTGAATCTTTTACGCCAGGTGAAGTTAAAGCACTTTTAAATGCAATAGATGATTCGAGATATGTTGGTTTTCGAGATAAGGTGATGATTTATACACTACTAGATACAATGGTCAGAATATCGGAATTACTAAATATCAAAAGAAGTAATGTAGACCTTAAAAGTGGCCATATTAAACTTGAACCCCATAAAACGAAAACAAAGCGTGCAAGGACAGTTCCTATTTCAACCAAAACTATAAAATTACTAAAAGATTACATGCTTGAAACAGAAGATTTTGGGTGTGATATTTTATTCGTTACCTATGATGGTAGGCCTATAGTAAGTAATACCTGGCGAAGAAGATTAACAGAGTTAGGGGAGAGTGCAGGAGTAAATAGTAAGAGAGTATCTCCGCATATATTCAGGCATACTGGTGCATTATTTTACATTATGAACGGCGGTGACCCTTTTTCTTTACAAAAGATACTAGGACATACTGATATGTCAATGGTTAGAAAGTACATTCAGATGACAGATGCTGATGTAAAAAAACAACATAATACATTCTCGCCGTGGAACAGAGTATTTAAAAAGAGGTATTAGGAGGTAGAACGTTGGAACATAGGTATAGAGTTAATGATACAGAGAAGAAAGATTTATATATAGGAGTATCTAGTCATTACTTTAAACTATCGGATGCAAAAGAGGTATATAGAGATTCATTCCTAACTGAAGATGAAGATGATTCTATTTTAATTGAAATTGCTAGAAAAAATGCAAAAGAAGTAGACATATCTTTGGTATTTGGAGTAGAAGAAGGGGAAAGATTTGCTTTGGCTTTATTAAACTTATGTCATTCTATAAAGTACTAACAAAAAAGAAGAAGGGTGTGTGTTCGCACCACGCACCCTAAAAAAACAAACAAATAACTACATACGGCAGTACCGTACAGTCAACCTTCATTTTATCGAAAAAAAATAGATGATGCAAGGCTTATTAAGAGATGCCTTTATTAGGGAAGGTTTGACTGTGGTTCTAACGGTGAATCATGGAGGAACTACATACAATGCAGGTAGGCAAAATTGAAAACTATAGCCATTTATCTAAATTTCGTAATTTAAAGGATTTTAACAACAACATAGAACAGTGGATGCTGGATTTTAAAGTAAAGTTTACTAAATCAGAAATGATAGCTTTGAAGCGGTTGATTCGTTTTTCGGCAAAGGTAGCCGGTGTATGTAACGCCAAGATTGGAACTTTGGTTTCAGCAACACATGACAAGAGTGGTGGCATTAGCAGAAGTACATTTAAAAGAATGGTATTAAAAGCAAAAGAAATAGGTTTATTTGCGGTATATGAAACTGAAAGAAAGAACGGTTCACAATCAGCAAATGTCTATGTTTTCAACAGATTCAATTCTGATGCTAAGACCAAAGTTTCCAAAACTAATTCTGAACCACCTAAAAGCGAAAAATTGGACCACCATAAAACTACCAATCTTTTAAAAACTACCAACCAAGTAAAAGATATACGTATCGAAGAATTAGAATCACAACAAACAATGGAAGTTTTGGATGCTTCTTTTGTTTGTAAAAGAGTACCAGTAGACTTTGTAAACTTGGTAAAGTGTTTCTTTAATGATGCCAAGCAAATTGAAGAGTACTGGAAATTAGTTACTATATCGGCTAATACAAATGGTATTTTTGAAAGTTTAACCGAAACAGCTGTACAGGCATTTAAAGTCCTTATTAGAAAACTTAAGTTCAGCATGGTTGCTAATACGTATGGTTACTTTTATGGTGTTTTAAACAGAATGTTTAGGGCTGAAGCCTTAAAAAGGTTATTTAACGCCTGGTGGGAATCCTAAGTAAGCAAATAAGGAAAAGGGAAAACTACCATTGAGATAGTTTCCCATTTTTACTGCAATAATTATGAAAAATTAAAGCTAACTTCTAAATCAGTATCTAGTTTATCCACCGGTAGTTCATGTACTAGATAGTCAATATATGCAAACACAATTCGTTCATTTTCTTGATTTACTTTATATTCTAAACTTAACAAACCAAAAAGAAGAATATACTTTGATTTAATTAAACTAAAGTATTGATTCATATCTTTTAATCGGGTTTCACGTAGTTCCATTACTTCTGATGCCGTAATCCCATTTATAGACTTATTAATAAGGCCCTGAATCAAATCGAGGTGTGCTTCAAGTTTTAAGTTTAACTCTTGCTTCATTTTTAGTTCTCTACCTTTCCATATGATTTCCTCTTATTAACGTAAAATGGTTCAGACTCTGACACACTTAATTATTTTTTTGTACCTTAAATGATAAATGGCTGTTATAGGCAAGTGGTTTTGTGAATTTTCTAATGGTGACTGACTGACATGTAATTATGTTAAGGACTGGGAGATGTTTATGGGGGATAAGGTATTGTGAAGAGATTCCGACAGTATTAACAGCTTGGTGGCTACCTTACTATTAAAATGTAACTTTAGCAGAAAAAATGCCAGGAATAGTAAGGCTTCAACCATATCAAAACTGTCGGACTTACGGAACTTACTTCCGTTTGGAATCATACTTCATATGTGACTGTTTCCTGGCTAGTTTCCGGCATAGTTCGCCACAGTATAAACTAGCCCTGGAAGTGGGCTTAAAAGGCTTCCCACAGGCTTTACAGGGCTTATAGCTGTAATGTGTAGCCACGACTACTTCTTTCTGGGCACCTTTAACATTGTTTTCAAAAAAACTACATATAGCTTCTTCACAAGAGAAACGATGCCCACGATATTCAAAGGCTGTTACTAGTGGACATTCAATGTCACGCAACACGCACAGGCCATCTTTATAGTTTGCACATCTATCCCTAATAACTTGTTTTCGATTCAATATCGTCACTCCAATTTGATTATTAATACTCAAAAATAAAAGCCCACAAGAATAAGCTGGAATAATCCAAACTAATTTCCCTGTAGGCATCTTGGTTATACGTATTTGAGTAAAGACTACTATAAACCTTTTACATTCTTGTATTTATCCAGGTACTCTAATTCTGATGGTCTGGCTGTATTCTTAATAATCTTCTTAACTTCATCATGAGTTAGGGCCAGATACACACCGTTATGACGGTCGGCATTTCCAGGAATTGTAGCTGAATCCACTTCAAAGCCGCTGTATACACCATTCCTGATTCCAGCGGCATATTCTACTTCTTGAATCCTCATATCTAATTCAGCAAACCGGTGAAGGACTTCAGCTTCGGCCTTCATCGTTTCCACATACTCACGTTTGGCGGCCATCATTTTCCGGTACGCTTTATCAGCGGCTATTTTGCGTTCATTTTTGAAAAGCTGCTGCATCTTTCTTACTTCTTCAGCGGATTTAAGTTTGTATTGAGTTAAAGCATTCTCCAGAATCACCAATTCTTCTTGCTTCTCAACTAATTCTACTTCAAGTTTGGCCAGCGATTTCTTCAGTTTGGCTTCCTGGCCGCCGCCATCCCCATTAAGTACACGGTTTACACTGGCTTCAGGGATTTCCTTTTCCCTGATAAACCTGGCTTCTAACTGTAGTTCTTCAATCCGCTGGGAACAGGCGGCATATCTTTCTTCTACCTGGCTAATCTTTGCCTTGTACTCATTTGAAAAAGCGGTAATCTTATCAATAGCACTCATTCTTTTTCACCTTCTTCATGGATGATGATATAGGGGAAGCTTTCCCTGATTTTATATAAGTCTTTTCTCTCACAGTATCCAATGCCATCCTTAAAGTCGATACCGGCCCGCTGGCCGTTAAACCGGTAGATAACTCGGCCCTTAGTCGTTTCACTGATTGTCGGCTTAATTTCCAGTTTCACTTTATTCTCTTTTGCAAAATATTCCTTGATGTATGCCAATCTGTCACTCATATTTAGCTATCTCCTTTACCGTAAATATTTCAAGTTCTGTTGATACATGTCTTAGTTTATTGCGTTCCACGTAGGCCCACATAGACTTCCGGATTGTCTTTTCCAGGCTTTTAAAATACATCTTGTTTGCCATTAGATGCCTGACTATGCTGTTGAATTGTCGCTTGTTATTAGCCGCCTGGAGGGCTTCTAAAGCTGTTAGGGCTTTGTATTGAGTTTTCCTTAAAAGCTGGTCAAGCAGCTTGTTATTGCCGCCTACAAGCAACCTATCAAGCGGTGGCTGTGAATAGTCAATAACCAGGCTTTCTATTCGGCCCTTTAATAGCTGAAGCTTTAGGTATAATTCTTCTTTGTCAATCTGCCCAGCACTGTATTCCTGGCAATATTCGGCTAGTTCTGCCGTTAGTTCATCAGTTAGCATTACTTCTTTTCACCTTCCTTGCTGTATTCACCATCTTGTTTATGAGTATCAGTTCCGCTACCTCTAACCCGTGATTGAACAGTAAATCCAGCACGATCCGTAGGTCGTGCGATTTAAAGGAATTATTCTTCACATGATAGGAAATGGCTGGCCGTGTTACATTCAGCCTAATTGCCAGATGCTTATATGTGATTCCATATATCTTTAACAGGGCCACAAGGGTATCTGCATCCAGCAGCTTAATCAGTTCTGCTTTATCGTATCTATCCATTAGAGTTCACCTCGCATTATTTACAAAGAAAAAACCTGTCCAGGCAGAAGCCCAAACAGATTCAAGTTTGATTCCAGGGATGTGATAGCCTGAAATCAGGAAAGGGAAAGGGTATTGCATTGGCAGCAGCAAAAATCACCTTGCCTTATCCCACAAAGTACAAGGAGTCTACCGCAGAAATGAAGCTGTTCCCGGCCAAAAGAACAGCTAACATTTCCTCACTGTTATAGATGGTTGGAGGCTGGTTTGACTGACAAATAGCCCTGTGTCTATTTTGTGAATTATTGCTTCTGTAATCTAGCGGCCAGCCTATTCAAGGTTTCATCCTTTTCAGCAGCGTTATAATCCGGCTGTGCTGCTTTATCTTTGGTACTTACGTTAGTACTAACAAAGGTACTAACTTCCTCTACTGCTTCTACCTGGCCGCCAAAGATTGCCACCTGGGAAATTGGATGTACCGTGTAGACACTGTTTTTATAGTAGCCTGTTTGCACTTTTTTACGGCTAATAATAGGCTTGTCATTAAATCTGAAAGCCAGCAGCTTCTTAACGGCCCTGTTTACTGTAAGGACACTGACGCCACTTCTTTCAGCAATCTGTTCCTGTGTGGGCCAGCATACTCCTTCTTCATTCATATAAGTACAGATTGTTTCAAACACTACCCAGTTTGTTGCACCCAGTTGGGCAACTAGCCCGCTTTTATATGCTGATAGATATACCCTTAAAAAGAGTGGGTTAGCCTGTTTATCCTCATTTTCTAACATAATCATTCATCCTCCATTCTTGATTTCACATCAAAAACGGAAAGTGACTTAACTTCTGACACTATCATGGTAAAAATTCTTTACTAAATACCTATCAAAAATTTATGTGTCTACAATCAAAAGTTAAATTAGCTACCTATCAAATGTTACATGTAACAATAGCCAATAAACTATAACCAATACTATAACCAATTATATTTCTAATGAAATATTCGCTAAGGATGAAAGCTATCATAACAGTATGTATAGTGTTAAGTATTTACAGTTAGTATAGTGAAATTAATTTGATAATATTAATAATCCAAAGTCAGTATAAAACAAAGATTCCGTTATGGTAGTAGAGGGGCTAATAGTCCACTGTAATCACTACATCCTTCATCTTGCCCTTACTGTCATCCCACAGTAGGGGCATTTTTGTTTACCGCCATTAACTGGATTGCTGCTTGATAACATCAAAACAAGCCGGGCATAGGGCATGATACAAATAATCACAGTATTGAGAATCATTATCATTACAGGGTTTGTTAACCAATAACAGGGCATGATACTGCCTTGATACCTGGTGGGCCACTGTCTTAACAGAATTAAAAATTCCCTAAAAGTATAAAAAGCGGGAATCTCACATATCCCTTGATTTTACTGGGATTGTTTATTCCCTTATTTCATTCCCTAAATGATATGGTATAATTACTTTAGAAATCATACATATAAAGGGGAACAAGGATGGGAACTGTTTACGGGTACTGCCGTGTAAGCACTAAAGAACAAAACCTGGATACACAGATAGAACAGCTAAAGGGCTATAAGTGTGATGTTATCATTGAGGAAAAGCATACGGGTGCTACTTTGAAACGGCCTGAATTAGATAGGCTGTTAATGAAAATGGATGCTGGTGACAAGCTTATAATTACCCGTGTTGACCGTTTAGGCCGCAACACAAGGGAATTACTTGAACTAGTTGAAGAACTACAGAAAAGGGAAATTACGCTGTTCATAATTGAATTAGGTATTGAAGCCACACACAGGAACGGGAAGATGTTCCTAACAATCCTATCTGCATTAGCCGAGAATGAACGTGAACTGTTAGCTGAAAAACGCCAGGCTGGTATTAAACTGGCTAAAGAAAAAGGTGTGAAGCTTGGCCGGAAAGGAAAGTCAAAAGGCCAGGTGGAACATGCTTTGGAGTTGTGGTTATCCAATGAATACACAGTTAAGGAAATTGAAAAGAGAACTGGTGTGGGTAAGTCAATCCTATACAGGGAAATTCAAAAGAGGGAATTGAAGCGTGAAGTAATCTGAAGTGTTTAAGCGTACCAACCTAATGCGGCTGGTACGCTTTTTTTGTAATCATTTATTCACAGATTTAGAAAACACTTTCTTTTATAATAAAGGGGAAGTTATGAAAGGGTGATTTCATGAATCCTGAAAAGAAAGTTGAATTTGTTGTCTTTGATGGCAAACTTTACACTGTGGTACATAAGTACAGTTCTGGCTATTGGGAAATCAGAAGGGATAATGGCACTTATAGAGTGGAACTTGTTAATTCTTCTGAAGTCCAGAAGGTTTCTAAGTGACCTTTACCTCATGGGTAAGGGTTTTTTATTTCGTATATCAGTAGGGTATACGAAACTCACAGGCTTATGGCCCTTATTAATCCCTTATTTATCAGGCCTTGCATCGGCTGTGCTTGCAGCTTATCACCTTATTAATCTTTCGTATTCCCACGGATCTCCACTGTTTATAACTGATTATCCATTGATTATTAATAAACAAAACATCATGCAGTCAGCCACCTACCCGGTACAGGGGGCCACCCCCCAGATTCCCGGTAAAATAGCCCTTCCAGATTTTTTTATAATTTTTCTGAACTTGAAATGTCAGATTTTTTATCTTTCTTTTGAAGTGCATCTATTTTATCTAAATCCTCTAATCTATATGTTATGACTTCAGATGGTTCTTCATAATACCGCCATCCTTTCCATCTTTGCTTTGTTGCTGATGTTCTTGTTTTTACATTAGGAGAATTTCTTTTGGATAGCCGTTGTTGTCTTTCGTGCAGTTCAATAAGTTCTTTGTGTTTCTTTTCTTGTTCTCGTAATTTCTGTTCGGGTGTTAGTTTGTTTTTTATTCTTTTCCTCTTATTCTTGCGGCCGGCTTGGTTGTTAGCTTTTGAAACGGGTAATCTCATTATAGTTCCCCTTTGCACAGTTACTTCAGTTCATTAGAATTTTAATAAACTAATCTTGTAGCTTACAACAAAAAAACCACTCTATAATTGAGTGGTTACAGAATTTATTTCGGAAAGCTTCTATAGAAAACAAAGTAAAAATTGGTTATTGTTCTAATGAGAACCAACATTATTTGCAGTGTAAAGAAGGTTTTCATGAACAAAAACATGTTTACAAGAAACGTATTACTATAGAGGTGAAGAATAAATCCAATAAAAAATATGAAAACTAACAAGAACATCTGAATAAATAAAACATATACCAAGTTAATTAGTAAAAGTTGGTATACACTTATAACTTCTGTAGCAATTTTCCTATTGTCTGATTTTTTATTCTTCATTCTATTTGTACTTTCGTTATCGCTAGCAATTAAAACAGTTAGGGATGTTATAGTAAATCCTATAAGGATAGCAAGGGTATTGGGAAGGATATCTCTAAGTTTTAGTACGGCTTTTGCCGAGTCACCCCACTTTACAAAAAAGAAAATTATAATCAGCGATGTTAAATAGGGTATAATCCATTCAAAATAGAACTCTTTCTTTTTGATTGTTCTAAAGTAATCTACAATGGGAACTAGCCATTCACCGTAAATAACTTTTCCTATATTCATTAACCGACACCGAGTAATTCAGTCATTTTAATTAACACATCCCTTGAATTGACTGTTCCGTTGTCCTCAAGTTCCGCCCTAACATATTCTAATTTTTTCAAGAAATCACTATCTAACCTTATGCTATTACTGTTCTCATCTTGCCCAAAAATTCTGATTCGGGTAACTTCTGATTCGTTACCAACTATAGATTCGTATATCTTTTTTAGGAAGGGTATTCCTAATGATTCTCTATCCTTAGCTTTAACTGTAAGAATTACATCTTCCTTCATGGATAAATCCTCACGTTCCATCATTCCTAATGTTTCAGACCCTAATATTCTCTTGTGAGTAAAAATCTCCGCTGCTTTTACTCGTTCCATACCTCTAAGAGAAGTCAAAAAATCTTCAGAAGGGATAATACCGTATATAAGCTTGAAGTTTATGGTTTGGCCAATACTTCTTAAATAACTCCTTAAGCAATCGTTAAGATACTTAATTAATTCGCTTATGGTGACTCCGCTTCGCCTTTCTTCCAGGATGATTTCTGCCTCTAAAGCAGTTACCTTTGCACATAAATGTGTAATTTCTTTTTCACCTTCGTGTAGTTCTTTTTCGGAATCCCTAACGGTTCCGTCAATGCTGGACATATAATCGGGGGAATGATTAAATTTACAAGACTTAATAACTACTTTGACAACATCTTGAAAATTTATTTGTTCAACTATTATTCTCTCGATAGACATTGCTTTATTACTCCGGTTTATTTGTTTTATATAACCAGAATTTTTAACGTAATTAATGAAGTTAATAAAAAACGGTTTGTCAAAAAACTTTTCGTTTGTCCTGTACCTTTCAAAAAGTAGCGTGTAAAATCCTATCCTTCTGTCTGCAACACTCATTTTCTTAAATCCCCCTTTTGTTTAGCCAATATCTTACAATTATTGTACTTAATTTCACTAGCCAAATAAAGGGATAATAAAGCTATGTATCTTTAAACAATTCCTAATTTATGATAAATTTACAAGGTTGAGATTAACAAAATAGAATTATAGGAGAATTTTTTGTGACTAGAAAGAAAAAGGCTGTATCAAAACAAGGGGACGAGAGGAACACCATAAAGTCGATTCTAGATACTACGCTTATCATAGGTATTGTTACGGGGTTCCTGTATTTATTAAGTTATTTCTATGACGTGGGTTATAAAAGTCATTTTAATATCCCGTCAAGTTATTCAGAAATCTCCTGGAGAAGCATATTAAGTATGTTAGGGGATAATTGGATAGGGGTAGGAATTACGGCATTGTTTTTGACGGTGCTTCATTATATAGCGACTAAATATAAAAAAGATGCAATAAAGAAACTGCAATGGGCCTGGATTTTTCCGTTTATTTTACTCCAAATTGCACCTTTTATAAAACTCCCAGTTGCGGCCCAGTCTACATTGTTGGTTATAGTAGTATCTCTAGTGTTCACTGAAAGAAATATTGCATACAACTGGCATAGGACATTTATTGCTTTTTCAATAATCTTATCACTGGCAATTAGTTGTTTCTATATGCAGCAGATAGGCATTTATAAAGCTGCTACTGAAACTGAATTTGAAATTATAGAAAAAGGTAACAAAGATTACGTGGTTTTGGATTCTTATAAGAATTACTTTATCATTTCACCTATTGATTTAGTTAAAAACCAGATCCCTGATGAATACACGTTTGTATCAGAAAGTGAAATAGCAAAAGAGTCATTAAAAATTGAGAATAAAAATATCGGTAAAATAACAATTAGAAAACAAACAAAACAGCTGTCAAATTAATGATAGCTGTTTCTTTTTGTTATATAACATCATCTATTGAGTTAAAGTTTTTTATTAGTCCTCTGTTTACTGATTCCCATAAATATAGGGACGCTACGGAAAAGTATGGTTCCCAATTAGTGGATTTATTTATAAGGCATTCAGCCCCATCAGTTTCTTTATATAACCATTTGCATGCACGTTGAAGGCCAATATCTCCTACGGAAAGTACATTCATTCGGCCAAGTGAAAAAATTAAAAACATTTCAGCTGTCCATTTCCCTATGCCCTTTATTTGAGTAAGCGTTGCAATAACCTCATTGTTATCTAGTTTATCTAACTTGTTTAAATTCACTCTGTTAGTGTTAAGTGCAAAGACAAGATTCCTTATATAGGAAATCTTCTGTCTTGAAATACCTATTTCCTTAAGTGATTCGTCAGAAAGAGAGGCAAGACTTTCAGTTGTAATTTCACCGCTTATAAGAATCAATCTTTGATATATCGTATTTGCAGATTTGGGTGACAGAAGCTGTCCTATAATCGATTTAATCAGATTATCAAGTCGATTACTTGAAATAGTAAGGTTGATATCACCAATATAAGAAACCAGTTTTCTTAGTTCAGTGTCCTTACAGATTCTTTGTACTTTATTATCGTTTATTTTAAGTTTAATTTGTTTATTCATAAGGAATCACCTTTTTTATTTGCAGTTTAATTAAAACTAATAATAAGTTACTGAACTGAAAAGAACAACGCAATAAACGTTGTTCTTAGAAGAATATTTAAATTTAATTATTTATGTTTACCAAGTGAATAAAAGGCGGTCGTGTACATCCTCATTTTCCATAACTAGACCTGTTCGTTGTAGCCTGTTTATCATCGATACACCACAATTCACATAAGTACCTCTTTCGAATAATCCTTGCGGTATTTCAACACTTATATCCTGAGACTTGGATTTCTTTTGTCCATTAATAGAAAGCATTACTTTTACACCTTTTTGTTTACATTCATATATTTTGGTCCATAAATCATTAATATCAAAGGTTTGTGAACCGTATAAGATACTTTGACTATGTGTGTAAGGTGGGTCACAGTAAACCAGGTCACCTTTTTTAGCCATACTCATTGTTTCCCTGAAATCACTATTTAAAAATGTAACATCTTTTAATAAATCATGCCAAAGCACTACCCTTTCTTCAAATGATTCAGGAGAAATTGGCGTGTGTGGGCCTACTGGAGTACTCATATAGCCGTCCGTTTTCCTGAAGCGGATAATTCCTGAATAACAAGTTCTAGAAAGAACTGCAAAATCCAATGGACTAAAAGTAGAGTTAAACCTTTCTCGAATCTCCAGGTAATTTTCCTGTTTATTTTCGCTATAATCCGTAATACATCTTCTATAGTGTTCAATTAGTACTTGTGGATTGTTTTTAACATATCCAAAAACACCGATTAAAAAAGGGAGTATATCTGAACCTATAGCTTGATTGTATTTAGGTAATAAACTGTTTTTATTCATATTTGCTAACGTTGCTAATACTGCACCGCTTCCTAAAAAAGGTTCAATATAAGTATTAATATGTTCTGGCATATAAGAAACTATTTCATTAGCAAATCGTTGCTTATTTCCAACCCATTTTAATAATTGAGGTACAGTAGTTTTTTCACTAACACTCATGTAACAGTCCTCACTATTCCTATTTTCTCTTTATCCTTCAATTTAACATAATAACACATGAAAGCAAAAATAAAAACAAATAATGTCACTTATAGTCTGTGGACTTAAAGTCTACAAAATAGTAACTTTTACCTAAACTTTAACCCTAAATTATTTTAATAAGAAGGGGAAATAAATGAATCGAACCCAAGAAATAAAACAAACATTTGGCTTGGCTGTTAGGAAAATAAGACTGGAACAACAGATGTCTCAAGAAAAATTGGCGGAAAAGACTGAACTACACCGGACTTATATAAGTGAAGTTGAACGAGGAGAAAGAAATATTTCCCTTATAAATATTAGTAAAATCGCCAATGCATTAAACATAAGTTTATCTAAATTATTCCTTACCATAGAAAGGGAGGAAAGCGATACTAATGAAGGCAAATAGTAGCTTTGAGAATCGTTCATCTTCATTTTGGGCGTACGCTAAGTTAATCTCGGAAAAGATAGGTTATTCTAAGGGAGGCCAATTAAGAACTTATTCTAGTAAGCAAGTATTAAAAAAACTAGAAGAATTAGAAATAGCATATAATTTAAATGAATTGGTTGAAGTACTGGACTATTTAAATTATCGAACTTATGCTTTAGAGAAATTAGCGAAAAATACATTAATGACAGTGGAAGAGGCTAGGAAAGAATTTAAGCAGCTACATCTAATCCATAAACAAGAAGGGTATCTCTGTAGTTTACCCCTAAATAAGCAAAAAAACGAAAAAAAAGACTTTGCCTACTTTACGGGAATAATTAACATTTTGACGGAACGAACATTACGAAGATATGCAAATAAGAATGGATTAATTTATGGAACTGATTTGATATTTGATGATAACCCAATGAGGTTGACATACTTTACTAGTGATACTAATAAATTAGAAGGAATTATGTCACGAAGATTTGATGGGGCATTACCAAGTACAGTTAATCCTGTGGCTATATGGGAAATTAAGGAATATTATTATACTACCACTTTTGGAAGTAGAATAGCTGATGGAGTATATGAAACTCAACTAGATGGTTTTGAAATAAACACAATTTCTAGAGAGACTTCAAGAGATGTTAAACACATTTATTTTATAGATGATTATAATACATGGTGGAATATGGGGAAGTCATACCTATGTAGAATTGTTGACATGCTTCACATGGGGCTTGTTGATGAAGTTATATTTGGTAATGAAGTTTTTGATAGATGGCCTATTTTATTAGAAAGACTCTTGGAGAATGAGGATATCCAGATAAAGCTTGACTTGTTCTAGTTAAAGGATAAGACGCTGCAAAACAGTTGTCTTATCCTTTTTTATATTATTAACATCTGGTGGAAGCTTGTAAGATTCTTTGCCTACTGTCTTAAAGATATATCTAGTAGTTATTCATCAGCAGGGCTAATAGTCTTAGAATCATGGCTAACCTTCCAACCACCACTAACTTCTAGTTCCTGAATTTCATTATTTTTATCATAAATTACCTTTGAAATCCGGTTCCACTTCAATGTAATTACCTCTTGATAGAAACCATTTGCTAAAGGGGTAATTGTTCTATTAATAATATCATTTTCATTTACTACTAGTTTATAATCTGATATTGGATAAGGGAACTTGTTGTTCTTTGCATTTCCTTCCAAGTCTAATTCATGATATGACCACCTTCCATGAATATCCTTAAAGTCTACCAATATATTATTGCCATTGAACATAAAAATGTACTCTACTCCATTAGGAAATTTCTGATGATATTTCTTTCCTTCTATAAATGGTATTTCTCTTCCCGTTGCAATATCTGTAAGCTGCCATTTGGCTTTATTTTGGTTATTTTTGACGTCTTTCGTTGATTGGCCAGTCACAGTTTCTAAGATTTCCTTTATATTTTCATTTGCTTCTTTTGATTCTTGGATATGAATTTTTTCAGTTATTATTTTATCTAACAAATAATCTTCTTTCATAATTTTGTTCAGGGTTACAATGAAAAAGTGCAAATGTTCATCAGATACGTTTGGTTCTTCTTCAAATCCTCTTCTATCTATTTCTTTTATTAAATTTATATTATTACCGTAAAAGAGTGAGTTTACTATTAATCTAATATTTGATTCACGGGCAATAAAACTGTTATGAGGGGTTTTATAGATATCCCCATATCTTTTGAAAAACTCCTCGGTAGCTGCTTCTAAAGATTCATAAATTCTGTTATTAAGGTCTTCATCCTTATCGTGGAACATGTTGGTTAAAAAACTTTGAATAATTGTAAATATGGTATTTCCAAAAATACCAACTAAGATTCCTTCAAGCAACTTAATTCCTCCCAATTGTTAATGAGTATCCTTCCTGAAAGCGTTATTCCATTATTATACAATGAAATTATTTGTAACCTATAAAAAATTAAATAAATAACACTTGTAACTTAGTAATGAAGTCGTATAATTATACTAAGGGATTTAACGTTAATACTAGTGATTATTCAAAAGAAATATAGGTGTAATTTAGTTTGAGACATTGATTTGACGGTGATTTGTTGGGGATTTTTGAATGGAAAGGTCTCCCACGGTCTTCAAAACCGCTTGTGACCACCGTGCGTGGTCAGGTGGGTTCGATTCCCACGCAGTCCCGCCAAGTTGTTGATAATATTACATATTTAACCGCACAGTGATTTTTTCACTCGTGCGGTTTTTTCGTTTATTTATGGTAGACCGAGGAAGACCGTTGCCTGAGACCGTGGGAGACCCTCTTGTAAGACCGCATGTATCCACGTTGGTTTCACCTAATTGTGACCGATAAAAGGAGTGAGTTATTTGTTATGGAGGAAAAGCGAAACCAAATCAAT
>JAPSKD010000044.1 GCA_031177865.1 Bacillus sp. (in: firmicutes) | reverse complement strand
CAATCGTTTAAAAATTTGAGAGATAATGGGAGTTGTTATTTGTGAAAAAATACTTATTATTTTTCTGTCTGATCTCGCTAGCCTTCATCCTTGCAGCTTGTTCCGGGGAAAAGTCTTCAGGAACCTCTGAGAAGAAAGATGGAGGAGTTGTAGAAATTAACTTTGGCGGCGGATTTGCAACAGAAGAACCAATTTGGCTATTCGAGGCAGACCCTTCGCTGGCTAAAAATCTTGGAAAAACATATAAACTTAATCTCTCTCAATTTAGAGCAAATGCTGATAGATTAAATGCTTATCAAGCTAATCAAATTGATGGGGGAACATTAGGACAAGGTGCGGCCATTCTATCTAGTTCCCAAGGGGTTGAGATGAAAGTAGTTGCTGTTGTGTCTAAGGATACACCTGATGTAGGCTTCAATTCAGCTTTCATGACATTAAAGGATTCAGAAATTAACGACATTAAGGACCTTAAAGGGAAAACAATCGGGCTTTCTGATTTTAAATCTCCTACAGATATGTGGGTTCGAAGTGCATTGAGATCTGCTGGTTTGGATCCGGATAAAGATGTGAAATATGCAATAACTCCAATTCCAGCCATGACTGAAGCAGTCAAATCTAAAAAAATTGATTTAGGGATGTTCCCACAACCATTTGGTGCTGCTGCTGAAGAGAGTGGTGAGTTCAAAACCATTTTTACCTCTAAAACAGGTGTTCCATTCGATGAAGATTTCCTCGTTATGTTTTTACACCCAGACTTTATTAAGGAAAATAAGCAAGCAGTAAAAGATTTCTTGGCAGACTATGCAAATATCGTAAATTATTACCATGAAAATGGTCCAGAAGCAAGACAAAAGATCATTGACAAAACGAAAAAGGTCCAAGCTGACCCTGAAATTTATGTTAACATGACCGATAATAATCGTTCTGCTTATATTAACAGGGATGGTTGGGAAAAAGTTCAGGATCTTATGTTAAAAGATAAATGGATTGAGAAAAAGATTGATCTCGATGATTTAATTGATACATCCTTGTTACCATCTAAATAAGTAGTGCGGGGACATTTGTCCTCGCATTTATAAATAGGAGGAGTACCAATGACCAAAAAGAACGCTGCAATGGAAATTGAGAATTTGAGGAAAGTCTATTCCACTAAAAAAGAAGAAGTCGTTGCAATAAAAGATGTGAGTTTAACGATTCCTGAAGGGAAATTTGTAAGTATTGTCGGACCTAGCGGCTGTGGTAAGAGTACATTTTTACACATTGTTGGTGGATTTATTGATAAATCTACTGGAAAAGTGAAAGTCAGAGGGAAAGAAGTGGAAAAGCCAGGTCCAGACAGAGGAATGATGTTTCAAGAGTCTGCACTGTTTCCATGGTTAAATGTATTTGATAATGTTGCTTGGGGGTTGGATATTCAAGGGGTAACTAAGAAGGAAAGGAATGAAATTGTTGAAAAATATTTAAAATTGGTTCGATTATGGGATTTCCGAAATCAATTGCCTTCACAATTATCAGGGGGGATGAGGCAGAGGATATCATTGGCACGAATACTAGCCTTTGACCCTGAGGTGTTATTGATGGATGAACCTTTTGGTGCATTGGACGCACAAACAAGAGAGGAAATGCAGGTTGAATTGCTCCGAATATGGAGTGAATCGAAGAAAAGTGTTCTATTTGTTACCCATGATATTGAAGAAGCCGTTTTCTTAAGCGATACTGTTGTTGTTTTTTCCGCCAGACCAGCTGTTATTTCAGAGGTTATCGATATAAAGTTTCCTCGACCTAGAGATTTAAATCTCTATAAAACTGCTGAATTTAGAGATTATCGTAACCAAATTTGGGATCTACTTCATCAAGAGCATCATAAACCAGTCCAAATTGTATCGGAGGTAGTCAATGGATAATAAACTTCTTCGAGTGATTGCTGTTGTTGAGCTATTGGCCATATTTTTAATATGGGAACTCCTAGCTATCTTTGAATGGTTCCCAGCCTACTTATCAAGCCCCTTGGCTATTATTAAATCAATGGGTGAACTTTGGGTGGATGGAGATTTATTAAATCATATTGGTTCGAGTCTTTTTAGATCACTAATGGGCTTTTTATTAGTGGTTATCGTGGGGGTTACTCTAGGAATCTTAGCAGGTTACTATCGAAGAGTGGGAACATTTTTTGACCCAATTGTAAACACGTTAAACCCAATACCAAAGATTGCATTACTTCCGATTTTAATGGTTTGGTTTGGTATAACAGATACGACTCGGATTTTAATTATCTTTTTAACAGCATTCTTTCCGTGCTTTGTTGCTACAAGAGATGGGGTAAAATCCATCAAGCAAGTCTATTTGTGGTCAGGACAAAATATGGGGGCAAGCACGTTTCAATTACTAAGAAAAATTGTATTTCCAGTTACACTTCCTAAGATTTTTGACGGATTAAGAGTTTCGTTAGGATTGACCTTTGTCATGATGTTTTCATCGGAAATAATTGGGGCTGCAAACGGTTTTGGCTTAGGGTTCTTGATTCTTAATGCAGATCTCGGGGGAAGAACAGACTATATGTTTGCTGGTGTAGCATTTATCGGATTATTGGGATTTATATTTGATAAACTGTTACTTACGATTCGAAGCAAAGTATTATGGTGGGATGTTAATAAAGCATAATCTCGGGTTGATTATGAGAGAAACTTACTAGTGATTTGAAGAGGTGAAAAGATGATCAAAAAGATTTGGAATAAAGTGGTAGACTATCAATCTATTTTTATATTATTGATTGTATGGGAAGTGATTGCTGCAGTTGGTATTATGCCAGAAAGGCTTTTCCCGTCCATGTTTGTTGTGATTGGGGTGGCGTACGATCTCGCCATATCACCACTGCTTTGGGATAACTTGTCAGTCACGATGGTCCGTGTATTGAGTGGATTTACGATTGCAGCTGTGATTGGTGTCCCGCTGGGAATCATGATGAGCCGCTTTAATGTAATGAACAAATTCATGCAGCCGATGCTTTCAATTGGCTATCCCATACCAAGGGTAGCACTATACCCAATTCTTGTTTTTATGCTTGGTATTGGTTCGGGCTCAAAGATTTTCTTAATCGTTTTGGAGTGCTTATTTCCTATTATTATTAATACTTACTATGGTGCACTCCGGGTAAATCATATCTATGTATGGGCTTCACAGAATATGGGAGCCAATCATTTCAACATGTTTTGGAGGGTATTGCTGCCAGCAACAGCACCATCTATCTTTACGGGCTTGAGAATTGCCCTTCCTCTTGCGCTCATTATTTCAATATTGACAGAAATGATTAGTTCAACAGAAGGAATGGGATATTTACTGAGTTTTATGTCTTCATCACTTGTCCAAGAAAATGTATTAGCATCCGTAATGCTGATTGCGATAGTAGGTTATTTAATGAGTGTTATTCTCGATATAATACACAAAAAGTTTATCTTTTGGCATTGATGAATTTGAAAAATGAGCAGGGGATATCCATATTCATTCCTTCTATTGATGGAAGTGAATATCGATATCCCCTGCTTAAACCTTAATTATGTTGGTGATAACCAGAATAGGAAGAGAGTTGTTCAGCATGTTTTAGTAATGCAGGGATAACCGTTTCCGTAATGAAATCACCTTTACAGACAGCCACAGGTGCTACGACATTAATTGCAGCAATAATATGACCCTGTTTATTTAAAATTGGAGCAGCAACAGAAAATATTCCGTTTTCAAATTCTTCGTCGCTTGTAGAATATCCTTTTTCCTTTATTTCTCTTAATTCATTTTCTAGGGCAAGTAATTGTGTTTTTGTCTTGCCTGTATATTTTTTTAATTCATTCCCGTGAAGCATGGCTGTTAATTTTTCTTCTTTTTGAAATGCAAGCAATACCTTCCCTAAAGCGGTAGCATGTGCAGGAAGTCTTGAGCCAACGGTAACATTGACAGTAGAAACACCTTTTCCAGGAACTCTAGCGACATAAGCTACTTCATTGCCTTCGAGTATTCCGAGATGTGTTGATAACCCAGTTTCGTCTCTGAGTTCTTCTAAATAAGGTCGTGCTAAGTCTAACAAAGGCATTGTATTCAAATAGGTGAACCCTAGTTCAAGTACTTTAGGGGTTAGTTCATATCTTTTCGTTAATTCATCCTGGCGAATATAACCTAAGGATTGAAGTGTGAACAAAATACGGTAAGGAGTTGTCCGACTAACATTAAGTTTATTTGCAATTTCGGATAGAGAAAGTGTAGGCATGTCTCCGTTGAACATCTTTAGTATTTCTAATCCCCTTACAAGGGAATTGGATAAATATCGATCATTTTTATCTTCAGACATAGATATCACTCCTAGTAAAACGGTAGTTAAGGCAATAGATTCGCTTGTGAATTACAAGATTCGTTACTAGTATACAACATTTTCCTATACAACGCTTATTATAATTTGTTAGAAGTCTCAATTAATCTGAAAAATCCATTGACTTATTGATAATATGTTATATTATGTAAAATAAAAACAGTGTTTTACAGAAGAAACATAAATGTAAAAAGGAGGTAGATTATGCCGTATCTATCGGTACAGGATTTATCCATTCATTATGAGATAAAAGGACATGGAAAACCGGTCATCATTCTCCATGGAATGGGAAATAACTCTCAATCCTGGAAAAAACAATTAGCGGGGCTGAGTGAAAACAATACGGTTATCGCTTGGGATGCACCTGGATATGGAAAAAGTTCAGACCCTATAGAGGAATTGACAGAGTTTAGTCAGTTTGCAGATATTTTAAAAGGCTTTGTTGAAGCCCTAAACTATAAATCTGTAACTCTCTTAGGGCATTCTATGGGCTCTGCCATTGCACTTGATTTTTGTTATCGTTTTCCTGAAATGGTGGATAGTCTAATCATCTCCGATGCAACGAGAGGGTCCGCTGGGTTAAGTATGGAAGAAAATCAAAAGAAATTAGCGGCACGCCTTAATAATATCAATACATTAAACCCAAAGGAAATTGCTGCAAAAAGAGTGAAGGAACTTTTGTCTCCCAATCCTGACCCTGAAGTAAAAAAGGAAGCAGAAAGAATCATGTCTCAAGTTAGACCTATGGGATATCGCTCAGTCGCATATTCTCTCTTTCATTTAGACCAAATGAATATGTTATCCTCTATTACGACTAGGACACTAGTCATATGCGGGGAATTAGATAAGGTGACCCCGGTAAGTGAATCAGAGATTTTCCATCGTCATATAAAAAATTCCGTGTTTGTAATCATACCCGAGACAGGACATTTATGTTATCAAGAAGATCCAAACAGCTTTAATAGAATTGTCTTGGATTTTCTTAACTAAATCACAATATTTATTACCCTGAAGGGAGGTGAGGAAGGTATGACAAAGGACGATAAGGAACGTTATAATGCCAATGCATTAGTAAGAGGATTAGAAATATTAAAGTTGTTTGGTGAAGACCGGCCGACATTATCTTTGGTCGAAATTGCAAAAGAACTAAATGTAAGTCGCACAGTACCATATAGGTTATTATTTACTCTTCAATCACTTGGATACCTAGCTCAAGATGAAGCCACTAAGCGATATAGTTTAACTCCTAAAGTTTTAGAAATAGGATTTTCATACTTAAGCAGTTTAAAACTTCCGGAAATTGCACAACCTTATATTGAGAGTTTAAGAGATGAAACAGGAGCATCCTGCCACCTTTCGATATTGGATGGGCATGAAGTAGTATATGTAGGGAGTGCCCCTGTTAGAGGCATTTCAGCCATTAATGTTAATATTGGACTTAGACTCCCTGCCCATGCAACTGCAAATGGGAAGGTGCAGCTTGCATACCAATCGAAGGAGCAATTAAACATGGTTTTATATGGCTCGAACTTAAAACCATATACTGATAGGACTCAAACTGATTTACTAGATATACAGGAAGAATTAGAAGGAATACGTAAAAAAGGTTATGCGATTACCAAAGGAGAATTAACGTTAGGGATTCAATCAGTTGCAGCACCAATATTTGATGGCTCAGGAAAAGTTCTGGCAGCAGTTAATATAGTCGCTACAGAAAATACATTCCATGAAGAGTTTATTGAAAAGGTTGCGCTGCCTAGAGCATTAGAAACTTCAGCTAAATTATCTAGTTATATGGGTTATCAATCAAAAAAAGTAAATTTGTAGAAAAGGCTTGCAAATGCAAGTTTTTTTTGTTTGATTGGAATCTATTTGTGTTTTATATACAAAACATTATTTTGATAATAAAACAATTTATTTCGTTTTGTATTGACATAATATTCTTAGAACTTTAAAATTAAAGTAAGGAAAACGGTGTTTTCTATATAAAACAAAATCTAGGTAAGGAGGAATTCAATGTTAATGGGCAATAAAAGGTGGTTATATATTGCAGTCCCAATCTTTTTCTTTTGGTTTTTTGGACAAATTGATAAGTTAGGTATTTCAGTAATTCAAACGGATCCAACATTCTTAGCGGACCTAGGTTTAACGGGTGCAGATAAAAACGCTAAAATTGGGTTCATCACATTCATCTTTACCGTGTCCTATGCTTTCTCAAATCTATTTTGGGGATTTATTATTGATAGACTAGGAGCTAGGAAAACAGCTATCATGGGCCTCTGTATTTGGACACTCACGATGATATTTGGGGGACTTGCTACTACCTATGATATGTTTCTTATAAGCCGTGTGATCCTAGGATTTGGTGAAGGGATGATGATTCCTGTCTGTGGGAAATTTATATCCAATTGGTTTAACCATCGCGAACTTGGAAGAGCTCAATCTTCTTGGCTGGCTGGAAACTACTTTGGACCTGCCTGCGGAGCAGTTATATTAAGCATAGTAATCGCTACTTTTCATTGGGAAGCTGCTTTTTTCTTCTTAGCTGGATTTAACCTTTTCATCGTCATTCCTATGTTTGTATTTCTAACAAGAGATACTCCTGAAGAACATCCCCATATCGATCAAAAGGAAGTAGCATATATTCGCACTCCCGATCCAAATGAAAAAATAAAGCCAAAACAAAGTTTTACGCAAGATTATCGTTATTGGATTGTTTGGTTTGGAATGCTTATGTCATCCTTTTTATTTTTTGGAATTAGTATCTGGCTCCCTACATACTTAGTTGAAGCAAAAGACTTCTCAAGAGAGGCCATGACTGGTATCACCTCATTATCTTGGCTGTTTGCACTGGGCTTCGTATTAGCTTGCGGGTATCTAGCCGACAAAACGAAGCGGCCAAGCTTACTCGCTACTATATTATTCAGTTTGACTGCCATTTTTCTAGCTTCAGCCATACTTGCTCCACATCCTGTTATTGCAGGAATTTGTATGGGACTAGCGATGGGAACGCAGGGTGGAGTTTTCCATTTAAGTAATCTATTTATTGTTAAATATTCCACACCAGCAACAGCAGGTCGTGCTGCGGGCTTAATGGGATTCACAAATATCCTTGGAGGTTTTTCAAGCTATATTATGGGCTGGCTTCGTGATCTTTCAGGTGGTGACTTTGGACCGTCGATTGTGATGTTAATTGTGGCAGCAGGATTGGGTTTTGCAGCATACCTATTTACATTGAAAAAAGAAGCGGTGGATGTTCGAAATCTTAAAGTGAATTCTAATAGAGTAATAATTTAAGAAGTTGTTACCGATATAAAACGTTGTTTGAATTTTCTCAATATTTTTAATTGACAATTAAAGTGTTGGGATTTAAAATTGGTTTATAAACAAAACAATG
Source organism: Bacillus sp. (in: firmicutes) (assembly GCA_031177865.1). Lineage (GTDB taxonomy): Bacteria > Bacillota > Bacilli > Bacillales > Cytobacillaceae > Neobacillus. Next base: position 15,264 of record JAPSKD010000044.1, on the reverse strand, counting down.
TTTTGTATTTAAAACATTGCAAAAATTAATTTATAGGAGAGTGTTTTTAATGGCAGAAGAAAAATTTAATGTAGCAGAGTTTGAAAAGAAATATGTGGCTAGATTACAAAATCGTACGTTAGATTGGAACGTTTTAAAATTTCAAGAAGAAATCGATCCAAGATACAAAAGAGCTCAAATGAGATACATCGGTCGTGGAGCTACAGCTAATAATGATTCAAATGTGATAGCAGCTGAACACTTTACACTTAGCACGATGGTTCTTCCGGCTGGATGTATTGGTCCATTGCATTTGCATGATGATGTAGAAGAGGTTTTCTTTATTCTTAAGGGCAGCGTGAAAGCGCTTATTCAAGAGGTAGGGAAAGATGAAGTTCATGAGATTCGCTTAAATGAAAGAGATTGCATTAGCTCACCGCCAGGCGTATATCGCGGTATCCACAACGATGGCGACGAAGAAGCGTTAATGCTTGTCATGCTTGGAGCCGTTAAACCAAACCTGCCTACTTATGTAGAAGGCAGCCCGCTTGAAGAGCTTCGTATCCAACGCGCAAAAGAAAGAGAAGCTATTATCAACGGAAATAAATAAGGTATATTTTAAAAAATCTTCTTTGATGGGGATGGTCCTCTAACTTTCATTGGGATCATCCCTATTATGTTACAGTTTATTAATAGAAGGAATAATGGAGGTGTAAATATGGTTGGTATTACCCACTTGAGACATATTGGTTTAATTACCCCAGTCCTGCTAGAACAAGCTGATTTTTATGAGAAAATTTGGGGTTTAGATAAGGTAGCGCAAGACGAAAAAACCGTATATTTTCGTGGCGCTGGCCCTGAAAATCACATCTTAAGCTTACATGCAGGTGAAAAGAGAGGACTGCACCATATCGCTTTCGGTATGGTAGATAAAAATGCCGTTGATAGAGCAGCAGACTTCCTTGTTTCCAAAGGAGTAAAAATAATAGCCGATCCTGGGTATCTAGATGAAGAAGGAAAAGGTTATGGTCTGCGGTTTGTTGATCCTGAAAATCGCTGTATCGAATTATCTGCATGGGTTGAGATGCATACAACCATCTGGAACAAGAAAAATGTTGACCCCGTTAAACTTAACCATGTCGTAATGAATACAGCAGACCTTGATATGATTACCGATTTTTATACGAATATTATCGGCTTTAAAGTTACGGATTGGAGTGAACATCAGATGTCCTTCCTTCGCTGTAACAGGAAGCACCATTCACTTGCATTTAATCAAGATAAACATGCTTCCGTAAACCATATCGCCTATGAAGTAGATACAGTTGATGAAGTTATGCGTGGAATTGCCAATGTGAGGAAGGCTGGGTATCAAGAGATTTGGGGACCAGGACGTCATGGGCCTGGTAATAATATTTTCTGCTACTTCCAGGATCCCGCAAAGTTTGTCATGGAATATACCTGTTATTTAGAGACCATTGAAGATGAAAGTGAATGGAGAGCCCGGGTTTGGAAGCGTGTCCCTCATTTGATGGACCAATGGGGAATTGCGGGACCTCCAAAGCCAGAAACCCGCGCAGCAATGGGTGGAGAACCAGACCCTGGATGGGTAAACGTGAAAGCACTGCTCTAAAGGATAGAATAAGGGGTGTCGAAATGGACTTAGGTTTAAAAGGCAAAATAGCCGTCATAATGGGAGGAACATCAGGTGTTGGATTAAAAGCAGCTGAGTTGTTCCTCCAAGAAGGTGCCAAAGTAGCAATTTGTGGTAGAAATAGCGAGCGAAAAGAGAAAGCATTTGAGTATCTATTGCAGTTTGGAGACTCAGATTCTATCTATGCGGCAACCTGTGATGTTACGAATAAAGAAGATGTTAACGCATTTATAAACGGTGCGGCGGCTAACTTTGATGGTATTGATATAGTAGTAAATTCTGCAGGTCAAAGTGTAATGGGCTACTTTTTTGATGTTAGTGACGAACAATGGATGGAGCAAATTCAATTAAAATACTTCGCCATCATTTATGCTGTAAGAGCAGCCCATCCTTACCTCGTTAAGAGAGGCGGAGGAAGAATTATTAATATCAACGCCACTCTGGCCAAAGAGCCTGAACGTCATATGATTGCGACAGCAGCTACTAGAGCTGGGCTATTAAATTTAAGTAAAACCCTTTCTCAAGAGCTTGCTCCAGATAATATTCTAGTAAACTCAGTCAGCTTAGGATTGATACGAACCGATCAATGGGAGCGTAGAAGAATGAAAAATGCTCCAGATATGGATCCTGAGGAATATTATGCTGATTTAGCAAAGAAGCGAAATATTCCATTAGGACGTGTTGGGGAAGCGGAAGAGGTTGCCAGTGTTATTCTCTTTTTAGCCTCAAAACAAGCAAGCTATGTATCGGGTTCTACTATAGAAACGGCGGGAGCACTCGGGAAAGCACTATAATACGGATAAAGGCAGGAGTAAATGATGAGTCCACAAGTTCAAATGGAATTTACAACGGCAGACGCCATTGTTCAAGAGTTAGTCCGAGCAGGTGTAACCACAGCTTTCGGAATTGTCAGCATCCATAACATGCCGATCTATGATGCAATTCTTCGTGAAGGAAGCATTCACCTCGTTTGTTCTCGCGGTGAAAGCGGAGCAGTAAATATGGCTGATGGTTATGCCCGTGCAACAGGTAAATTGGGTGTCGTCATTACTAGTACAGGGACAGGCGCTGGAAATGCTGCAGGTTCTCTTATTGAAGCTTGGGCAGCAGGAGTACCTGTTCTGCATTTAACTGGTGAAGTGGCTTCCCCTTACTTAGGTACGGGAAGAGGATATATTCACGAATGTAAGGATCAGTTGTCAATGATGGAAGGAGCTTGTAAAAAGGCACTTCGTTTAAGAAAACCGGAGCAAACAGCTGCTGTCGTTAGACAAGCGATTCAAGAAGCATTAGCTGCTCCGTCTGGACCAGTTTCGCTTGAAATTCCCATTGATTTTCAATCAGCAATTATTCCAAAACATACTCTTGAAGAAGTCAGAATCTCAGCTTCAACGAGCCAATTCGCATTAAATTTACCTAAAGAAATTGTATCCAAGATCAGTAATGCCCGCCGGCCTGTTATTTGGGCAGGTGGAGGGGTAATTAGCGCAGAAGCATCACAGGAAGTGAAGAAATTAGCAGAACTGATTGGTGCTGCTGTTATTACAAGTCAATCAGGTAAAGGAAGTATACCAGAGGATCATCCTCAGTGTATCGGTCACTTTGCTGCTTATGAGCTAACGAAAAGGTTATTAAAGGATTCCGATTTATTAATCAGTATTGGTGTAAGATTTAGAGGGAATGAAACGGCGAACTGGAAAGTAACTGTTCCGAAAGATCATATTGCCATTGATGCGGATTGGCAAGCTATTAATCGAAACTACGAAGTTACCAATGGGTTAGTAGGGGATGCCAAGCAAATCCTGCATACTATCATTCAAGAAATATCTAAAAAAGAATTACAGCCTGACCCAGCTTATCTAGATGAGGTGCAATCGGTTCGTGAAGAATTGCGGGCAGCGTTACGAGCAACCCTTGGTCCGTATGAACAAATTCTTGATGGTATGCAAAAAGTATTGCCGCGTGATTCTATACTAGTTCGTGATGTAACCGTCCAAGCAAATGTTTGGGGCAGTCGATTATTTGAAATCTATGAACCTCGTACTTCTATTCATGCTTCTGGAGGAGGGATTGGCCAGGGGTTACCTACAGCCATTGGCGCACAAATGGCTTTCAAAGACCGTCAAGTGGTATTGATGGCTGGTGATGGTGGATTTATGGTGAATGTAGGAGAAATGGCAACTGCTGCTCAAGAAAATCTACCATTAATTGTAGTCCTGTTCGATGATGCTGGTTACGGTGTTCTCCGAAATATACAAGACGCTGCTTACGGACGTCAAGTTGCAGTAGACCTCCTAAGTCCTGATTTTGTACTGTTAGGACAATCTATGGGGTTTAATTCCACGAGAATCGGCTCTCCTGATGAATTTGTTTCTGCACTTGAAAATGCAGTTGATACTAAAAAACCAACAATGATTGTGGTTGATATGGAAGCAGTGGGACCAATGGCTAAGCCATTTGGAGGACCTCCAGGTGCAGCAGATGCATTTAAACCAAGGAAACTTTAGGGGGGAAAAAAATGATTTCAACATATCCATTTGTTTCAGGTAAATACTTGATGGGTGGCAATTGGTATGAAGCAGAGAAAAAAGCTAATGTCATCAATCCAGCAAATATAGATGAAATAGTCGGAGAAGTTGCTTTATGCTCCGAGTCAGATGTCGACCATGCGATAGCTACTGCCGAATTAGCATACAAGACCTGGTCTCGTAGTGATATTGAAGAACGAGTAAGCAACATGCACTTGGCAGCTGAAGAAATAAGAGCACTAGTTGAAGAGCATGTAACATTGCTAGTACGTGAGAATGGAAAAGTACTAGTGGAGGCAAAGAAAGATTTGCTGCGCTGTGTAGATATTATGCACCAGGCAGCAGATGAACTTCTTGAGTGGTGGAAGCCTGAAGTATTGCCAGGCAATCAAAAGGTGCAAATTCGAAAACGTGCACGTGGTGTCACTGCCGTTATTTCACCTTGGAACTCCCCTATGATTTTAACCTTTAAGCGTGTGATTCCAGCAGTTTTGACTGGAAACACGGTTGTGGTTAAGCCAGCTACAAATTGTCCTCTGACAATTATGTCATTTTTAAAGGTAGTTGCTTCCTATTTCCCAGCGGGAGTTATAAATGTCGTAACAGGTTCGGGCAGTGTGATTGGTGAGGCACTTTGTTCTGACCCAAGAGTAAAGACGATTGCTTTCGTGGGCAGTACTGAAACTGGAAAAGATATCATGCGTGCAGCTTCAGGTACAGTAAAGAACCTCTATATGGAACTGGGTGGAAATGATGCAGCCATTATTCTTGAAGATGCCAATCTTGATGAGGACAGTATTAAACGTCTTCGATTCGGTGTACTTCGTGCTGCAGGTCAGGTATGCTCAGCTATAAAAAGGATTTATGTACATGAATCAAGATATGAAGAGGTCGTAGAAAAGCTAAAGATAGAATTTCAAAGAATCAGGATTGGGAACGGTATTCAGCCTGATGTTGAGATGGGACCATTAAATAATAAATCGCAATATGACTATGTTAAAGGATTAATTGAACGTGCAGCAGATTCGGGTGCAACTATCATTTCATCTGGAATTCAGATAGATCCTGAATCATGGGATCAAGGCTACTTTATATTACCAACGATTATTACCGGTGTAGATCAAAATAGTGAAATTGTTCGTGCTGAACAATTTGGACCTGTCATTCCTATTCTCCCTTTCTCAAATTTAAATGAAGCCGTTCAGCTTGCAAATGATAGTGAATTCGGCTTAAGAGCCTCGGTTTGGACCGAGGACGAAGAACTGGCAATCCAATTAGCAGACCAATTAGAAGCAGGGGCTGTTTTTCATAATAACCATACCGTTTTCCAAGACCTCCATCTTGATTTCCCAGGTCTAAAAGAGAGTGGACTATCTCGTGAAATAAGGCACTGTGGGTTAGAGTACTTTGCAGATTCCTATGGGTTAGCCAACTGAGAAGGAGGCACATCAGATGAAAATCGGATTAATCGGCGGCGGAAACATTGGCAGATTCCTTCTTCAAAGTATAAATACCAATAAACTTCTGGCAAATTCCAAAATAGTTGGCATATATACCCGCAACCAAAAATCGGCTCAGCAGCTAGCAGCTGAATTTGATACGGAAGTCTTTGAAGATATTGAATCACTTTTACAATCAAAGGTAGATTTAGTAGTCGAAGCTGCTACTGTTGAAGTGGTAAAACAGAATGCGGCATCTATTCTAAGGAGCGGAAAGGATTTAGTGTTAAGCAGTGTAGGTGCTCTAAGTGATTTGAAATTCTTTCAATCACTCGAGGAAATTTGTAAGGTTAATGGGAAGAAAATCCACCTGCCCTCAGGTGCAATTGGTGGTTTAGATGTATTAAAGGCAGCGAAATCGAATGGTGAACTCAATAGTGTTTCGATTATTACAAGGAAGCCTCCTCAGGCTTTACCAGGCGCACCTTTGGATAAAGAGCAAGTCCTTTTTGAGGGGTCGGCAAGAGAGGCAATTGAGCTATTCCCGAAAAACATCAATGTGGCTATCATTTTATCACTAGCAGGCTTAGGACCGGATAAAACCAGAGTTAAGATCATATCCGACCCAAGTATTGAGAAAAATAGTCATAGTATTGAAGCAAAAGGCTCATTTGGCCAACTTAGTATCAAGGTTGAAAATGATCCAATGCCGAACAATCCAAAAACAAGTTATTTGGCAGCACTAAGTGTTTTGTCATCATTAAGAAATAAAGATGCGGTAATCCAAGTTGGCTAAAAAATTTTATAACTAACATCCAGGGGTAAACGTTTGAATTACTTTTTCCCCTGAATGAGGCAGCACCAATCTATGTTTAGGGGGATTAGGCATGTATAAAACGAACATAAATTTAGAAGAAATGTCTCAAAAGGAAGCAATTGAATACTTAAATGAAACCGTTCAACCTGAAACTGGATCCATTCCTGCCTATCTTCTAGGTGACCCAACGATATATGATTTAGAGCACAAAAAAGTATTTTTAAAAACTTGGATATTTATTGGACACGAATCAGAAATTCCGAACAAAAATGACTTCATCACTAGGGATGTGGCTGGCTATTCAGTGATTATTTCTCGGGGTTCTGATAATCAAATTCGTGGCTTGTATAATATGTGTACACACCGGGGCATGAAGCTTTGTCGCGCAGATGCCGGAAATAAGTCATTATTTACTTGTCCATACCACGGTTTTAATTTCAAAAACAATGGAGATTGTGTGGGTGTTCCACTGCAAAAGGACATTTACGGGGATAGCTTAGATAAATCGCAGCTGGGTTTACACAAAATTAGAGTGGAGTCATATAAAGGGTTATTGTTTGGGACTTGGAATGATGAAGCAGAGTCTTTAGAGGCTTTTTTAGGCGATTTTAAATGGTATATTGATATTTTTGCAGGAAGAGCAGAAATGGAAGTAATGGGACCGCCGCAAAGATTCGTCATTCATTCAAATTGGAAAATCGGAGCAGATAACTTCGTAGGTGATTCCTATCATACGATGGTTACTCACGGATCTATTGCCAAATTAGGAATGGTGCCAAGTGCAACATACTCGAAAAAAGGTTATCAAATCCACACAAACAATGGGCATGGCTTAAACCTTGGTACACCCAATCCAGACTTTGCCTTTCCCGAGGAATTAAAAGAGGAATACAAATCTAATTTAACAGAAGTACAATATGAGGTTCTATCAAATCTTAAAAATATGATTGGAAACATCTTTCCTAATTTATCGTTTTTAATTTCTCATACCAAAATTAAAGGACAGTTAATCTCTAATACTTCTATGCGAATTTGGAGACCCATTTCAGTAGATAAAATGGAAGTAATTACTTGGTTCTTAGTTGAGAAAAATGCTCCAGAGGATTGGAAAAGACGATCACGTGAATCATTTATTCTAACATTTAGCCCTTCTGGTATTTTTGAACAGGATGATACGGAAGTTTTTACAGATATAACTGCAGCAGCTTCTGGCACGATGCCATTAGTGAAACAGCTGACATTTAACTATACGATGGGCTTGCACCGTAAACCAGTAACAGAATTCGTTGGCCCTGGGGTTGTATATGATGATAAATTCACTGAAGCTAATCAACGAAATTTTTATCGATACTGGCTTGACTTAATGACGAAGTGAGATGGCTCTCACACTTTTCATGACCTTTATCAAAAACTACTTAAGGATTGAGGGAGAAGTTATGACAATTGAGAGGATGCTGGCAACCTACGAGTTTGAACAATGGCTCTATCGGGAAGCGAAACTGTTAGATGATATCGATTTTGATGGGTGGTTTAGTTTAATGCACCCATCTTTAAAATATCAAATGCCGGTTCGCGTTAATAAGGAGGGGATAGAACGCCCTGATTATGCGTTGGACATGTTTGCGTTTGATGATGATATTGAATTATTGAAAATTCGTGTGGAACGTCTAAAAACAGATTATGCGTGGGCAGAAATTCCGCCTTCTCGGACTAGACGGCTAGTCAATAATGTTAGGTTAATGGAATACGTACCTAATGAAAAGGCAGTTGTTAACAGTTATTTAATGATTTATCGCAGCCGGAGCACAGATATTCATCACGATTTAATCTCTGGTGAACGACAAGATGAATTTATTTATGAAAATGGAGAATGGAAGCTGTCGAAACGCTTTTTCATTGTCGACCAAACGACGATTAATACACGAAATCTAGCTATTTTTGTGTAATAGTTTAGCAGCAGGAAGGAGCAGTGTGATATGGCTCAGTTAAGTGGTAAATCAGTTTATTTGACAGGTGGTGCCTCTGGTATCGGAAAGGCTGTAACAGAGGCTTTTGTGAAAGAAGGGGCAGTGCTTACCGTTCTCGATAAATCATTGGCGGGACTGAATCAACTAAAGCGGCAGTTTGGTGATTCTGTACAATGTATTGAGGGAGATGTTACGAACTATCAAGCACATGCTGATGCAGTTCGAATGGCTGTGGAAACATTTGGGAAGTTGGACGTATTTGTAGCGAATGCTGGTGTGTTTGACGGGTTTGCTAAATTCCAAACAGTTACTCCCGAAGCAATGTCAAATGCATATGACGTCCTGTTTGACATCAATGTAAAGGGATATTTCAATGGGGCAAAGGCGTCAGTGGAGGAATTGAAGAAAACAGGCGGTAATATGATTTTCACTGTGTCAGGTGCGGGGTTCTATCCTGATGGGGGTGGAGTCTGGTACACCGCCAGCAAACACGCACAAATTGGCTTAATGCGCCAGCTTGCGTTTGAGCTTGCTCCTGATATAAGAGTGAATGCTGTTGCTCCGGGAGGAACGTTGACAGCCCTAAATGTCATTTCTCCGCTGCAGCCATTTGTTAAAACGGTAGATAACGAGACAAAAGAAAAAAGTATAAAATCACGAAACCCGCTTCGGATTGCAATGTCTTCTGAAGACCACGTTGGAGCTTATTTGCTTCTTGCTTCCGATAAAGCGAGAGCCATTACTGGAGAAATTATCTCGAGTGATGGAGGGTTATCTGTCCGTGGTCTAGGTTAATAAAAATGGAAAATAGAGGTGACCATTTGTGAAAGGATCGTTAACGGAAAAGAGTCCTTTGGCTGGAAATAATGATATCAATCAACTTGCCTTTGTTGTTCGTGATATTGAAAAGACATCCGAAATGTTTGCTAAACTTCTCGGGATTCCGAAACCTGCATGGTTCTTAACAGGTGATAGTGAGGTTTCCAAAGTGGTTTATCGCGGGAAGCCAACGAATTCTCGAAGTAAACTAGTGTTTATGAATACACCAACCGTACAATTTGAATTAATCGAGCCAAACGAAGAACCAGGTACAATGCGAGAATTTTTAGATACAGTTGGAGAAGGAATCCATCATATTGCATTTGATGTTGATTCTATTAAGGAAAAGCTTCCTGTTTTTGAGCAAAATGGCTATCCTTTACTTCAAAGTGGTGAATTCACTTCTAGTGATGGCAGATATGTATATGTAGATACCTTGAAGGATCATAAAACATTAGTTGAACTCCTTGAAAGTGCTGAACCACGGGATACAGAGCCAAGCACAGAATCCTATGAACCTTTGCTCGGGACCAATGAGGTCAAGCAGCTGGCAATTGTTGTAAAGGATCTCGATGCGGCAGCTGATGCTTACTGTAAACTACTCGGGGTTGAAAAACAACAAGTTATTCATTCCGGACCGAGCGAACTTACACAAGTTGTATTTGAAGGTGAGCCCACCGAAGGCGATTCTAAATATATGTTTATTAACACCTCGCTGCTTCAAATTGAATTAATTGAACCAGGTAAATCTCCAAGCACCTGGAAAAAGCACCTTGAAACGTATGGAGAGGGTGTTCACCATATTTCGTTTGTTATAAAAAATATGGAGGAAAAAATTAAACTTCTAGAGGATATGGGATATCCCGTGATTCAAACAGGTAACTTCTATAATGGAAAAGGCAGATATGCTTATATGGATACTACTTCGGACTTTAAAGTAATCATTGAATTACTTGAAAGATTTGATTCTTAAAAATGAGTGCTAGACACCTCGGTGCCTGGCGCTTTTTTGTGTATTGGGAGAGTAATCTTCCTATTCGCATCGTCATTTTTTTTAGAGTATAGTGGAAGTATAAAAATCAGACACAGCTTTAGTGGAGGAATATATGCAGAGGGCACAAATACCAACTTATGAACGGATTGCAATTGACTTAGCGAATCGAATTTACGATGGGAAATTTAAAGTAGGTGAAAAGATTCACGGGCGATCAACATTGGCTAGTGAATATAAAGTTTCACCAGAGACAGTAAGAAGAGCAATAAAGATATTGGAAGATGTCGAGATCGTTCAATCTACAAAGGGCAGCGGGATTGTTATTTCTTCGCGTGAGAATGCCTATAAATATATTCATCGATTTTCGAATTTGGCGAGTATAAAGGATCTTGAAAAAGAGATAAACAGTCTTATAGCAGAGCGAGTGAAAATCGAAGAGGAGCTTTTTGATGCGGTTAGAAAAATCATGGATTATTCCACAAAGCTTCGGCATACCAATCCATTAGCGCCGATTGAGGTAGAGGTATTGCCCGGTTGTGTACATATTGGTCAGACCATTTCTGAAGTGAAATTTTGGCAAAATACTGGAGGCACAGTCATAGGGATGAAGAGAAAAGGTGAATTGATTATTTCTCCAGGTCCATATGCCCTCATCCTAGAAGGGGATGTACTTCTTATTATTGGTGATGATGAAACATATGAGAGAGTCGTCCATTTTATGGAGGATTAAAAAAGCCGGCAGCGCCGGCTTTTTTACTACAATAGTCCTTCTTCTTCTAGGAACTCTGTAGCCACTTTTCTTGGTGATTCCTTGAGGCTGTCAACTTTATAATTGAGTTTACGCATTTTTTCATCTGTCAGTTTTCCTGCAAGGGAATTAAGAGCTTCTTTAAGTTCAGGATGTTCCTTTAATGTCTCTTCTTTGATAATGGGAACTGCATAATAAGGAGGGAAGAAGTTTTTATCATCCTCTAACACTTTCAAACCAAATTCTTCAATGAGACCATCAGTTGAAAAAGCGTCGATGACGTCACTCTTATGATTATCAAGAGCTGTATAGCGTAATCCACCGTCCACTGCTTGAACGTCTTTAAACTTCAAATTGTATGTTTCCGAAAGTCCAATTAATCCATCTTCACGATTTGGAAATTCAATCGTTGGTCCCATAATCATGCTGTCACTTACTTTGGCAAGATCGGAAATGGTACTTAGATTATATTGTTGAGCTGTATCTGGACGTACTGCCAAAGCATAGGTGTTATTAAATCCAAGTGGTTTTAATAAATCAATTCTATATTTCTCTTTGAATTCTTTTTTTACATAGTCATAAACCTTGTCAGGATTACTTTGTGGGCTTTGCTTAAGAATATTTACAAGTCCGGTCCCAGTATATTCAACATACATATCGATGTCGCCATTTTTTATTGCACTAAAAGCTACTTGTGAACCGCCGAGATTCATTTTTCTTTCTACTTCAATATCAGTCTTATTTTCTACTAAATCAGCAAGCATATGTCCTAGAATCAGCTGTTCACTGAAATTTTTAGAACCGATGACGATTTTATCCCCGGCGCTTGTCTTTGAGTAAACAGTAAATGCACCTGCAGCAAGGATGATTATACTAGTAAATCCGATTACTAAACGCTTCATATGTTTACCGGTTTTGGCTGCTGGCTTTCGTTTATTCGAATAAGAAAAAGATGTTTCAAGTTTACCAACAATAAAGTCAATCAGGAGGGCAAGAATACAGGCAGGGATTGCCCCGGCAAGAATCATATAATTATCAACAGTCTGAACACCAGAGAACACGAGGTAACCAAGACCGCCTGCACCAACAAATGCTGCAATAGTCATCAATCCGACAGCTGTTACAGCAGAAATTCTGATACCCGCCATAATCATCGGAAAGGCTAGCGGCAACTGAACCTTTTTCATTGTTTGACTCTTGGTCAGACCGATACCTTTGGCAGCTTCCAGAATGTCAGCATCAATATTCGTTAATCCTGTATAGGTGTTCTTCACGATTGGAAGAAGGGAATAAAGAACAACCATGACAATGGCAGGTGCACTTCCAATGCCAATAAAGGGAATTAAGAATCCAAGTAACGCCAAGCTTGGTACCGCTTGAATGACGTTCGTTGTACCAATAATTGGCTTCGATAGCTTTGGTTCTCTTGAAATCAAAATACCAAGCGGAATACCAATAATAACTGCAATTAAGACAGATATAATACTTAAATAAATATGTTGACCTAATAAATTAATAATCTGTTCATAGTTCGAACTTAAATAATTATAAAAATCACCCATTAAAAGGCCACCTCCAAATCAATTAGTTGGCTGCTTAAAGCCGATAAAATACTGCTTCTCGTTATTAGTCCAGTTAATTGTTTCGAATGATTGATAACAGGCACATAGCCAATTTTATGTTCATTCATTGTTGCTAAAATGGAAATTAAGTTATGATCCTCTGAAACAGCTAGAACATTTTTCTCCATTACACGATCAATCTCCGAATTTCGGTTCAGCAATTGGATCCCTTTTAAGGTCACCAAACCTATTAATATATTATTTTTGTCTGTCACCATTAAGCTGTCGACCTTATTAGCTTTCATGATCTCGATTGCCTGTAATACGGTTCGCTTCGTGGTAATCTTTACAGGGTTAGGTATCATAATATCCTCAGCCATTAACAACTCAGGGTTATTCCAAACACGTCGCTTCCCGATAAATCCTTCAACAAATTCATTGGCTGGGTTCTTGAGAATATTTTCTGGGGTATCGAATTGGAGAATATCACCATCTTTTAAAATACAAATCTTATCAGCTATTTTAATCGCTTCGTCCATATCGTGGGTGACGAAAATGATGGTTTTGTTAAGTTCTTTTTGCATTTGAACAAGTTCATCTTGCAGTGAGTTTCTTGTCACAGGGTCCAATGCACTAAATGGCTCATCCATTAAAATAATATCTGAATCTGTTGAAAAGGCTCTTGCTACCCCAACCCTTTGCTGTTGACCTCCACTTAATTCCTTTGGAAATCGGTCTAAATATTCAGAAGGATTTAATCCAACTACCTGGAGTAGTTCCTCTGTTTTTTTCGCAATTTTAGCTGGGTCTTGCCCTTTAAGTTTTGGGATTAATTCTAAATTCTCTCTAATCGACATATGAGGGAAGAGACCAGTATTTTGGATGACGTAACCAATATTTCTTCTTAGCTCGATGGCATCCATTCTGGAGATATCCTTACCATTAACATAAATCTTACCTGCTGAAGGCTGGATTAATTTGTTGATCATTTTCAGCAATGTAGTTTTCCCACATCCGCTGGGTCCAATAAAAACAACTAATTGACCAGCATCAATATCAATAGAGAAGGGCTTAATAATCGTTTTATTTCTGTATTTCTTTACTATGTTTTTAAACTCTATCAAAGTCATTCCTCCTTAATAAAAAAATCATTGTACGTAAATTGCAACAACCTAATGTTAACATAAAGGTTGTTGGTTTGTCGAATGGAGTATTGACTATAAATTACTTTTAGCAAAAACATAATAAAGCATATATTTTTTCTGAATATAAAAAAATGGTAATAAAAGGCCAAATTTAATAAAAAGAGGGGAAGGTAAAATGGAATATTTAAAACAAAAGCTTAGTATGAAATTTTTCTTCTTCATTGGGTTGGCAATCGTCTTAATACAAATTCCAATAATTGGTGATTATTTTAGAATCATTAATACGGTGATCCATGAATCTGGTCACGTATTTATGGCTTTATTTGGGGGTAATGTAGAATCAATTTCAGTGTACATGAATGCAGACGGAGTGACACACGGAACACAATCGATTTGGATTATCTGTTTTTACTTGAGCAGCAGGGTATACGATAGCTTCGTTAATTGCATATGTATCGTTTTGGTTCATTAAAAAGAAGAAAAACATATACTTTTTATCAATATACTATTAGGAATCATCGTTATTCATTTTTTATTATGGGTGCGTAATCCCTATTGTTTATTGTGGCTTGCCTCTTTTGGGATTTTGTTTCTTGCGTTGCTTATTAAAGGAAGAAAGAAGGTAATCCACAACCTAGTGTTGTTAATTGCTTCCGTATTATTAGTGGAATCTGCCAGTACAGCATATGATATTTTCATCATCAGTTTGATTCAGCCGCATGCAGCAGGGGACGCAACCAACTTAGCACAATTAACAGTGTTTATACCAGCTCAAGAGTGGGGGGGTTTCTTCTTTACCACAAGCAATTTTTTTCATTGTCCTTGGTTATAAGAAGGGATTGTTCAGTTTAGATGAGGGTGAAATACAGCACAATTATCAATTAGAAGGAACAAAGAATACTAACCAAAAAGCTCGCCGGATTGGCGAGCTTTCTCTACGTTAATAGTAATAAGGAAATGGAAAGAAATATGGGAATACAAAGACCGCGTATGGAAAGCGGCGTCTCCTAAAGCGACGGAATCTACGTCTGCCGTATCCGCCATATCCACCATATCGCATATCATCGGAGTCGTCATCGACATCCTCAGGAACGAGCATAGTAACGCCTTCATTATCCATTTCTTGAAGAATACCATTCATTTGAGTGCCATCACTCATTTGACCAACCACATGGTAATTCATATAACGCTGACATGTATTCATGATATTCCGATTATCGCCGACTTCTTGACTTTGATACCCTGGATTTCCAATAGGTCCATAGTGATGATTATTCATTATATTCGCCTCCTCGCACACATATTATTCAGGTACATAGAATTAGTGACTCATTATATTTGGAATATTTAGGCTACATAAATATTTTAGAAAATGGAACATAAGATAGATTGATGTGAATAGAATCACTTGGAATTTCAACATATAAAGGAGTGGAAAAATTGGATATCCTTGATGTTATAAAAAGCCGGAGGAATATTAAAAAGTTCAAATCCGAAGCTGTTCATCTTGACTTAATTTATTCCTGGCTGGAGGCAGCTAAGATGGCTCCAAATCACCGAATGACAGAACCCTGGGAAGTATACTTTATAGGTCCTGAAACAAGAGCAAAAC
>JAPSKD010000370.1 GCA_031177865.1 Bacillus sp. (in: firmicutes) | reverse complement strand
ATCAGCTTCATCATGTTAATCCTGCTCCTTAAGCTGATAAAGCTCATGTAACAGCTCATCACTTACTTTTTCTGTTGGCAAATCAAAAAATATTTCGCCATTTTTGAGAGAAATAATTCTTGTAAAATACTTACGTGCGTATTCCACTGAATGCAGACTGGCAACTAACGTTTGGTTTTCCTCTGAAACAATTTTTGTCAGTACGGAAAGCACATCGTCGGCACGAGCAGGGTCGAGTGACGCTACTGGTTCATCTGCTAGAATGATCTCTGGATTCTGTACCATTAATCTTGCCATTGCCACACGCTGTTGTTCACCGCCTGACAATGTAGCAGTTATTTCGTATGATTTATCTCTGAGCCCGACTCTATCTAGAGCCTTAAGGGCTGATTCTTTTTCTTGAGGGACCAGTAGTGAAAATAATGATTTGAATAATCCCCAATCGGATAATTTGCCTGCCAGCACATTATGAATAACCGCTAAAGGACCAATTAAATCGAACGCTTGGCGGATGACACCAATTTTTTTTGCAAACGGCTTTCCACGTTTGTAATCGGCAAGGGGCAGACTGTCTATTAGGAGCTCGCCGCTTTGAAGAGGAGCAAGACCTGCAATCGAATTCAATAAAGTCGTTTTTCCTGCGCCGCTGGGGCCAATTAATGCAACCAATTCACCTTGTTTAATAGAAAAAGAAAGGGAAGATAAGGCTATCTTCCGCTCAAAATGTCTTGTTATGTTTTTTGCTTCAATCATCGTTTTGGTAGACATGTTACAACACCTGCTACTTAATAATCTCTAATTCTTTTGCTACTTTTTCAATCTTTTCATAGTTACCATTTTTTGTTTCAATAAATTTGTCGGTTTGGAATAAGTCAGCAATCGCTTTTGAGTCGCCTGGCATTGCAAGTAGTGCGTCTTTAACCTTTTGCTCTCTGTCACTGCCAAACACTTCTTCCACATTGCTATTGATTGTCCAGTTATAATCATAATAATCTGGAGTCGTATAGAACACTTTCACTTTGTTTGTATCCACTTTACCTTCTTTTACAGCTGCTTCCCAAACGGAGATGTTCAAAGCACCTGCTTGGAAAGAACCAGATTCGATTAATTTGTAAGTTGTATCATGCGAGCCT
Organism: Bacillus sp. (in: firmicutes); assembly: GCA_031177865.1. Classification (GTDB taxonomy): domain Bacteria; phylum Bacillota; class Bacilli; order Bacillales; family Cytobacillaceae; genus Neobacillus. The sequence goes on along the minus strand of JAPSKD010000370.1, from coordinate 3,615 downwards.
GAGAAGTTAGGCTTTCCATTAAAATCAGTGTTAGGGTCAATGCTTTCTTCCGTTAAGAAATAACGAGGCATTAAATGTCCTGATGTGGAGCTTTCACTGCCAAATGTGAATGATTTTCCTTTTAAATCAGCTAATGTACTAATTCCTGAGCCTTCTTGAGTAATAAATACAGATTTAAACTCTGCGTCACGTGGCCGCTGCACAATGGATTCAGCTTCTGGGACAAGATTTCTTGCCTGAACACTTGTTAAACCGCCAAACCATGCTAAATGGATTTCACCACGTTGGAATCCTGTAACTAATGCTGCATAATCAACAGAAGGGACAAATTCTACCTTCATGCCAGTTTCTTCACTTAACTCCTTAGCAACTGCATCCATTCCTGTTTGAAGGAAAGCAGCATTTTGATCGGGAATGGCACCTATTTTAAATACTTCCTCTGTTTTTGCTTCCTTATTTCCTTCTTTTTCTACATTTGCTTTATCTTCAGTTTGCCCACAGGCTGCTAATGAAAAAACAAGCATAAATAAAATAATACCAGTTAACCATTTTTTCATAAATCATGCACCTCATAGATTTGTCGTTTTAACACCGTAGTTATGTACTTACCATTTCAATTATAAAGAATAGTTTATTTCTATTAAATTCATTTTATCTATTTAATAAATCAATCGCTATCTAAAATACCGATAGTAACAATAGGATAATATGATCAAACCCTCGATAATAAAGAAATCTCCCGCATATTATGCGGGAGATTGAAGTTTCTCTATGCGTTTATTGTTTGTGACCATTCTTCGACATTCCAAACTTTGGTTACCCAATCCTCGTAAAAATCAGGTTCATGGCATACTAAAACGACTGTGCCTTTATACTCTTTTAAGGCGCGTTTGAGTTCTTCCTTCGCCACCACATCCAGATGGTTTGTCGGCTCATCGAACAAAATCCAGTTACTTTCATTCATCATAAGCTTACAGAGGCGTACTTTTGCCTGCTCGCCACCACTAAGCTGGTTCATTGGACGAGATATATGCTCGTTTTTTAATCCACAGCGTGCAAGTGCTGCTCGTACTTGGTGTTGATCCATAGAAGGGAAGGCGTTCCAAACATCATCAATCGGCGTAATATTTCCTGCTTTAACTTCTTGCTCAAAGTAAGAAGGGAAGAGGAAATCACCGCGTTCAACCTTACCATTTATAGGTTCAATTTTTCCAAGCATCGTTTTAAGAAGAGTTGATTTACCAACACCATTACAACCAATAATCGCAACTTTTTCGCCGCGTTCGAGTGTCATACTCATTTTCGGCAATAACGGTTGAGTGTAGCCGATTTCTAAATCCATCGCTTCAAATACATAACGGCTGCTGCTGCGTGATTCTTTGAAACCAAAGGTAGGTTTTACGGCTGTTTCAGGACGGTCAATTCTTTCTAAACGATCAAGCTGCTTTTGACGGCTTTTTGCACGACCTGTAGTAGAATATCGTGCTTTGTTCTTCGCAATAAAATCTTCTTGTTTTTTAATGAATTCCATTTGTTTTTCATACGCATTAATATGCTGATTTTTATTGATTTCTGCAAGCTCAAGGAATTTTTCATAGCTTGCAGTATATCGAGTTAATTTAGAGAATTCCAATTGAAAAATAACATTGGATACTGGATTCATGAATTCCGTATCATGGGAGATTAAGATAAAGGCATAAGGGTATTCTTTTAGATAATTCGTTAACCAGCGAATATGCTCAACATCCAAATAGTTTGTTGGCTCATCGAGTAAAAGAACTTTTGGCTGCTCAAGCAAAAGCTTTGCTAAAAGTACTTTTGTACGCTGTCCACCACTAAGCGCTGCTACATCACGGTCTAAACCAATTGCGTCCAATCCTAACCCGCGTGCTGCTTCTTCAATTTTAATATCAAGGGAGTAGAATCCACCTGCATCTAAGGCGTCTTGAATTTCACCCATTTTTTCTAACAGAACTTCAAGCTCCTCAGGTGTCGCGTCACCCATTTTGGCAATGACTTCATTTAATTCCTTTTCTTTTTCAAAAAGAGGTAGGAAGGCATCGCGCAGAACATCGCGCATTGTTCTACCAGGGGTTAGGACAGTATGCTGATCTAAATATCCGTAATGCACACCAGGAGTCCATTCGACACGACCGCTGTCGTGAATCAGTTGACCAGTAATAATATTCATTAAAGTTGATTTACCAACGCCATTGGCACCGACAAGACCAACATGATCTTCAGCTAATAATCGAAAGGAAACGTCCTTGAATAACGTACGGTCCCCAAATGTATGAGATAAATTTTCAACAGTTAATAAGCTCATGGTTTTTATTATCCTCGCTTTGTTCAAGAATCAATACATTACTACATCATACTAAATTTTCATGAATTCGACTATATTTTTAAAGAGAAAAATACTGTAAATAAATTGGAAAAACAAAATGATTATAAAAATAAAGGACAAGAGGGATTGAAATAGAATTTAGTAGGTAAGAAATAGTTGAGGTGAGTGTATGAATGTAATAGGTTTTGGCGGTGTCTTTTGGAGGTCTAGAAATATCAATGAACTGAAAAAATGGTATAGTGAAGTATTAGGAATAAGTTTGGATAACGAATGGAATGGTACCATTCTTCCTTCTCAAGAAGGAAATCAACCCATCTTTTCACTTTTTAAAGAGGATAGTCATTATTTTCCAACTGAACAGCAGGTGATGTTAAACTTTCAGGTTAAAGATATAAATGAATGTTTAAAGCACCTCAAAAAACTAGGGATTCCTTTACTTAAGGAAACTGAAAAAAGTGAGTTTGGGACCTTTATTTGGATTGCAGATCCAGAAGGCAGATGGATAGAACTTTGGGAAAAATAACATTAAAAAAAGAATGAGCAGGTAACTAATTCTTTTTTTAATGTTATTTATTCGAAGACATGGAATCACGGTCCAGTGCTTGCGGAGGTTTTTCCATCCAACCTTCATCTATAAATATCTTGGCACCATCTTGTACATAAAGCCCTATATCCAATAAAAATTTGCTGTACATTACTCCAATATCATGCCGCCCGTTAAGCGATGAAGCATTCGCATAGGATCTGATTTTCATGCTGAACATATCAATTTTATGAAACATCATTAATTTATCTGAAAATGGGGCAAATGTTGAGTTTTCTACTAAGTCATCTAATAATGGATGTGCAGGTAAATCTTCTTTATGTAACTGTTGTCTACACGCTTCAATATGCTTCATAGTAATTTCTTTTCCACGGTGCATAAAATCTTTAACTTTTTGATTTTTAGCCACCTGTCCAAATGCCATTAATAGCACTTTGCTTGTTGAGTTATTTTCCATATTATCGTATAAATGAGCAATCTCCAGACCATGCAAAGGACGGACATGACCTAAGAAACCATTAAAATAGCTTTCCTTTTGGACGAATTCCACCTTTTCTGGAACAGGAATCACAGGTGGTCTCGTTAAATACCCCTTTTCTTTTAATGTATCATTCAGGGTTACTAACAAATCGGTGGTTAATTGATTACACTTTAGGATAAAATCCCTTACATCTTTTCTAAGCATTAACGGAATCGCAGTGGAATAGAGACTTAGCCCTGCTTT
>JAPSKD010000369.1 GCA_031177865.1 Bacillus sp. (in: firmicutes) | reverse complement strand
CGTATGCTGATATGTTGGTTGGCGAACCAAAAATATTCTAGCATCACGGAAGAGTTTTTTTAATACCACGCTGAAAGCTTTTCTGAACCCTAGGCCTAGCCTAGGGTTTTCTTTTCCATAAATAAAACAGGCATTACTCAAGTGAGTAATGCCTTACTACCTAAATATTACTCAGTAAATTCCCACCGCATCAAATCCAGCATTAACGTCAGATTCTTCCCCGCTGTCTTCTCCATAAAGATCAATGGCAGACTGAACAATTGCCTGGCGTGCATCGCTAAAGTCAGAATTAGAGGTTAAATAAACAGTTAAAGCACGGTAATATATTTTCCCCAGCTTCTCCCTGCCAAGTTCCTGGCCAATCAGGTAAGCTGCATGGTTTGTTATGGAAGAATTCACATGGACACCGCCATTATCGACACTTAGAGGCATGTCATAATATTCATCCATATGAGCCGGATAGACTCCGCTGCCATAAGCTGCTCTTTGCGGGTTACTTACGACAACACTGTTAGGATTACTTAAGCTGCGCAATCTCGTTACACCATCAGCTTTAGCAGCAGGTGCCATAATGTCCTCTCCCATTTCCCAATCTCCATCGTCAACAAGTACACCAAAAACATCAGCAAATGATTCGTTTAGGGCTCCAGATTGATTCCGGTATGCCAGGTTAGCAGTATGAGTGATTACTCCATGAGTCATTTCGTGAGCAGCAACATCAAGGCCAGCTGATAATGAAATAAAAAACTCACCATCCCCATCTCCATAAGCCATATATCGGCCGTTCCAGAAAGCATTATTGTAATCAGTGCCCATGTGAACATAAGAATTGATAGCCATTCCTTCCCCATCTAGAGAATTGCGGCCATGCTCATTTTTGAAATACTCATATACTCTCTCGGAATTATAATGTGCATCTACTGCGGCTCGGTCATAGTCCCCTATAAACGCAGCGGAATTCCCGACAAAAAGAGCATCATTATTTGAATCCCAATCATTTTTAGAATCAAATGTAAAGATTCCATCAAGATTTTCATGAGAATAATCCGCTAAAGCAAACTTTGTTCCTGATCCCTCTTCCTTCACTCGGGAAATATGCAGCTCCCTATGGTCCCCATGAACCCCTTTACCAAAACCTTTTTGTGTTTTATTTTCTTCAGCATGCATTATGCCATTGTATTTATCAATAATATTACCTGTCTTTGCATCTACAAACACAAACCAGTTTCCAGGCTCATCCCCCATGAAGTTTACATTTACCTTATAAGCAGTATGATTTTTCCCTTCAAATGGATAGACAACAAGCTCCGATGCCGGCTCATATGTAAGTTCTGATGGTGCGCTTACAGCAGATAACGCTTCTTTGATTGCAGCCTCACTGCTTAAGGAAACTGTGGTGTTCACAGCATCATCGGCAATGGCCTGATTTATTCTTCCATTTACGGTTACTACTTCATTATGCTTATTATAATGAACAATTACTTCGGATCCTTCTACGGCTAAACCGTTGACTGTCTGATTAAAACGAACGTGAGTCATACCGAGGTCATCCTTTTGTACATCTTTCACTTTCAGATTTTTATCAGGGTTTTTGATACCTGTTTTATCCTGGTGCTTCTTTAAATAAGTTAATGCATTAGAAGGAGAGCTGGAAGAAAATTTCTCAGCAAATCGCTCTTTCACAAAGAAAGGAACATTTGCTTTCTCATCCCACTCCTTGGAAGCTTGTAGATGATGGTCCTTTTCCGAGTATGCCGGCTGGGCAAAAACATTTACCGGAATCGAACCCGCCAATAAGACGGATGACAACAATACGGGTGCAAGCAGCTTTTTTTTCAATCCTTGAACCTCCTATTATTTAGATACTCTAAATTATAGAATAGGAGAATATAATTTGAATGAATAATAAGAATTATTTATATATTAAAAAAACTGTCGATTTAATAGTAAAAAATTACCAAAATATAATTTTGATGCAGGAGCCTATGAAAATTCAGTTCATTTCTACTAGATTTAATAGTTCACATAGCTATTGTGTACGAAAAAGCTTTATGACGCGAAAGAATGTGCAACAATGGTAAAAACAGAACGAAGTGAATAGCACTAAAAAGAAGAGCGCAAAACCTCTGAAAGGATTTCCAAAATAAGCAATTCTTTATCTATTAAAATAGTTTTAATAAGATATGTACCTTATAATAGTATTAGGCATGTAATTACGTTGAAAGGTGAATGATATATGGGAAACATACATAATACGTTTGGTTTAAACAAATTCAAAACGATGAAGGAAACACCAAAAGCCGTTGAATTTAAAAATATCATAAACAATGAAGTCATTTATTTACTTCCAAACAAAGAAATCACTATCGTTTTAAACCCAGAAACAGTTGAAGGAAAAAATGAACTGAAGGAAAAATCGACAGGTCTGCGACATAGCACGGCTCTCCGGGAATTCCCAAAACGGGAACATACGGGCAATGAACCGATCTGCTATGGGTATGCATATAAATTTATCTCTGTTGATGAACTAAATGTATTTCTAGGTGAGATAAATAATTTATAGTTTAAAAATGGTTCCTGCCCCTAATTACTAAGTAGCCTGGAGCAGGAACCATATTATTTCTTCTTTTGCCTAAACAAATCAATGGATTTATACCCTTGTGATAAAATATCGACCATTTGCGCTTCGCGTTTCTCACGAGTTTTCTGCTGTTTAACAGAAAAGATGTAGCGAGCCCAATCCTTTTGGTAACCTGGGGTTAGTTCCTGATAAAATTTCAATTCATTTGGATGATCTGCTAAGATTTCTTCAATATCATACACGTTATTTTCATAATCAGCGACACATTGACTAGGAGCGGATGATTTTTTCTCCTTCTTCTTTTCACGCTTCAATCCAACAACCGTAAAGACATCATCCATACTCACCATCCGCGAGAATTTCACATCGGTATTTTCCACATACCCATCTTCTCCCACTTTCATCGCCGGAAAAATATCATCTCTATGAACATATGTATCATAGCGTTCATTCCCTTTTTTTGGATATGCGAAAAATAAATATCCTTTTTTGAGCAGCTGCTCCTCAACGTTCACTTTTCGGAAAAACTCTGTCATTTCATCAAGGGTTTCTACAAAGATAAAGATTGCATCATGCTCACCTGATAAAGTGGTTTTGTATTCATTAAATACAGCATAGTCACTTGGCTGGTTGAGCACAGCCAAATTATTGTATTTATTAAGCTTTAATTTATCAATGATTGACATAACATACTACTCCCTTTAATTATTATTTTCACTTTTCTAAATAGTTTATTAAAGCATCCAAATCTTTCGCACAGGCTTTCTTAAAGGCTCCAGCCATCATCTTTCCAAACAATTTTGAAAAGCCTGTGAGTCCCTTTATCTCACCAAGTAAAGTAACTTCTGAAGCAGCACCTGCTGAAGCGATTATGTATGTAAATATAAACTCTCCTTTGCCTGTTGTTCCTTTGGTTCCATCACAGCGCAGCACAATTTTATTGGGCTCATCGAGTTCGACAACTTCAAAATGTTCAGCAGCTTCTTTTCCAAACATTTTCCTTGTCTCTTTCCACTGACTTCCCACTTTTAATGGCCCGCTATCCCCCCGCTCTATTCCAACTAGACCATTCATCCAGTTCTTTGCCGAATCAAGATCGATTAAAGCTTTGTAGGCATTTTGTGCAGATACCTGAATGGATCTTTTCACTTCAAAATGGATACTCAAGCTAACTGCCTCCTTTATAACTTTTTTCTAAAATATATCACAAATTAATAAAGTGCTCACTCTAAATTAAAATAAGTAACTAACCGAGATTCTCCTTACCGCAACATATTGTCATTAGGTTATCTATAACTTATACTTCAATTAAATTCATTAATGAGATGAGAGGATGATTCAAATGAGTACAGAGCAGCAATCATCGTCAAATATATCACTGGAAGAAAAAGCTGTTTCTTTTCTGCAGCTCGTAGCATCAGGCCAAGTCCGTGAAGCCTACAAGCGTTACATCAGCCCAGATTTTTCCCACCATAATCCCTATTTCCGTGGCGATGCCGATTCACTCATGCTCGCGATGGAAGAGAATGCAGGGCAAAACCCCAGCAAAATACTTGAAGTCAAACTTGCAATCCAAGAAAATGAAACCGTTGCCGTTCATTCCCATATGAAGCAAAACTCTAAGGACCTCGGTGGAGCAGTTGTACATATCTTTCGGTTTCAAGACGGCAAGATTGCTGAACTTTGGGATGTAGGTCAGCCCATACCAGATGAATCGCCTAATGAGAATGGGGTGTTTTAATCACAATTAAAAAGATGCCTACTGCCACTGCAGCAATATATGAAGGATCCACCATCTGTCCCGCTACCGCTATGTCATGGCCCCTATAGTTGAAATACTGGGGGGAATAGCCAAAGCGAGATATGTCTTATAATTCATGTTAGTCCGAGGGTAAGTTTTTATTGCATTATCACTTTTATGCGTTTTCACTTTAATAAGTTGAAATAATAAACAGAATTGTATAAAATTAAAGTGGTCGAACCCTCACAATTCGACCCCCTATTATCCATTGAGCTTAGGAATTTTCTAAGCTCTTTTTTAATAATGCTTCCAGAGCTGCTTGTATAAGATCGATTGAAACTGAAAAACCTATCCTTGCAATGGACGTGCGTATCAGCTTTGTTTTCAATAGGAGGATTACTATGGAAAATGTATTCGATTATGAAGATATTCAATTAATTCCCGCAAAAAGTATCGTCAATAGCCGATCTGAATGTGATACAACGGCATTCC
>JAPSKD010000368.1 GCA_031177865.1 Bacillus sp. (in: firmicutes) | reverse complement strand
CTATGATCGTTATTTAACGGATTATAACGGAAAAACACTATCTCTTGCATTTGACTTCCAAGTTATTCCACAATTTCCTATTGAAAAGCATGATATTCCAGTCTCAAAGATTATCACAAATGATGAGGTCATAAAAATAAAATGATTCAAACTATAATCATTATTACGATCATTATTTTAGGTGGGATTGCAGGTTATTCAGAACGGTCATTAAGTAGTAATGGCGCCATTGCTGCAGTAATAACAGGGGCAGCTGTCTATTTCGGGTTTGGAATAAAAGGTCTTCTCCTACTTGGATTATTCTTTATAACATCCAGCCTATGGTCGAAATATAAAAGTTCAGCAAAAAAAGATATTGAAGAAAAATTAGCAAAGGGAGCTACTAGAGATTGGCGGCAGGTGGCAGCAAATGGTGGTTCTGCTGCGTTAATCAGTATTATATATTGTCTTCAACAGGACTTGGTTTGGCTGATTGGGTTTATCGTTTGCCTTGCTAGTTCGAACTCAGATACCTGGGCATCAGAAATTGGTACCTTAAGTAAAAGAAAACCGGTATACATACGTACTTTTAAGCCAATCGAAAAAGGAACCTCAGGAGCTGTGAGTTTATTAGGGACCACTGCTGCCGTCTTTGGTTCCTTGCTAATTGCTTTTGCAGGTGCTTGGCTTTTTCATTTACAGCTGTTTTACTTCTTTGTCATTTTCCTGTTCGGCTTTTTAGGCAATGTTATTGATACCTTATTTGGTGCCTATTATCAACAGGTTTACATCTGCAATAAATGTGGAATGGCAACAGAGAAAAAAGTCCATTGTCAAACGGCAGCCAAAAGAATAAAAGGGTATCATTTAGTGGATAATGATATGGTGAATTTTTTGTCTGGTTCTATTGCTGCTCTGTTAGCAATGATTGTTGTTTATTTTGTAACAAAATAGTTACAATGACAACGGTTTCGAGGTCTGATTATAACTGATAAATACTTGTGAACTAATGTACAATAAAAGAGCAATGAATTTATTAATATATCCACTATGCCCAGAGGAGGAAATATCATGGTAAAAGTAAATCGAGTCGTCCTGGTTGGAACAGGTTTTGTCGGTTCAAGCTATGCTTTTGCGCTACTAAATCAAGGAATAACAGAAGAATTAGTGTTAGTTGATTTAAACGAAGCCAAAGCTGAAGGGGATGCGATGGATTTAAATCATGGTCTGCCATTTGCGCCTTCACGAACCAAAATTTGGTATGGCAGCTACGCAGATTGCGATCAAGCTGACCTAGTTGTGATCACCGCAGGAGCTAATCAAAAGCCAGGTGAAACACGTCTCGACCTAGTAGAGAAGAACACCAGAATTTTTAAAGGGATTGTTGAGCAAATCATGGCTAGTGGTTTTGATGGTATTTTCCTGGTTGCAACGAATCCTGTTGACATTTTGACATATACAGTATGGAAATTTTCCGGGCTTCCTAAGGAACGTGTAATTGGTTCGGGTACGATTTTAGATACTGCACGATTCCGCTTTTTATTAGGCCAGTATTATGATGTTGATACACGTAACGTTCACGCCTACATTATTGGGGAGCATGGAGACACGGAACTTCCAGTATGGAGCCACGCAGATATTGCCGGAATGAAAATATCCGAATGGACAAGTAAGCATGAAACGAACCAGGAGGACCTTGATAATATATTTATCAATGTTCGAGACGCAGCGTATCATATTATTGAACGAAAAGGTGCCACCTATTATGGAATTGCGATGGGACTCGTTCGGCTAACAAAAGCGATATTACGGAATGAAAATTCAGTTTTAACTGTTTCTGCTTATTTAGATGGGGAATACGGTCATAATGACGTCTATATTGGCGTCCCTGCAGTGGTAAATCGCAGTGGAATCAGAGAGGTCGTTGAACTTGATCTGAATAAAAAAGAAAAGGAAAAATTTTCGAACTCTGTAAAGGTACTGAAGGAAACAATGGACCCTGTGTTAAGTAAATACTAAAAAAGGGTTGGATAAAAACTGACTCCTGCTCACACAATATGGGTAGGAGGGATGAGAATGTCTCGTATGTTGACATCCATATTAATGATTGGGTCAATTGGCTATTTTGCATACCGTTTTAGATATCGGATTTTTAACCTTATACTCAAATCCGGCTGGATGCGCCAAATAGCTGTAGGTTCGATTTTCAGCTTTCCAGGTGTAAAAACAAAAATGATGCAGACTGTATTTGGAGGACCGACTGAAAGACCATCTGAATGGTGAAAACCACAGATGGTTTTTTTGTTTAACAAAATGCCAACTTGTTTAGTCATTATTAGGCTTGTTTGGTCGTTTATAATGAAATAAACTAGTGAAAAATGGATACAAAAATAGTCCTAACAGAAAGTAGTGGGGGTATTGACCAATAAAGAAGATTACATCTTTTGGAGATTAGCTTATTTCTTCATTTCGGAGCAAGACTACCGGATCATTCAATTATTTGAAAATCAAAAAGAATTATGGCTGGAAAGACTAGAAAATAAAAAAGCTCCAATCGTTCGATTATTACGGCAGGATTTAGACTGGAGCAACTCCATGCAAAGAGATATAGAATTTACAGCCTTAAATGGTGAAAAGGTTAGAAAACAGCTTGGTCGAGGGGAGCTTTCAATTGTTAATATCTACATTAGTCAATTTCCTCCTGTTGATGACTATGAATACCCGTTGAAAGATCCATACTTATTTTCTCAGGGAAAGAAAACAAGGGTTAACTCGGTATTATTGACAAGCGACCAATACGAGTCAGGATTTAAACTTTTATCAGCAAGACTAGAAAAGGAAGTCTCCTTCCCGGTTTATGATGAATATTCTGAGGAAGATATAGAGATACAAAAAAAGGCAGCGTTAGAGTTTGCTGTAAAAAAAGAAAAAGCAGAAAGAGCAATTTTTTCTAATGGTAAGCCAGTTTTTACATATGTTTTTATGATTATTCAGGTTGCTGTATTTCTTTTTTTAGAAATAAAAGGAGGAAGTACCAATAACATCACATTAATAAAGTACGGCGCAAAATATAATTTTTATTTATATGAGGGTGAATGGTGGCGATTCTTTACGCCTATCTTTCTACATATTGGTTTTACGCATTTGGTGATGAACACATTCTCATTGTATTTTTTAGGAGCAGCTATTGAAAGAATGTATGGAAGTTTCCGATTTATAATAATTTACTTTTTTGCCGGCGCTGCTGGGGTTATTGCTAGTTTTCTATTTAGTCAATCGGTATCGGCAGGTGCAAGTGGAGCCATTTACGGATGTTTTGGTTCCTTGCTATATTTTGGAATAACATATCCTAAATTATTCTCCCGCACAATGGGTGCTAGTGTGATAGGAATTCTGGTTTTTAATATTATTATAAGTTTTACCATTCCAGGAATTGATGAAGCAGGTCATCTAGGTGGTTTAGCAGGGGGCTTTTTGGCTGCAGGAATTATGCATTTTTCTAAAAAGAAAAAACCATTTTTACAAATTCTATTTTTGGTTATATCAAGCGCAGTTATTTGGGGATCATTAACCTATGCGTATAGCGATAAGGTCAAGTCAAGGGATGAAAGCTATATATTGTTGGTACAAGACTATGTGTATAAAATGAGAATTATGAAGCTGCATACAGTGTTTTAAAGAGATATGAGAAAATCACAAAGGACCTTCCTGCCCAATTCTATTTTACGTTAGCTTTTGTGGAAGAAAGGAAAAATATGTTTATAGAGGCAAAAGCTCATTATAAAAAAGCGATACAATTGTCACCAAACTTACCTGAAGCATACTTTAATCTTGCAATAATTTACTTCCAAGAGAATGATTTAGAACAGGCAAAAAAGAATGTAGAGAAGGCATTAGAATTAGAACCCGAGCTAAGTGAACATTCCGATATAGTTAATCAAATTATCCAATCATCTGCCGAAGGAGAATAGGCTCCCCGGAAGCAGTTTCTGTTAATACCAATAGATGAGTTTTATCCGTTGCAATTAAAATAAGCGGAAGGGTACTGCCTTTGGGATTTTCGCTAGTACCGTCTGCTTTTTTTATACCTAGAATATAGTTTTTATATAAGCCCTCCCAAAGATTACCTACAATTGCATCAGTCTCTGATTTTGTAAAACCAGGCAATGCATCCTTTGCCAGTTCATTGAATTGGCTTAGGGGAAATGCCTGATAGTTTTTCAAATTTATTGCAAAATGGCGCAGTCCTTTGTTCCAGCTTAGTTGAAGCATTCTTTCGGTCTGTTCGTCCAGCTGTTTCTTGATATTTACTTCATCTGCATCAGCTGTAATGAAGTGAATTTGATCCGATGACATTGCTTGTGAGCTATAAATTTGATCTTCCTTTTCATGAAGCTCCGCATGGTGAAAAGTAATCGCTTGTAAAAGCATACTTTTAGCAAGCTTGATTCTTTTCTCCTGCTCGAGTACAGCCGTATTTTGTTGCCAATTCCATAATGTCTCTAATAAGCGGCCATTGGCATATAACAAGGCAGCATCCTGTCTTAAGTAGGCTGTACGGTCAAGAGTGGAATGTTCTTTCCAAAGAATAGTTTTTGCTTGTTGATTCATTAATGTAAGTGTTGTCTGTGCTGTTTTGAAGGTTACATTTGGGTCAATAGGGAAGTACGTAATACTTTCCTGTACCTTCGGATTAGTATACTGATATATTCCAAAAGCTAGAATGAGGAGGAGTAATATTCCTAATAACAAATAGATTTTTTTCATCTGATCGCATCCTTCTTTTTTACTATTAATGGAGAATAGTAGTTATATTATGTTATGGGAACAACTAGTTGGACATGCCAGATTTTTTGTATGAACATGGTTGCTTTGT
>JAPSKD010000367.1 GCA_031177865.1 Bacillus sp. (in: firmicutes) | reverse complement strand
GCTTTACAAAGAAATTTGATGCGGCTGGAAACCCTTCGACGGGTATCGGTTTATCGTATGTGAAACAAACGGTTGAAAAATGGGGAGGACATATCAGGCTTATGGATAACTATAAAGAAACCGTATTTATCTTAGAACTTCCAATGAATGCGATGATCGAGAAAGGGTTAGCGAGATGAATTATTTCATTATAGATGACGATATTGCCATTCGAGCAATGCTGATAGAAATGATTGAAGACGAAGATTTAGGAACCGTGGTGGGAGAAGCGGAGGACGGATCGTTAGTGGATAATGGCTTGTTGTCATTAAAAAAAGCAGACGTTGTCTTAATTGATTTGCTCATGCCAATAAGGGACGGAATTGAAACGATCCGGGCTCTTGCTGATGGATTTCAAGGAAAGTTTGTGATGATTTCTCAAGTAGAAACGAAGGAACTAATTGGAGAGGCGTATCATTTAGGGGCGGAATACTACATTACAAAACCACTGAACCATCTTGAAATTACTGGCATATTAAAAAAAGTAAACAAGCGGGTGCTGTTGGAACAATCGATCCGGGGCATTCAAGAATCGTTGAACGTATTTACAGACCAACCGCAGTCTCCGTTCGTGTCCTCCTATCATACAAAAAATATTATGGAAGCCGGACGTCCCTTAATTTCCGATTTAGGCATGATTGGCGAAGGGGGAAGCGAGGATTTACTAAAAATTTTAGAATTCCTCCAAAATGAAAAGCAAAGACTCGGTTCTGCCTACACGTTTCCATCTTTAAAGGAAATTTTTGCAGGTATCGCTGCTGAAAAGCTCGGAGATCAAGCGAAAGAGGCCGACATCCAGAAAGAAATGAAAGCTTCAGAGCAGCGTGTCCGTCGCGCTCTTTACCAGGCACTCATCCATATCGCTTCATTAGGATTGACAGATTATGCGAATCCAAAATTCGAAGCCTATTCTTCCACATTTTTTGAATTCTCGGAAGTCCGCAAAAAAATGCTGGAGCTAGATGACAAAAGCGAAAAAGTAAGCAACCAGAGCCGCATTAACATGAAAAAATTTATCCAAGCGTTATTTATGGAAGCGAGACAGCTGGTGGAATAATATCTTATATATAGTAAACCTTCAATCAGTATGGGCTTTGTTCATCCCCCACTGATGGTTAGTAGGCCCCAGAAGTAGCGGTCTTAGTCTGTTTCTAGTATGGAAACCATTATACGGGTACTCCAAGATGTAGCAAAGGCCCATGATGTTGTAGGATTAGGTATTACAGAGCATTTTCCATGGGACGCTTATTCCTTACAAAATATGTTGCAGCGACTTCCATTAATAGGGATATCAATAAAGATGACAAACCTCCTTTTAACTGAATTTAAAAAATAGAGAAATAGTAAAAAGACATCATTGCCATTTAGAATGATGTCTTTTTACTTTTTTCATTTATCAATAAATAAACAAAATTATTGCTTCCTTATACCACATATCCGCAGATAGTTTAATCCTTCACAATCTCATCTATATTCAAAATTAATATCCAATTTTCTTTAAGAGGTTTTGTTCAATTATATGGCCCTTTTCTGGAATAACATGACTGGCTTTTTTTTGAGCTCCATTCTTACTCAGAATTGGGTTATACGAGAACCAGAAAGTCGTACATACTCAATGATTGCGAAAATGACCTGTTCTTCTAGATCTTCAAAATTCTTATCGAGTAAGAGGCGTTTTCCCTCAAAGCCAAACGCTTCAAGCAAATAGAAAATACGAGGTTTCTTGTATGCTCGGCTGTTTGCAATTACATCGCTGCCAAACCTCAGCCTCAAGCTCCTTAGAATACCGACGATGCTGGATACATTCATGAATACTTGTTTTCTTCAGCTCCATATATCCTTCTCACATGTTTTTATTGGCCAGCTCTCCCCACATTACAGCTCTGATACGTTCTTCGACTTCTTTTTCATTAAATAATACATTATCTGAATCCAATTCTTTCGCAACATTTGTTGTATAAGTATTCGGCAGACGAATTTTGATGAAATCATCTAGTGCTTCTTTGGGGATTTGCCAGCCCTCTTTACGGGAAGACGGAGCGATCCCTTTAATGACTCCCTGGCGTAACCAGCGACGAACACTTTCTTTGTGTGCTGTAATTTTAAAGCTCTTTAATCGTTCAAATACTTCGTCAACGGTGTGTATTGTCATTATATCGACCGCCTTTTAAAACAACATATGTAGTTTTAATCAAATTACCTTTTCTATCGATGAATATTCATCCTGGATTCAATGTAGACAAAAAAAGGAAGCTCAACGGCTCCTGATAAGAGGGTTTAACGCTTTTCTGTTTTTCCAAAGGAGACTAATGATTTCCTCACCATTTATTGGGTGTTCCCTCAAATCCCAAAATGAGTTATTTTTTCTGTGAAAGGTAAATTTCCCATTGGGATAGCTTATAACGGTGATATAACCGTTATTTTTAGGATCCTCCAAAGAAATGTAATGTTTTGTTCCATCCCACTCTGAAAAAGCTTGGAAATCACTAATGAAGTTTTCAACATCAGCCTTTTTTCTGATAACCATGAGTCTACTCCCTTCAATCTTTTTATTTTTAAATTCGATTTAACTATTATATTTTCCTGCTTTTGCAGGCCATTTTTTACCTTTAATGCTTGTATAAACTGAATGCTTTACTAATAATTCTCTTCCAATTACTTTACCAATTTCTGTGGCAAAGTCTTCGTAAGTTATTGGTTTACCTGACAATTCATATAAGTGTTCTCATGCTCTTCTCATGCTATACAGCAGCTACAGCATCCGCATAATCGTTACGAAATGCAAATTCAATTTTTCCAGGACCCGTATATGTAACGATAGGAGCACCCATCATACAAGCTTTAATTGTATTGATTTCGGTTTCTAAATATAAATTGTTTCGTTAGTAGCTCAATCAGTAAGAGGGTCCAAAAACTATCTTGGTTCACTTTATCAAATTTTCTCCCATAGCTTGGCAAATCTAATAATTCATCAACAACATCAAATGTTAACCATTTGATGTTGTTGATATAAATTAAAGATCAATTATAAAATGAAAATTGGAAATAACAGATTAAAAATTAAATATTATAATTGGAGATGCATTATGAAAATTTTACATATTACATATGTTGCCTTATTTGTTGCTATTATGGGTGCTCTTGGCATAGTTCCACCGATTAATCTATCCTTTACTCCTGTTCCGATTACACTGCAAACCTTAGGAGTTCTTTTAGCTGGTGGAGTCCTTGGAGCGAGATTGGGTGTATGGAGCATGTCCGTTTTCTTATTGGTTGTAGCAGCAGGAGTGCCTTTATTGTCTGGCGGACGCGGTGGTCTTAATGTATTCGTGGGGCCAAGCGCAGGTTATTTGCTAGCTTACCCGCTGACAGCTTTTGCGGTGGGCTGTCTAATCTCCCGTTATCATACATTAAAGCTGCATAATATTTTAATGGTTAATCTTACAGTCGGAATTTTTCTCATCTACTTATTAGGAGGGTCCTGTCCAAGCATTTATGATGCATATACCAGTTCTTAAAGCTGCTAAGTTATGCCTTGTCTATATTCCAGGAGACATTATCAAGGCCACTATTGCATCCATTTTAGTGTTTAGAATAAAAAAATCTCCAGCGATTCGACGTCAATTAACAAAAGCTAGCTGAGACACAGTATTCGTGTCTCTCTTTTTCTAAAATCACTCTTTAAGGAAGGAGCAGATACGTGACTGCTATTATAGAATTCTATCAAGAACATGCTAACGATTTCCCTGACAAAATTGCGATCCAAACCCTCTCTGAAAAAACAACCTATCGAACCTGGTTGGAACGAGTCAATCAGACAGCCAACTGGCTTCATTCTCTTTCCCTTTCGTATCATACTGTCGGTATTCTTCTGCCAAATGGGATCCCGTTTCTACAGCTCTTTACAGGGGCTTCAGCTGCCGGCTGGACAGCGGTTCCGTTAGATTTAAAATGGAACCGTGCTGAATTAACAGCCCGTTTAGGCCTTGCTAACCCTTCTATCATCATTACTACAAATGATTTATATAATGAAGTAGTAGAATTCCATACAAACGTGTGGAGTTGGGAGGATTGTCTTTCAGAAATACTTCAATTTCCTACAATTCCTCACAATTTAGAATTAAGTCATCTTCCTTTTTATATGGGATTCACTTCTGGTACAACCGGTAAACCAAAGGCGTTTCGTTTATTCGCGGCCAAACTTCATGGGCAGCAAGCTTCGATTGTTCACTTCTTGATTTTCATATTACTAAGGAGGATACAGTTTTAATTCCCGGAACATTGGCTCACTCCCACTTTTTATATGGAGTCATTAGCACCTTGTCGATAGGTGGAACAGTACATTTATTAGAGAAATTTTCTTCTGCCCAAACCGTTTCGCTCATTGATGCCGAGCCGATTACCGTTCTTTATGTCGTACCGACAATGGTGGCAGCACTTCTAAAAGAAAGTCGGCAAATCCGAAAGAAGATAAAATTCCTTTCCTCTGGAGCCAAATGGGAGGAACATTCTAAAACAGAAATACTCAAGCTTTTTCCAAATTTAGAAATGTACGAGTTTTACGGAGCAAGTGAGCTTAGTTTTGTTTCTGTTCTTTCGGATGAAGACTCCAAACGGAAGCCAAATTCTGGAATGCTAACCTGACCCGTTAGTGAACAAGCAAAAAAGCCGCCGAAGCAGCTGGTAATCTTAAACTATTGCACCCGTTAGCCATCCATGCAGCGGAAAAATCGTCGCTGCACCACAGAGAATGAAAATGGATTATACGGTCGATACTGTTTTAATGGCTGGCGAGGAAGGTCGATGAACTATGGTGCCATAGAGCCCG
>JAPSKD010000366.1 GCA_031177865.1 Bacillus sp. (in: firmicutes) | reverse complement strand
TACCGCTTCATGATAAGATTTATTTAGCTCATGACCATGACTGTATGGGAGCCCTACCCCAATTCTTAAATCTGCGTTCATTTGATTTTTATGAAAAGAGCTAAATAGACTCTCAATGATAGCCTGCGCACTTGTTTTAAAATGGACTTTTTCTGGCTGTTGTTGACAAAGAAATAAAACAGGTACTTGGAAATCAGTCATCGGCCCTATCATCATTTCTTCCTTTTTCACTACTGTTTTCAAGACATCCTTAAGCCAAATATAAAAGTTATGTTTTTCCTCTAAGGATGAATCTCCCTTTTCCTTGGTCAGAAGGGAAAACAACATAATATAACCAGAAGTAATTTCTACCCCTAACAGTTGACTCCATTCATCAAAGGAAATATCTTGGACCTGGTTTAAGATTAGTGAAGATACCCATTCTTTTTGGGCTAAGGAAACAGCACGATCTAGATTCTCCCTCAAGCTTTGCTTTTCTTCCATAGACTTGCGCTCTTCCAAGATTTCTGCAGAAACACGTTGCAAACTCTCAAGAATATCCTGTTTTCTACTAGGCTTTAAGATATATTCTTTTACACCCTGCTGCATAACTTCCTTAGCATATTCGAAGGTATTAAAGGCTGAAACCATGATAAATCTAATACCGTGATTACTGCTTTTGATTTCCTTAACAGCTTGAACACCGTCTATTCCAGGCATTTTTATATCCATAAAGATAATATCTGGCTTAAGTTCTTCAGCCATTTCAATAGCCTTTCTCCCGTTAGGTGCTTCACCCATTACCATTACGTTCTCGGAAGAGCTGTTTATGATCTTCGTCAATGCTTTTCGCTCCAAAACCTCATCATCCACAATTAGAATTTTCAACAAGCGCTCTTCCTCCTTTTGTAACGTTTGGAATGGTTAGTGTAAACGTAGTCCCTTTGCTTAACTCGGATTGTATTTCAATAATGTCTTTTTGATTGTAAAAAAGCTGTAGCCTGCGAATTACATTTTTTACTCCTATACCAGTCGAATGACCTTTTGATTTATCAGGTTCATATACTTCTTCCCTTTCAGTACCACTTATATAGTTCTGTAATCTACTCTTGGTGATTTCATCCATTCCTTCACCATTATCCACTATTTCCACATTAATTCTGTCATTTCTTTTATATACATGAAATCGGATTTCAGCATTTTCCTCATATGATTCAACACCATGTATGAAGGCATTTTCGATTAATGGTTGAAGTGTTAAACTAGGAATTTCTATATCCAAACAATCCTCTTCTATTTCCGTGATGAACTGAATCCGGTCTCCAAATCTTGTTTGTTGAATAAAAAAGTACTCCTTAACTATGGCTACTTCGTCCCTTAGAGTGGAGGCTTTATTCAAATCACCACCTAGGTTATATCGCAGTAAAGCAGCAACAGATTCAATTAATCTAGAAGTATGTTCCGCATCCTCCAGGTAAGCCATCTTTGAAACCGTATTCAAAGTATTGAATAGGAAATGTGGATTGATTTGGTTTTGAAGACTTCTCAGCTCTAGTTCTTTTAGGAGCTTATCAAGCTCTGATTTCTGCTTAATTTCTGTTACCAATTGTCTAAGATTTGAACGCATTTGGTTAAAGGTTTCGGTTAACGGCTTTAATTCATCCTTGGTGGTTATTTTAATATCATCACCAGATAAATTACCTTTTGAAATTTGCCGGGCTGCCTCAGATAATAGCGTGATTGGTTTTGTGATACCGCCCGAGATCCAAAGAGCAATCAATGTACTAAGAAAAAAGGCAGAAGAGAAAAGGGAAAAGGACAATAATTTATAATAATGATTTTGCCTTTCCATTTGGTCGTAGAAGTTTTGATAGTCTGTCAGCTTATTATTTAGCAGTGCTAGCGTACTTTCCTGAAGGAACCCAGCTATTTTTAATGCTTCATTTAAGTGGTCCGAATACTCGTTAATATTGTCTTTATGAAAAGCTTCTATAGTTGCGTTACATTCTTCTAGAAAACTATTTATCATATTTTGGTAGTTAATAACGGCCATATCGCTCGATTTCATTTCTTTATTAAACAGCCATTGGTCGTTCAGCAGCTTAGATTTTTCAAGATTATATTCTTTTAAATAGGAGCCTTCCTTATCTAATAAATATCCCTGGAGGTTTTCCGTAATTAGAGTAGTTCTTTGTGAGATATCATTTAACATGAGGAACCGCTCAAAACTATCATTATATTCATTAATTAGATTTTCACTACTTTTATAAAAAAGGACTCCAACAGATGTTAACAACACGACAAGGACAATGAAATATAGCAATAATTTCGATCGTATACGAAATAACATGTCAGTATTCCTCCCTCATGGACTTTGAAATCTCAGGTAGATCTTCTTCTCTCATGACCCGAGTATTCGTATGAATAACGGGAGGAACCTTCTTGCCTTTGATTAGATCAATCATCATGATTACCGATCTATAGCCCATTTCAAAAGGCTCTTGGACGACTGTTGCTTTAATCGTACCGTTCTTAATGTACTTCAGTGTTTCAGGCAGACTATCAAATCCAATTATATAAACTTGATTTGGCTCTCTTAACTTATCAACTACTTGGGCAATTCCAATTGCATCTAGTGCACTTGTCCCATAGAACGCATTGACTTCGGGGTAATCACTTAATATTTGATAAGCCTTTTCAGCAGCTCGAACTCGACTAATTTCAGATTCTTCCACTGTAATAATCGATATTCCCTCTTCAGATTCCACCGCGTCTCGAAAACCCTGAACGCGCTGCTGCTGATGGTTCGCATAAAAATTACCTGTAATAATGGCAACATTCGCCTGACCATTGGTGTCCTCAATTAATGTTTTACCTGCCAAAAAACCAGAGTAATAATTATCTGTTCCAATATAAGCCATCCGTTTACTATTGGCCGCATCTGTATCGATGGTTATCACCGGGAGTTTTTCTACGACTCTATTAATTAACGGGGTAAATTGCTCATCACTCAAGCCTTGAGTAATAATACCATCCACTTTAGATGCCATTGACATTTCAATCGTTTTTAAATGTTCATCAATATTCGCCTGCTTCGGTCCAGCATACTCCAATAAAACACCATGTTCCTCTGCAGCCTTCTTTGCCCCTTTTTCCACAAGCCGCCAATAGTCATTGTCGAGCTCCTCAGGAACCAACACAAAATGATAATTATACTTTACTGCTGCATTATCCTCTGCGGGCAAATCATGCGTAACAACCTTATAGCCATAAAATACAGAAAATGCACAGCTCACAAGAAAAAACAAAACCCCAGCACCATACGCGGCCCTCGTCAATCTGCTCATATAACAGCTCCATTACATCACCAGTCTAGATAAGAAATATTATACGAAATATACCAAAAATCGACAATGCCAAATGGTGACAGGCACCACATTCGAGTCGTTCTAATGTGGTGCCTGTCACCATTAAAATACAAATGTCCACCCAAGGTGGACATTTGTGTTTGTTTATTGATTTTAGCAGCTACTGTCTCTTAGGATGAGCTTGGTGGAGATGATTATTTTCTTGGCTATTTTTCTGCCTTCGATTTTTTCTGCTAAGGTGTTGACGGCTGTTTCACCCATTAGTTCTGTAAACACTTTTATGGTACTTAATGATGGAAAGACATATTTGGAGATACTGATGTCGTTAACACCAATAATGTTAACTCGACCTGGAACAGGAATTCCTGCCTCCAATAGAGCCCGAAGTGCACCAACGGCCAGTGAATCATTAGCAGCAAAAAACGCTGTTGGCAGTTTTTCTCCGTGTTCATGAATGGCTTTTTTCATTAATGAATGACCATCTGAAACGGAAAATGACCCTACATACATAAAGGCTTCATTCAATAGCCCTTTTTCTGCTAAATAGGTTTTGAAGGTGCTCTCTCTTTGGTCCTCGATTAGAGAGGGTTGATCTTTAAAAACTTCTCTTCCACCAATATAACCAATCTTCTCATGGCCATTGGCTAAATAATGATCGAGGACTTTTTTTGTAGCCTTTTCGAAATCAATAACAATGGAATCAAACTGTTCTTCATCGGGAGAGGTGTCTACAAAAACGATATTATTGGTAATCGACACCATATCTTTTATTTGCTTATCACTAAATTTCCCGATTGCTATAAGACCTTGTATCTCATCCTGTTTAAGATCTCCATAGTTATCTTGAAAGTACGTAGCTACAGAAAGGCCCAATTGCCGGGCTTGATTCTCGACTCCCAGCCGAATTGACATATAATATAAATCTTCCAGCTCTTCTTTTTCTGTATACCACTGTAAAAGTGCAATTTTCCCTGTTTCTAGTTTTCTAGCTGGTTTCTTTTTATAAGAAAGCTTCTCCGCTACCTCAAATATTCTCTTTTTTGTTTCATCACCAACAGATAAAGTACTATCATAATTCAATACTCGGGATACAGTTGCGATTGAAACTCCTGCTAATTCTGCAATATCCTTTATCGTAGCCATTCATTAAACTCCTATTGTATTAGAAAAAAAGCGGTAATTGGTTTTTGCCTTATATACTTCTTCTGGGTTTAAAACAATGGATGGAAAATCTGGCTGGTTAATGGCGTCAGGCAGACCTTGCGTTTCAAGGCATACCCCTAAGTAATTCCTTGCTCGCACTCCAGATATAGAAAAAGGACCTTCCAATTGATTCGCCGTATAAAGAACCACGCATGGCTGGTCTGTCGTAACTAACAATGTCCTGCCACTCTCTTTTTCACTTAACACCACTGTGTTTTCTCCCTTTTTTGTAAAAAGAAGCGGATGGTCATACCCATTACCAGCAAGCACATTTTGCGGATAGGAAGATTTCATTCCCGCTTTCAACAAACGGCCATG
>JAPSKD010000365.1 GCA_031177865.1 Bacillus sp. (in: firmicutes) | reverse complement strand
AGCCAAGGATAAGGGAACAATTAACATTACAGGGATTGTCGATGAAGAAAGCATAGGCGGACAAGGGAAATCAATCCGCAGAAAAAGTATGGCGCGGGGTTCGATTGAAAATGTGATTACCGTTCTACGGTCAATGGGTGTCCCAGCTGGTGATTACGATATTCATGTGAATTTCCCAGGCGGGGTTCCAATTGATGGTCCGTCCGCAGGAATTGCAATGGCCACAGGGATTTATTCTGCCATTTACAAGTTACCCATTGATAACAAGGTGGCAATGACCGGGGAAATAAGCATTCATGGAAACGTGAAACCAATCGGTGGCGTATACCCTAAGGTAAAGGCAGCGCAAAAAGCGGGTGCCACAACGGTTATCATCCCTGAAGAAAATATGCAATCAATCTTAAATGAAATTAAGGGAATTCGAATTGTTCCTGTTACCCATTTGAGTGAAGTTTTTGACATCGCGCTCGTCAATAATTTGGGACATAATCAGGTTATTCCTGCATCTATCGAGCTATCTAAAAAAGAATCGATTTAACGATAACACTTCGGTTGTCTGACCGAAGTGTTTTTTATGAAAGAAATCCTGCAGGTTGGGGAAAATTAATTATATTGACAAGCAGATTTTGTGCCTTTCGTACCTAGCTGCGGCTCCCAGGGGCTCGAGGTCCAATAACCTTCAGCCATAAAGTCAAAAAGCGACTTCCTAGGTAAAGAACATTTGCTTGTCGCCACTATGCAGTCGCCTCGCCTTTAACTGTATTATTAGACACATATTTGTAAATGAGATAGAATTGTACAAAGACGATTTCTGCTTTTATCAGCAAGAAAGATTGAGATTCATGCATGTGGAGGTGCAATTTAATGGCGAAAGAGAGAGAATTGATCGTCCCCCTCCTGCCGCTTCGAGGGTTACTTGTATATCCGACAATGGTCCTTCATTTAGATGTTGGCCGTGAAAGATCGGTTGAAGCCCTTGAAAAAGCGATGGTAGATGACCATTTAATTTTTTTAACAACACAAAAGGATGTTGCAATAGACGATCCTTCAGAAGAGGATTTATACCAAATTGGTACGTTAACAAAGGTTAAACAAATGCTTAAGCTTCCAAATGGGACCATTAGAGTATTGGTTGAGGGACTAAATAGAGCAAAAATACAATCATTTCATGATGAGGACGAATATTATGCTGTCAGCATTGTGACATATGAAGAATCTACAACAAAGGATGTAGAGGATCAGGCATTAATGAGAACAATGCTTGAGTATTTCGAGCAATACATAAAGTTATCTAAAAAAATCTCCGCGGAGACCTATGCTTCTGTTGTTGATATTGAGGAACCAGGAAGAATGGCAGATATTATTGCTTCTCATTTGCCAATCAAACTGAAGGAAAAACAAGAAATTCTTGAAACGATTGATGTCAAGCAACGAATGAATATGGTTATTTCTACTATTCAAAATGAAAAAGAAGTGCTTAATCTTGAGAAGAAGATTGGGCAGCGGGTGAAGCGGTCCATGGAAAGAACGCAAAAGGAATATTACCTGCGTGAGCAAATGAAGGCCATTCAAAAGGAATTAGGCGATAAAGAAGGTAAAACCGGTGAAATCGCTGAACTAACTGAAAAAATTAAAAACGCGGGTATGCCTGAGCATGTCCAGCAAACCGCATTAAAAGAACTTGACCGCTATGAAAAAGTGCCATCAAGCTCAGCAGAAAGTGCGGTTATTCGTAACTATATTGAATGGCTGATTACGATTCCATGGTCAAAGAAAACAGATGATGACATTGATATTCTTCGTGCAGAAAAGATTCTAAATCAGGATCATTTTGGACTTGAAAAAGTAAAAGAACGTGTCTTAGAGTTTTTATCCGTTCAAAAACTAACCAATTCTTTAAAAGGACCTATTTTATGTCTTGCTGGACCTCCAGGAGTAGGTAAAACAAGCTTAGCACGCTCCATTGCCAATTCATTAAATCGTAATTTTGTCCGTATTTCACTTGGCGGTGTACGTGACGAATCTGAAATTCGCGGTCATCGTAGAACCTATGTTGGTGCGATGCCAGGACGTATCATCCAAGGAATGAAAAAGGCAGGAACGATTAATCCAGTCTTCTTATTAGATGAAATTGATAAAATGTCGAGCGACTTCCGTGGAGATCCATCTTCAGCAATGCTTGAGGTATTGGATCCGGAACAAAACCATAATTTTAGCGATCATTATATCGAAGAAACATATGACCTATCAAAAGTCATGTTCATTGCGACTGCTAATAACTTATCGACGATTCCAGGTCCACTTTTAGACCGGATGGAAATTATTACGATTGCTGGTTATACAGAGATTGAAAAAGTTCATATTACAAGAGACCATCTGCTGCCAAAACAGATTAAAGAAAATGGACTTACAAAAGGAATCCTCCAGGTACGTGATGACGCAATTCTTAAGGTGGTTAGATATTATACCCGTGAAGCAGGAGTGCGGAGCCTTGAGCGACAAATGGCAACCATCTGCCGGAAGACAGCCAAAATCGTTGTTTCAGGTGAGAAAAAACGTGTCGTTGTTACGGAGAAAAATGTTGAGGAGTTTCTTGGTAAGCCTAAATTCCGTTACGGTCAAGCAGAAACAGAGGATCAAGTTGGAGTCGCGACTGGTCTGGCTTACACGACTGTTGGCGGAGATACATTGCAAATCGAAGTGTCTCTATCGCCTGGTAAAGGAAGACTCGTGTTAACTGGAAAACTAGGGGACGTTATGAAAGAATCAGCGCAGGCTGCCTTTAGTTATATTCGTTCTAAAGCCGGTGAACTTGGTATAGAAGAAGATTTCCATGAAAAATATGATGTTCACATTCATGTTCCAGAAGGTGCTGTTCCAAAAGATGGTCCGTCTGCAGGGATTACAATGGCGACTGCTCTTGTTTCGGCACTCACTGGTAAAGCCATTCGTCGTGAAGTAGGGATGACAGGTGAGATTACGCTAAGAGGCCGCGTCCTTCCGATTGGCGGATTAAAAGAAAAAACACTTAGTGCTCATCGAGCAGGATTAACAAAAGTCATTCTCCCTAAGGATAATGAAATGGATATCGATGATATACCAGAAAGTGTAAGAAATGAAATAGAGTTCGTGCTTGTTTCCCATGTCGATGAAGTTCTTCGGCATGCACTAGTAGAAGGTGGATTGCAATGAAAGTAGTTAGTTCGGAAATCGTCATCAGTGCCGTCAGGCCAGAGCAGTACCCAGAAACAGATTTGCCTGAATTTGCATTAGCAGGCCGCTCGAATGTTGGTAAATCATCTTTTATCAATAAAATGCTAAACAGAAAAGGGCTTGCGAGAATTTCGTCAAAGCCGGGAAAAACACAAACGTTAAACTTTTATTTAATAAATGAAATCCTTCACTTTGTCGATGTTCCTGGTTATGGATATGCCAAAGTATCGAAGTCTGAGCGTGCTGCTTGGGGAAGAATGATTGAAACGTATTTTACCTCCCGTGAGCAATTAAGAGCGGCCGTTTTGATTGTTGACTTACGACACCCGCCCACACAGGATGATGTCATGATGTATGATTTTTTAAAGCATTACGATATTCCCTGTATCATCATCGCGACGAAGGCGGATAAAATCCCAAGAGGGAAATGGCAGAAACATTTAAAAGTAACGAAGGAAACACTCGATTTAGAAGAAAATGATCAAATTGTCCTTTTCTCATCCGAAACAGGTGAAGGAAAAGATAAAGCGTGGTCTATATTGCAGAGTTATATGTAAGCTCTTTTCCTCAAGAAAAGAGCCTGCAAACTTAATTTCGAGCACAAAATAGTTTGTTCCACGTTAAAGTCGGCTTTAGGATTTTAACACCTACCATTAGGAGAACCGTCTATATGTAAGAAAAACGTCAGGCAACTTTCGCCTGACGTTTATTTTTTTCTTCTAAAAAGAAAGTAAATTCCAATAAGAATAATGACCGCAGGCCAAAATTTCCAAACAAAACTAAGGCCATTTTGAAGTAATCCAAGATATTCTGCAACTTTGTCGTAAAATAATAGCAATAATGCCAATACTAAAAAGAGAAATGCTTGGAACAAACCATTATTCGTTTTTTGAAAACGTAGAAAGTAGCCAATGGATATAAACAATACCAACATGCCAATGGTGTTGTTTGGCCAAATTAATATCTTGCCGGCTAAATGGTAGTGAAGGCCAAAACCTGCGATGATAACGCCTGGTAAGATTGCTTCATGATCGTTTGCAGAGTATCCCTGTCCTAAAAAAGCTACACCAATAATGATAAGAAGGGTCGGCCACGAATACAGTGTCTGTAGAGTGGTAAATCCAGATTGCTGTAAGAATAGAAAGGCTCCAAAGCCTATTAAAATAATTCCAGGGAAAATGCGCTGATTCTTCATTTTTACACCACTTCCAGAAAGTTTACTTGAATCTAGTCTATTTTTTTGGTACTGTACATAAGATGATATATTTATTAATTACTGAACTTTTTTTCTTATATATTAGGCTAGCTTCAGCGCATAGAGGCTCGGGGTCATAAGCCAATCCGTCAAGAAGGTTAAAGAGCAACCTTCTTGACGGCTCGTCTTATGCCTGTCGCCTCTGGACAAGGCGCTTCCGCTTTTATAGTAACATATAGTTTCGTTTTCTGTTCACATTTTTCGGGTAAATGTTGAAAAAACCCGTGGTATAATCAGACTAGTTAATAATGTATTAGTAGTTTTTGTATTACTAATTGGGGGTGTACTTCAAAAATGCATATTGTAGTGATCGGTCTAAACTATAAAACTGCCCCTGTGGAAATCCGTGAGCGGTTGACATTTAATGAAGCCGAGCTTGGGGAGGCCATAAAAAAATTAAA
>JAPSKD010000364.1 GCA_031177865.1 Bacillus sp. (in: firmicutes) | reverse complement strand
ATTTGCCTGAGCAAATCCTTGAGTGGAAAGGGCAGTTATCGCTAGGTCAGCAAACCGCATCGAATAGAGTAGTAGGGACAGTGCAAAACATGACAGAGCTGCTGGTATGGGCGGTTTGTGGAGCTGGGAAAACCGAGGTTCTTTTTGCAGGAATTAAATCTGCTCTTGCAGCCAAAAAAAGGGTTTGTATTGCCACACCACGGACAGATGTGGTCCTTGAGCTTACACCCCGGCTGAAATCAGCCTTTCCTGGAATTAGTGTTGCTTCTCTATATGGCGGAAGTGAGGAGCGCCACCTTTATACCCCGCTTACGATTGCGACTACACATCAGCTGCTCCGTTTTTATCACGCCTTCGATACGATTATTTTGGATGAGGTCGATGCGTTTCCCTATACAGTGGAAGAATCTCTCCAATATGCTGCAGTACAGGCAAGAAAACCAGAATCAGCCATGATTTACCTAACCGCCACACCAAATGAAAAATGGCAAAGAGAGTGCCGGACGGGAAAAAGAGCCTTCACCACCATCCCAGCCAGGTTCCACCGTTATCCACTCCCCGTACCTCACTTCAAGTGGTGTGGCAATTGGCAAAAGCAATTGAAAAAAGAGAAGCTGCCAGCAAATATTCTCAACTGGATAAAAGAACGGCTAGAGAATAATAAGCAAGCTTTATTGTTTTTCCCACACATTCGCTTAATGGAAAAAGCGCTCCCCATCCTCCGAAAAATAGCACCCGAGATTGAGGCCGTCCACGCCGAGGATCCAGACCGTAAAGATAAGGTTCAAAAAATGCGAAATAAAGAGATTCCTTTATTACTAACAACAACCATTTTAGAACGGGGTGTAACATTTCCCAACATCGATGTTGCTGTTGTTGGTGCAGAAGATGACATATTTACAGAAAGCGCACTTGTTCAAATTGCCGGAAGGGCAGGAAGGAGTAAGGATTTCCCTAATGGAGTAGTAACATTCTTTCATTATGGCAAAACGGACGCAATGCTGAAGGCGAGAAAACAAATCAATACCATGAATCAAGAAGGAGTGCGAAAGGGGCTAATCGATGGATGAAACTATTCCCACAAGCTCAATGTGTGATATGCCATGAAATCATTCAGTCTAAAATGGGATGGAAGGCTATTTTTTCAGAAGAAAAAGAGCTGATCATATGTCCAACGTGTGAGGGGGAATTTGAAATAATTGAAGGAGAACAATGCGGGATATGCAGCCGTCCATTTCAATTTTTGGATGAAAGGTTTCGTCACGGCAATATGTGTCATGACTGTAAACGGTGGGAGGAGGATGACGATTGGAAGGGCTATCTTGATTCGAATCACTCCATATATCTGTATAACGACTTTTTTAGGGAAGTGATGGCTACCTTTAAATATCGTGGTGATTATGTATTGGCGAAAATATTTGCTGAAAAAATAAAGGACTTCCTTAAGAAGATCCAGCCGGACTTATTTGTACCTATCCCATTAAGTAATGAGCGTCTTTATGAGCGGGGATTTAATCAAGCAGAAGCACTGTTGATTGAGTTGGGTTTAACCCCAACGAAGCCTCTAACCCGAATACATTCGGAAAAACAATCGAAAAAATCCCGATCAGAACGAATTCATATTCCACAGGTTTTTCAAGTGGATCGTCAAATTGAAATTATAGGAAAAAACATTCTGCTGATTGATGATATTTATACCACTGGTTCAACGCTTAGGCATGCTGCAAAGCTGTTAAAAGAATCGGGAGCGAAAGGAGTTCAATCCCTCACACTCGCACGATAAACAGTATTAATACTTCATCCTTAAGGCTTTTTGGGCATTTTCAATATCAAGTCCAAGCAAGCGGCCTAAATCATACGACGGATAAAGTCCGTGTCTATACATATAATTAAAAATCCGTTCATGACCTTTAATACCGGCGTTTAATTGCTTGGTTAACACATTCCTTAAAGCCGGTGTCGCTGTTTCAGTAATCGCAACAGACAAGTTCCGGACTAACGCTTTGGAAAGACTTAGAAGGTCCCCGGCATAAAAACCAACATCCTCACGAAGATCTTCGTCGTCATCCCTGCCTTGGTAACCTGGGGCGGAAGGATAAAACTTTAATAGCTCACTAATGTTATGTTCAAGCTCGTGAATGGATTTATTATAGATTTCCTTTAGCTCTTGATCAGGAACTTTTCTATACGATAACTTTAACTTCATTAAGCCTACAGATTGAAATGCTACCAGTTCATGAAGCTCTAATGTTTCATGCCATGCGAGTGTTTTTCTATCTTGTTGTTCCATGCATACTCCTCCAGTCATTTCTTCATCTCAGTACTTTATGCCTACGACATAAAAGTGGTAAATTGTCCCTGATAATAATAGACTAAAGATGTAGGATACTTTAAAAAGGTTCTACTGGTGTCTTGGATTGGTTGTTACTATTTTCGCTGTGTTTTTGTCAAAATTTCGACAAAATTTTAATTCTAATTTAGCAGGATATTCAAAGGGTAAAATAGAAATGTAATACATAGGAATATAAAGGAGGAGTCCACAAATGAATTATAACGTTCGTGGTGAAAACATTGAGGTAACTCCAGCAATTAGAGATTACGTTGAAAAGAAAATTTCTAAATTGGAAAGGTATTTCACAGAAGCACCTGAAGCAAAGGTAAATGTGAATTTACGATTCAATCAAGATAAAAGTTCAAAAGTAGAGGTTACGATCCCGCTTCCAAATTTGGTTCTTCGCGCAGAAGAAACAAATATTGATATGTATGCAGGCATTGACTTAATCTCAGACAAGCTTGAGCGTCAAATCCGCAAGCATAAAACAAAAGTTAATCGTAAATTCCGAGAAAAAGGTGATTTCCCGATTACGTTTGCAGCTTCTGATAACACTGAGGTTGTGGACCATGATGAAGAAGACTTAGAACTTGTTCGTACGAAGCGCTTTGATCTAAAGCCAATGGACAGTGAAGAAGCTATTCTTCAAATGAATCTATTAGGACACAGCTTCTATGTGTTCAACAACTCTGAAACTAACCGTACAAACGTAGTTTACAAGCGTAAAGATGGCCGTTATGGCTTAATTGAAACACATTAAAGCAATGAGGAGATAGTTAAATCTCTAACAGCCTATATTCATACAGAAAACTTTGAAATGCGGAACAGAATTCAGGGTTGATTGACCTAGAGGTTCTCGAATTTATGAAAAAATCCTAATATTTTTTTCCTCCTAATTCTTTAGGAGGTTTTTTTATGTCAAAAAATTCTATTTATATAATGGTAATATTGTTATTTTATTGAAATAGTATAATAGTTGTAAATTTTAATCTAAGGAGGTAGGTACAAAGTGGGAAAAACTTATATAAAAGTAGCAAGTGTTTATTTTACAATTGGGGTTTTGGCAGGACTTACTATGGGAATTATTCATGATTTCCGTTTTACATCCGTTCACGCGCATGTTAATTTACTTGGCTGGGTATCTATGGCATTATTCGGAATTATTTATCACTTTTATCCAAATGCTGCAAATTCAAAGCTTGCTAAAACACAATTCTGGTTATACAATATCGGGGTTCCGGTTATGCTCGGAGGGATTGCACTCCAAGTATTGGGTGTTTCTGCAGCTCTTCCACCAACCATCATTGGTTCATTAGCAGTAGTAATTGGCGTTATTTTATTTATGGTC
This sequence comes from Bacillus sp. (in: firmicutes), assembly GCA_031177865.1. Lineage (GTDB taxonomy): Bacteria > Bacillota > Bacilli > Bacillales > Cytobacillaceae > Neobacillus. The sequence goes on along the minus strand of JAPSKD010000364.1, from coordinate 1,193 downwards.
AATGTTTTTAAATATGTTGGAAAAAACGCAAAGTACAATTCTGATAAAAACGTATCGCTATAATACATTTTTGCACACCTGGTTTCCAAATCAGGTGTGCTTTTTTATATATTTAATTTTTAAAATAAAGAACGTTGATACTAAATAGTAAGTATATTCAATACTAATCTGTCAAAAACGGTACTATTTAAATGATACTAATAAGATACATAGACAAAGAGAGGGGCGAGTGCTGATGACTGAAGCGATAGGTCGGAACGAACCTTGTCCATGTGGGAGCGGGAAGAAGTATAAAAAGTGCTGCGGGGCGAAGGAAGCTGTGTCGATTACACATGTTATTGAAAATGAAATTGATGATTTGCAAAAGAAATTGCTTCATTTTGCTCTCGATCACTATGAAGAGGAAGTATATCAGGGTCTTGATGAATATGAAGAATACTTTGATATTGATGATGAGGAGCGCCAGTTTTACGAATTTGTTTACACGGTTTGGTTTTCGCTGTTTAATGAATTGGAGAATGGAGAAACCATTCTAGAAAACTTTATTTCTTCAGAGGCTGGGAAAATTAAAAGACCGAAATTGAAACAGATCCTTCAATCTTGGACAGACGCAAGAACGATTGCAGGGGAAATTATTACTATTGAAAATAATACACTTATCGTGGTTGATGGCTTTTCGTCAGAACCATTTGAGGCGATAGTCACAAACTCACAAAGATCGTTTGATAAAGGGTCATTTTTTATTGGATTCCTTCTATCATTTAATGGAAAGTATGTCTTTTTCCCAGCGCCGTTTGAGTTGCCAGATTTACCAGTTTATCAAGCGATAGATTACATAAAGCTAAAAAGCCAAACCGCTGGATATCATTCTTCGCAAGAGTTTTTAACTGACTTTTTCATGGAAATCATGAAGGATCTTACAATGGTTGGAGGATTGGTTGATGCACAAAGCATGGAGTGGCAATCCCTTGTTTATAAGGAAGTAGCGGAGTTACTTAAGAAAAACTTAGAATCACTTGGTGAAGCCCGCCGACTGTCGATTTAGGCATAATACTTTGGTTCCAATTTTGTGAGAAAAAGCAAAAAAAGATTAAAAAACCAAATTTATATGCAGCTGCATTACATTATTTACTTTCAACTTTCAACCATATGGTTTCTGGGCTTACTCAAAAGGAAATCGCCAAGTTGTATGA
>JAPSKD010000363.1 GCA_031177865.1 Bacillus sp. (in: firmicutes) | reverse complement strand
GCCTCATCCCAAAATTGTGGCTGTTTTAGAAGAAAATACAAATGCATTAGAAATGTATAAACATCACTTGCCAGAGAGTTTGTAGTTGTTTCACTAACGGGTGCATTACTTGAAGTTCTTGCTGCTAATTCAGGCGGCTTTTCTCATTAAACTAAAGGTCAGGATAGCTTAACAAGTAGTACAAAAAGGTTATAGAATATAAAGAATAAATTAAAAAGGGGGGGATTCTTTTGAGAACAACCAAAATACTTGCTTGGACTGAAGACTGGGAAAAATCATACAGGAAAGAAGAGGAAATATTAAAAGAAGTATTTAGCGATGAATTAATTGATATTTTCCATATTGGAAGTACCTCTATACCAACAATAGGTTACGCAAAACCGATAATTGATATTTTGATAGTTGTTAAGGATATTCAAAAAGTTGATTTATTCAATGATGAAATGCGGGCAATGGGATATGAACCGAGAGGTGAAAATGGGATTGCTGGAAGAAGATATTTCCCAAAAGGAAAAGATAATAGAACACATCATTTACATATCTTTCAAGTCGGAAGTGAACACATTAAAACTCACTTAGATTTTAAAGAATACTTGATAAAGAACCCTTCGGAAGCCAAAAAGTATGGAGAATTGAAAATAAACTTAGCAAAACAGTTTCCTAACGACCATCACAAGTATCAAGTTGGAAAGCAACAGTTCGTTAATGAATTAGCCGATAAAGCGAAAGAATGGGTGTCACAGAGAAGATTTTCTTATTAAAGTAACGGGTGTTTGATTTTAAGACTGAGATCTTCCAGAAAAGGCGCCATTCTTGAGGATTGGCGCTTATTTTGCAATTTAGTTCCTTATTGTTGAATTGAATATCTTTTACAATTTTACTTTATAGATAATTTATGGATGGTATAATAAGATCAAGAACAAGTGGACGGGGGAGAAATATGTGGAAGAAATCTTAAAACAAATTTTGAATGAACTAAAAGAAATCCGCGTAGATATAAATGAATTGAAACAAGGACAGAACAGACTGGAAGTTGGTCAAGAAAAATTACAAAAGAATCTTGTTGATAGTGTAGGATTATACACAGATAAAATTGTTGATCATATCGATGATAAAACTGAAGTATTAAACAAAAGAGTCTACAAAGTAGAAACAGAGATTGAACGATTGAGCAGACAGTAAGGAATCATACAGCCCTTACTGTCTTTTAGTTTATATCTGAAAATCTAACCGGAAACTAAGTGTTATTCCACAAACGAGCGCTTATCTGGAACATTATCAAGACTAAAGGTGAAAATTTGTTGATTTTATAAGGCTCTTACATATTGGATATGTATAATACCGTTTGAAATTCATTTGGCAGATAGAATGATCCTTTTGGGAGATAAAGTTAAAGAAAGTACTCGATTTGGTAACAAAACCCTCATTGTAATTTTATTGTAATCAAATTATAATTTTCTAGAAATAAAGAAAGTTATAAAAAGGAGACAATCATCATGAAAAAACTGAGGGCAATTTTACTTTCCTTTTCATTGTTAATCGGCTTATTTCCACAATTAACACTAGCTGCTGAAAACACGACGTTTGAGCAGGATCTTATACAATATTTAAAAGAAGTTAGTGAAGTAAGAGGGTTTGAAGTGACGAAAGAGGATATAGAAGCTTCTCTTGCCGCTTATGAAGACAGTATTGAAAACTATGAATCTGTTGAAGATCTTGGTAGTTTCTTAGGTGAAGTAATCAAATCCGATTTAAGTAACTTAGATTCCATTTATGAGGAATTTGAACTAGATGAAGAAGGGCTTCATCAATTGTTTAACGAAAATGGTGAGGAACTAAACGATTATATCTTTCTTGATAACCTCTATTCAGCTGTTTACTTCTATACAGAAGACGGGGTTTTTGAACGCGATCCAAATTTTGACCAAGACCTTGTGGAGTATTTAGCCATGGTTAGCGAAGAAAGAGGATTTGAAGTGACGAAGGAAGATATAGAAGCGTCTCTTGCTATTTATGAAACCACTCTCGAAGAATTTGAAACGGTTGAAGACCTAAGCGCATTCCTAAGTGAAGTGATTAAAGCTGATCTCAGTAATTTAGATTATTTTTACGAAAATTATGAGTTGGATCAACAGGCTTTATTCCAATTATTAGAAGAAAACGGAAAGGACATCAACGATTACGTATATATTGATGACTTGGATAATGCTGTTTGGCAATATTCTGGTGATCAGCTAAATCCTGGAATGGATGAAGAAATAGCAGAAGATCTTCTTCCTATTTTTCAGGGAGAAATCGATCTTACGGATGAGGAACTCCAACGAATTGAAGGACATTTGATGAGTTTGGAGGAACAACTCTCCGATCCTGCAATTCTAGATAGACTTGAAGAATTGGGTAACCGTATGATGGCTTTGGAGGACTTTGATGCAGCTGCTGAGCTTACAGCAGAACAAATCGCTGAGATCGCATCCATCTATGATGAATTTCTTTCGATCTTTAAACTGAAGGCAGACTTTACCCTTGTCAAAAACGGATTAGAGACACCACTTTCTTTTTGGGACTTACTGAAAATGGAAGAACTAAAAGGTGCTAACTTGAAAGTAGCATTATCCAGTACTGACGGACAATTGTTAGCGGACCTCATTGTAACGGGTGAAATGGTCGATTCCGAAACCGTTATTGAAACAGGTGAACAAATCGAGGAGTCTGCCGAAGAAGTAACAAAAACAGTTGAACAACCAGCTGCAGCTAAACCACAAAAAATGATTACCCAGAAGAAACCGGAACATAAGACCGTCAAAGGTGCTAAACTTCCAAAGACAGCTTCTGATTATATCCCGAATGCACTATTTGGACTAGCCATTGTTTTAGTTGGTATCTTGATGTACCGAAGGGTAAGGAATGTGTAAGATGGAACGATTTTATAATAAGGGAATCAATCGTAAAAAGCGGTTGATTCTTCTTTCTTTTACTATTGCTGTCATTGGGTTTGGACTTTGGGTTTCTGGTACCAATATCTATAAGTTTGCAAAAGGCTATTTTGCCTATAAGACTCAATCCTCCAATATCGAAGTAAAAGAGACTACACAGCCAAGTAAAGATGAAACAGAAGAAGAGCTATTTCCTTCACGCCCTAAAATAGGCGAAGAAATAGGAGAACTGTATATCCCAAAATTAAACGCAACCCTTCCTATCTACCACGGAACAAACGAGGATGAGTTGGAAAAAGGAGTGGGTCATTTTGCAAAAAGTGTGCTTCCTGGTGAAAATGACAATTCCGTTCTTTCGGGTCATCGAGATACCGTATTTCGAAAACTGGGGGAGGTAGGCGAAGGAGATGTGTTAATCGTTCGAACTTCAGCGGGGGAGTTCACATACAAAGTCAACAAAGTACGGATTGTTAATGAAGACGACCGGACAGTTATTGTTCCAAAACCAAGAGCTACACTAACCGTCAGTACCTGTTATCCTTTTGAGTATATCGGGTCAGCACCTGAACGCTATATCCTTGTCGCTTATCTGGCTTCAAAAACAGTAAGTTAATAAATAGGTAAAAAAACGAGAAAACACCCTGCGCCGTCGTAAGGAGGGCACTGAAAAAGTCCCTTTAAACAAAAAAAGGCAGATATCCTCACAATTAGTGAGGATATCTGCCTTTTTTCATCGTTTTAGGAAATTGTCGAGGCACTGGACACTGGCGTCCCTTTGTTAGCATTAGGACATGCTCTTATAATGGAACCTAAATGGGTGGAAAAGTTTTTAACCGAACAAGAAAAAGAGATTCACAAAACATTGCCAAAACAGCTCAAAAAGAATTGGTAATCCCGCATAATATGTTTAGAATGCTTTTGAATGTACCTGGATGGTTCCCGGTGGTTGACTAAGCACGAATCAAAGTGATATACAAAATAAGTCGAACATATATTTAACGAATATTAGTTCGACAAATGGGCTACATTAGCATTCCTGTAGATCGTTAAATATCAGGTTTGAAAAAAATAGAGCCCCTCAGTAAGATATGAGTATAGACACCACTCTAACTCAGACTCTTAAGGAGGAAACCCTACTATGAATTTTAAAATGCAAGACAAACAAAATCAACTAATAGAAAGAATTTCCGATACACATCTTATTGTGGGAGTGGATATTACTCAACAACTACACGTTGCAAGAGCAGTTAACTTCCGTGAAATTGTAGTTGGAGATCCTCTTATATTTGAAAATAATGAAGAGGGATTTGTTAAACTAGTAAACTGGATTCAAAATTTAAAAAGACAAAAAAACTTAGATACAGCAATAGTAGGTATGGAGCCTACAGGTCATTACTGGATTAACATTAAATCCTCTCTCTATTTATTTGGCTGCTATTTTTTAAAACATTTCTACATAAGTATGTTCGCGCTTCATTTTAGCTGCTTGATAATCCTTATCTAGAACCTCTAACCACTCAATAACGGATTTCCATAACTTCAACATGTGAAATTACCTCCTTTATATTCGACTGTCATTCATTCTCTTCGATTAAAAATAATGCTTCTTAATCTTATCCTCTAGACATAAATTGATACGTTTGTTTTGTAATAATTTATACCCTCTGTTTAGCGTTTCGAACCTCTCAACAATAGATTTCCATAGCTTTAACATTTTGAATTACTTTGGCTTCATCATACTCCTCTCTATTACGAAAATGTTTAGTAAACAGCCGCCAGAGCTTTCTATTGATAGTGCTGAGGTAACAGAAATTTAAGTATAAAAGCTAGATCTAGCAAGGGGGATAAAAATGGAAAAAGCAGACATCATTCTTTCGAGTAAATATGTTTTTACTGGGCTTGAAGATGAGCCGATAAAAGCAACTATTGCTATTAAAGATAA
>JAPSKD010000362.1 GCA_031177865.1 Bacillus sp. (in: firmicutes) | reverse complement strand
CCGCAACCACATTCCAATTTAAAATGCCTGACATTGGTGAAGGTATACATGAAGGCGAGATTGTTAAATGGTTCATAAAGCCAGGTGATAAAGTCCAGGAAGATGATGTACTTTGCGAAATACAAAACGATAAAGCAGTTGTAGAGATTCCTTCACCTGTTGAAGGTACTGTACTTGAAGTTTTAGTTGCTGAAGGAACTGTTGCGACAGTTGGACAGGTATTAGTAACATTTGATGCTCCTGGTTACGAAAACCTTCAATTCAAAGGTGACGACCATGCTGAAGAAGCACCAAAACAAGAAGCACCAGCACCAGCACCAGCACCAGCTACTGCATCAGTACCTGAGGGACAAACAACACCACCGCCTGCACCACCTGCATATGGTATCGGCGTTACTCAGCCACAAGTACAAGTAGAAGTAGATCCTAACCGTAAAATTATTGCGATGCCATCTGTTCGTAAATATGCACGTGATAAAGGTGTGGAAATCACACAAGTTCCAGGTTCTGGTAAAAATGGACGTATCGTGAAAAGTGATATTGATGCATTCTTAAGCGGCGGTGCTGCAGTGACTGCACCACAAGCAGCAGAAACTCAAGCACCTGCAGCTACTCAGGCGGAGGCAACACCAAAAGCTGCTCCAATTCCACAAGGAGAATATCCTGAAACTCGTGAGAAAATGAGCGGCATCAGAAAAGCTATTGCAAAAGCAATGGTAAATTCAAAACATACCGCACCACACGTAACTCTTATGGATGAAGTCGATGTAACGAAACTTGTTGCACATCGTAAAAAATTCAAAGAAGTTGCTGCGGCTAAGGGTATTAAGTTAACGTTCTTACCATACATCGTAAAAGCATTAACTAGCGCTTTACGTGAATTCCCTGCGTTAAATACATCACTAGATGACGCAACAAGTGAAATTATCCATAAGCATTATTATAATATTGGAATTGCTGCTGATACTGAAAAAGGCTTATTGGTACCAGTTGTTAAAGATGCTGATCGCAAATCAGTATTCTCAATTTCAAATGAAATCAATGAATTAGCTGGAAAAGCACGTGATGGAAAACTAGCTCCAAACGAAATGAAAGGTGCTTCTTGTACGATTTCTAATATTGGTTCAGCAGGCGGTCAATGGTTTACACCAGTGATTAACCACCCTGAAGTAGCTATACTTGGGGTAGGTCGTATTGCAGAAAAACCAATCGTACGTGATGGTGAAATTGTGGCAGCTCCAGTTTTAGCATTGTCATTAAGCTTTGACCACAGAATGATTGATGGGGCGACTGCTCAAAATGCATTAAACCACATTAAGAGATTATTGAACGATCCAGAACTATTGTTAATGGAGGCGTAACAAATGGTAGTAGGAGATTTTGCAATTGATACTGATACTATAGTCATAGGGGCTGGTCCTGGCGGTTACGTGGCTGCTATTCGTGCAGCCCAGTTAGGTCAAAAGGTAACGATAGTAGAAAAAGAATATATTGGCGGAGTTTGTTTAAACGTAGGTTGTATTCCCTCAAAAGCGGTAATTGCTGCTGGACACCGTTACGAAGTAGCAAAACACTCTGAGTCATTCGGAATTACTTCTGATAATGTTAAGGTTGATTTTTCAAAGGTTCAGGAATGGAAAGCTGGAATTGTGAAAAAGTTAACTGGTGGTGTTGAGGGCCTATTAAAAGGAAATAAGGTAGATATCGTTCGTGGTGAAGCATACTTTGTGGACGGGAATTCATTACGAGTGATTGGTGAAAATTCTGCCCAAACCTACAACTTCAAAAATGCGATTATTGCATCAGGTTCTCGACCAATCGAGCTGCCAACTTTTAAATACTCAAAACGTGTACTTAATTCAACAGGTGCTCTTAATTTACAAGAGCTTCCTGAAAAAATCGTAGTTATCGGCGGCGGAGTCATCGGAATAGAACTTGGTGGTGCCTATGCGAACTTTGGTACACAAGTAACGATTCTTGAGGGCGCAGATGAGATATTAGGTCTTGGAGTATTTGAAAAGCAAATGGCTGCGCTTGTTAAGAAAACCATGAAGAAAAAAGGTGCTGAATTCTATACAAAAGCAATGGCTAAAGGTGTAGAAGAAACTGAAAATGGTGTAGTTGTAACATTTGAAGTTAAAGGCGAAGAAAAGAAAATTGAAGCAGATTACGTATTTGTAATGGTTGGCCGTCGTCCAAATACCGATGAAATGGGTCTTGAACAAATCGGTGTGAACCTTACAGATCGTGGATTAATCGAAATTGACAATCAGTGCCGTACAAGTGTTTCTAACATTTTTGCGATTGGTGATGTTGTAGCAGGTCCTCAATTAGCACATAAGGCTTCATACGAAGGAAAAATTGCAGCTGAGGCGATTGCAGGACATAATGCTGTAATTGACTACTTAGGTATTCCTGCTGTTGTATTCTCAGATCCAGAGCTAGCTAGCGTAGGTTATACTGAAGCGCAAGCAAAACAAGAAGGAATCGATGTTACTTCAGCGAAATTCCCATTTGCAGCAAATGGTCGTGCTCTATCTTTAGACAGTGCAGATGGCTTTGTAAAGTTAGTTTCACGTAAAGAAGATGGTGTCTTGATCGGTGCACAAATTGCTGGTGCAAGCGCATCAGACATGATTGCTGAACTAGGGTTGGCACTTGAAGCAGGAATGACAGTCGAAGATTTAGCGTTGACTATCCATGCACATCCAACTTTAGGTGAAATCACAATGGAAGCTGCTGAGGTTGCACTTGGTACTCCAATTCATGTTCTAAAATAAATAAAAGAAAAGTCCTTTCCGATATTTTTATCGAAAGGACTTTCTTTTTTTGTAAAAAATAAATTATCTACAAGTTTAATTCATATATTTAAAACACTACTATCTTTACTATTTAGAAAAAGATTTAGAGTGGTGATAAATGATGCGGATTTACGTTATTATGATATTACAATTAATGATTTGGAGTGCTTTTACGCTCATTGAATGGTTATCGAAGCACGATCAACTGCTATACAAGGTTATTATGTTTTTTGTGTTCTTTTACTTAGCTTTTGTGCTTTGCAATAGAGTGACACAATCAACCGCTAAAACCCTTTTTATAACATCTCTCAGCCTCATGATATATTCTTCCATTCATTATACACTCGCACTACTAACTCATTAAAAAAACTCCCACAGATGGGAGTTGAGTGCGCTTACTTTCTTGGATAATAATACATGATTCGTTCATTAAAAAGGTGTAATTCTCCTTTTAGTTTCTTTGCAAGGAATTTACAAAATTCATTTGCTTTGCCTTTATCACCGAAAGTAGACTGTTCTGGAAGAGTGACTTGTATGTATGTTTGAATTCTTTCTGTACCATCTTCATCATGAACCATTTCTTGGTCGATTCCAAATAAAATAGCATAATAACGTTCATTCGTTGACTGCAAATAAAACCATTTTCCTTTGCCTTCGCTTTTTTCTTTGATTTCGTAAGGAAAAGCAGAGTCACCATATTCCCAATCGACTTGATTCCCTGTTTTACTGGTAATATCTTTATAATAATTTAAGAGTTCTTTAACTTCCTCTACCGTAATTGTTTGTTGTGCAGATGAAGGCACTAGTTTAATAAATGCGTTTTCAGCCATCATCATCCCCCCCTAGTCCCATTGATATCTCTTTTATTCTAGCATTGTAAAAACCATGATGACAACATTTAGTCACATAAATGTCATTTGTTATTAGTTAAAAAATAAATTATAATAATATTCTAAATATTATTTTAAAAGGAGGAACCATATGGAGTTATTTGATAAGCTCTATGATGAGCACGAAAATGTAAAAGTAAGGTTTATTGGATTTACCACTGAACATACCCGCTATGATTTTGGAATTATTTACACCAACATGTTTTTTGGTAAACCCCTAGTTGTCTGCATGCAAACCGGCCGATCCACTCTCCTCGATCCGAAAGAAATTGAAGATATTGAATACCTTCAAAATGCTTTCCGGATTCCAGATAAACAGCAAGCTGCAGATTTAGCTGAGTTCTTCAGAGAAACCCTCCCGCAAATCCCATTTGTTACCCAATATGAATAATTAGACACAAAAAGGCCTATTAAAGGGCCTTTTTGTGTGAAAAATAATTAAATGTGACATACAATTTAGGCTTGATAAATCTAATGTGTTATATTATTATTAGATTAACAACAATAAAGCGTTTCCAAAGCAATGCACATTTCATAATGAAAAGGGGATTGAAAAAGATGGGTACAATCGTTTGCCAAGCTTGCAACTCAACAATTGATCATTTTGAAGATGAAAAAGTAACAGTTCTCTATTCTAGATGTAATTGTTGCAATGATCATCATAACGAAGAAGAACGATAAAATATCTTAAATAAAAATAGAAACAGGATTCCTTAATGGAATCCTGTATTTTTATTTTATAGCCTTATATTCTTTAATAACCCGTATGGTTTTGATTTCCTCATCCTCAGGTCCCTGAACAGGCAAACCAGCTTCCAGGTTTTCACGAATGTAATGTAGATTCTCTTTTGTGATAATTTCTCCGGGAATGAAAATTGGTATTCCTGGAGGATAGACCATAATAAATTCTGCAATAATTCTTCCTTCTGATTCTTCGAAAGGAATAACCTCTGTATCGGCATAAAAGGCATCTCTTGGAGTTAACGCAAGAACAGGAATGTCTGGAAGAAGCACCGGCATAGGTTCGAGCTTTTCCTTCCTATGTTCTCGTTCGTCCGCAAGCTCTTTTAACGCTTTTACTAAAATATCTGCTTCATAATCAGTATCGCCAAGTGTTACGATACAAAGAATATTGTATAGGTCAGACATTTCTACTTCAATATTATGTTTTTCTCTTAACCACATTTC
>JAPSKD010000361.1 GCA_031177865.1 Bacillus sp. (in: firmicutes) | reverse complement strand
AAACGATTAATTACGAGAAATATGGAAGTAACATAAGAAGGCGTGTGAATTCTTTGGGGCATGAGACGGTACTGCAAAATATATCATCCGTCACTTTTACCAGGATCAATAACTCCATGAAAATTATTGTAAAAGATGTTTGGGGGAAAGAATACAATGTTATCGTGTATCCCTATATTCAATGGTTTCCAAACGTATGAAGAATAACGAACAAGGATTTACATACCCATTAACATTAGCAGTGCTTATCCTTTTTCTTTTACTCTTCTCTTTTCGTATAGAACAACTGTTAACCGAAAGGAAGTTTGCTCATGAAACTAACAAAATTCTTCAGGAGGAATATTATTTTCATTCTTCGGTTAAAAAAGTTGAAGAAATTATGCAATCCGACGGAGTAATTCCATCCATAGGTACCTTTACCTATGTAAATGGCAGCATGACATTTCAAGCGGATATTCCATTTGGAACTATACAGAAAATCAACTTCACTCTTAGAATGGATACAGGTGAAACAGCTGTGGGACGCGGTTTTTTCGATACTGCTTCAAAAAAAATGATAAAGTGGGCTGAAATGAATTAAGTACACTAGTTGTTTGAAAAGTTAAAATATGGACATACTTCTAGTGAAGAATGAAGGCAGGTGTGTCCATGAAAACGAATGATTATGTTAAATATATGACTCAAACTCTTGTTAAATATGCGGACCAGCCAAAAGATGAAAGAAAACGGCTCCGGGAAGAGCGCAAGCAAGCAAGAGCGTCTTTTTGGTATCGATGGTTCGGGATTCTTCCCTATATATTTTATATTGAAGTGAAAAATAGAAGAAGAAAAGAGTAAAGAAGCAGATTCAAAATCTGCTTCTTTACTCATTTATACAGCATTATCGGTTAAATAAAACAATCCTCCATTAATATATGATATGTTTATTTTTGGTTCATATTGGTCTTGCAAGGCCATTTTCTCGGTTTCATAACTTTCATTATCTTCTTCCGCATCCTCGTAAAAATGCTCAAGGAGACGTAAATCTTGCTCCCAGCGTTTCCGAGCATCCTCTGCCCAAGTATGATCATCGTCATTAATTACTGCTTTCAAATAGTTTTCGATTCGCGACATTCCGCTTTTTGGCTTAACAAGTGGTGAAAGTGTAAACGAATAATCCGGTATTTTCGGTGTTAGTTGAACATTCTGTAGTCGTTCATGAAAATCCTCAATCATTTGTCCATTAATGAGCTGCAGACCGATGGATTTATAAATATCCCGCTTACGGTCGCATTGATACGAGATCTTAACATTCATACATAGCCAAGGCATTAATGGAGTTTGTTGTTGGCCATTACGGTGATTCTCATAAAGCCTGATGTAGCTTGCCAGCTTTTTGGTTGATTGGAAAATTTGGTGCAGACGAGGAGAACCAAAATGAACGGTTTCTCCCTTAATATGTTCAGGTGCTATCTGTGGGTTCGTAATAAAAGTAAGCTTCATCGGATTTGGAATCCCGCCCGTTTTTTCTAGGTAATGCCAGTAAAAGGGCCGATTCATTAATTCCTTATCGAGCTCGATTGTTAATTGAACAGTTAAGTATCCTGGACCATTTTCTGTTATTTCACATTCATTAGCCTGAAAATAGCGAATGAGAAAGTTATGAATTTCCAGCTGCTGCATGTGAATCCTCCTTCTGCATATCTTTAGCCAAATCAATCATTGATGTAAGATTTTCCATCTTAATCCGCATTTCACCCTCAGAGCAGGATTGTCCAAATATATCAATTAAATGATCTTCAATACTTCCAAAGTCTAACTTCGTTAAAATATCGTCTAAATCACCTATTACTTTTTCAAAGAGTTCAATTTTTTCATATAGAAGCTTTAATATATGTTCTTCCACTGTGTTCTGGATTGCAAAATTATAAATCATAACGTCCTTTTCCTGCCCAAGACGATGAATCCTCCCGATTCTTTGCTCCAGTCTCATTGGATTCCACGGTAAATCGAAATTAATAATATGATTACAGAATTGAAGGTTAATTCCTTCACCACCCGCTTCAGTCGCGATGAGTACTTGTGCTTGCTTTTGAAATAGCTCGCGCATCCAGTCCTTTTTACCTCGTTTAAAGCCGCCGCGGAACGGAACGGATGATATCCCGTTTTGCTTTAAATACCATTGCAGGTACATTTGGGTTGCTCTGTATTCGGTGAAAATAATAACCTTATCATTTATTTTTTGAATCAATTCCAAAGCCTTTTCTGCTTTAGAGTTAGATGATACTGCCTCCACTTTTGAAATTAAATGTTGAATCTGGTCCTCAAATTCCTGAGATGGGTTTTCTTTTTTCTGAAGCATGTTTTTTAGCGTATAAAAAACGGCCTCTCTGCTGCTACACGCTTCCCTCTGTAAGGTCATCACCGAGAATGCACTTGTTTGGACCCAATCTCCTTCGCTCTTTAAATCAGTGATGGCTTGATACAATTCTTTTTCCTGAGGTGTAAATTCGATCGGTATGGTTTCAACATGTCTTTTGGTCCATTCAATGCCTGTATCGGCGCGGCGGTTTCGAATCATTACCTTATTAACCAGCTCTTTTAAATGCTCATTATCATTTAATGAACGTGAATCTCGTTTGTATTTATCATAGAAGGCTGTTTCACTGCCTAAATGTCCAGGTTTTAATAGAGATACCAGGTTAAAAATTTCCCCAATTCGATTTTGTATTGGTGTAGCAGTGAGAAGCAGACAAAACTTCTTCTTTAGATTTTGAACAAACTCATAGTTTTTTGTCTTATTATTCTTTAGCTTGTGTGCTTCATCGATAATGATTAAATCATAGTCCTGCTTATAGATAATATCGCGGTGTGGATCCCGTTTTGCTGTGTCTATAGACGAAACGACAACATCACATTGTTCCCAGACATAGCTTTTCTTTTGGGAAACCGCAGGTATAAAAAACTTACTATTCAATTCATAAGCCCATTGAGTTACTAACGAAGCTGGGACAAGAATGAGAACCTTTTTTACGAGTCCACGAATCATGTATTCTTTTAAAATAAGACCAGCCTCTATCGTTTTTCCCAGTCCAACTTCATCAGCAAGAATGGCCTTTCCATTCATATTCTCAATTACTTGTTTTGCTGTTTCGAGTTGGTGTGGAAGCGGCGTCAGATTAGGCAAATGCTTAGGTGCTTGCAAGCCTTCAAATTCAGGGATAATTAGGTGTTTTTCAACGCCGACTGCCAGTTTAAAAAGGTCCCAATTTCCCCATGGTCCATCGTTCTCAATTCTATGTAAAAATTCATCCTGCCAGGAGGAATCAAATTCTATTTCAACAGTCATGGTTTTCAGCTCCTTAATGCACAAAAATTTATTGCTCACCTTATACTTTAATGGTAGGATGGTAATAGATTTGAATGTTTTAATTATTGCAATAAAATAATTTTTTCAGATGTATATTTTAGTATGACCCGAATGTGAAAATATTATAATGCGGATGATGACAAGGGGAGAGACTACAAATGTAGCGCCGAAGGAGCAAGCACAATGTGTGAATCTCTCAGGCAAAAGAACTCTTGTTTGACGCAGCTCTGGAGAGTGCTGACTAAAATGAGCAGCCACCAAAGGGGAAAGCCATCTAAGGTAAACTTTCAGGTGCAAGGACAGAGACCTTCTTTTTTGTTAAAGGGAGGTTTCTGTCCTTTTTTGTTTTTTATGCGCTAGATTTATGGAACAACAAAATGAAAAACATCTTTAGTTGAAGGGGGATTATTGATGACTGAATTAAAACGGACACCGCTATTCGAAGTGTATAAGGAGTATGGTGGGAAAACGATTGATTTTGGAGGCTGGGAGCTGCCTGTTCAATTCTCAAGCATCAAGGAAGAACATGAGGCAGTCCGCACAAAAGCTGGTTTATTCGATGTTTCGCATATGGGGGAGATCATCGTCACGGGACCAGATAGCTTAAACTACTTGCAAAAGATGTTAACAAACGACATTTCAAAAATTAAAAATGGCGGAGCACAATATAATGCAATGTGCTATGAAAATGGCGGGACTGTTGATGATCTTCTCGTTTATAAAATAGAAGACAATCATTATTTACTAGTTGTTAATGCCTCCAATATCGAAAAGGACTATAAATGGCTTGAGGACCATTTAGAGGGAAATGTTTCGATAGATAATTTGTCTGAAAAAATGGCTCAATTGGCGCTGCAAGGCCCGCTTGCTGAAAAAGTACTTCAAAAGCTAGCCGGTGAAACGAATCTCAGTACAATTGGATTCTTTAAGTTCCAACAGGAAGTAACGATTCATGGAAAAAACGCACTAGTCTCACGAACTGGCTATACAGGTGAGGATGGCTTTGAAATATATTGCGATGCGTCAGACGCTGTTCAACTTTGGAAGGCAATTTTATCTGCTGGGCAAGAGGAAGGGGTCGTTCCTTGTGGTTTAGGCGCCAGGGACACTCTTCGATTTGAAGCGACTCTTGCGCTTTATGGTCAAGAATTGTCTCCTGAAATTACTCCACTGGAAGCAGGTATCGGCTTTGCAGTTAAGTTAAATAAAGAAGTAGATTTTATCGGTAAAGAAGTACTTAAACAGCAAAAGGAACAGGGTGCAGCAAGAAAATTAGTAGGAATTGAAATGATTGACCGTGGAATACCGCGTCATGGTTACCCTGTCTATAAAGGTGAGGAACTTATTGGTGAAGTGACAACGGGAACGCAATCACCATCTTTAAAAAAGAATATTGGACTTGTGCTAATTAAAAACGAATACACAGGTCTTGAATCAGAAATTGAGGTTGAAATTCGCGGAAAACGCTTGAAGGCGAAAGTAGTACCAACACCTTTTTATAAACGAGAAAAGTAAACACGAGGGGAGATTAGGTTTATGAAACATCGATA
>JAPSKD010000043.1 GCA_031177865.1 Bacillus sp. (in: firmicutes) | reverse complement strand
GTAAAACCGACACCTCATTTCATGGAAGATAAAAAAAGAATAAACCTTTATGAAGAACGGATTTCCAAAAAGAAATGGGAGTTAATTTGGCCAAAAATAAAAATTCACCATCCACAAACAAAAGTCCAGAAATAAAGAATTTGAGGTGAAACAGATGGCAGCAGAACAAATAGAAGTAAAAGTGGTTATTGGAGCAGGGGAGTACAACAATAATCCTGGTTGGATTCATACCCAAGAAGAAGAATTAAATTTACTAGATGAAACCACGTGGAGTAAAAAGTTTGATAGTAGTTCAATTACAGCAATTCTTGCAGAACATGTTTGGGAGCATTTAACCTACGAAGAAGGAATAGCGGCTGCAAAGCTATGTTTTAAGTACCTTAAGCCTTCTGGTTATATTCGCTGTGCGGTTCCTGATGGGTATTTTCCAGATGAGGAATATCAAAATATAGTGAAGATCGGCGGACCGGGTCCAAAAGATCATCCTGCCGCAAGTCATAAAATTGTACATAACTATCGTACTCTAACTAAATTGTTTGAAGATACTGGATTTAAAGTGAATTTACTTGAGTATTGTGATGAAGCCGGTAACTTCCACTTCAAAGATTGGAATCCACAAGATGGAGTGATTTTTCGGTCAAAAAAATTTGACCCAAGAAATCAGGACCAGCTGCGTGCACCATCTCTTATCTTAGATGCAATAAAGCTTTGAGGTTTAATAAAAGGGCAGGAAAAATCCTGCCCCTGTTTTATTAGATTTGTTTCTTACCTTGGTATTTCATCTTATACTCAGCTTCACTCATATTCGGATTCTTTCTAGGTGTAGTTTTGCTAAGTGCCTTCTTCATTTCTACATTAGCGTCGTCGCTTGTATTATATTTTCCATCCACATAAATCCCTCCTTTTTGTTATTAGTATCAAACCTAAATCAATCGTTCATTCTTTATTTTTATAAAAGAAGGAGGAGTCATTACTCAGTATATAGAATATAGTGATGACTTTAGACCAAAACAAATATAAGGAGAATATGATGAGCTGGAATCAAATGATGGTAGATACACCGCGTGGAACATTTGAGGTGTTTTCTAATGGTGAGGGAGACCCGATTTGTGTTCCTCACCATTATTCTACAGTTTAATGAAACTGGGGATTATTTCGCTGAAACCTTTACAAAGACACACAAAGTTTACCTAGTTAACTTACGTGAAGCAGGAAATTCGGCGAAAGCCGTGGAACCGTATCAGCTTAGCATGCTGGAAACCATCTTTGACTTAGAAGCGGTTCGTGAAGAATTAGGTTTTGAAAAATGGGGTTTTGCTGGCCACTCTAAAGCTCATTTCATCCCTAACCTTAATTATGTGTGGAAAATATGACGTTCAATGCCCACTTACATACTCGTTAGAAATGAATGAACGAATACCAGATTCAAAGTTAGTTGTTTTTAATCATAGCAATCATTACCCATTCCTAGAGGAATCTGAACATTTATGAAGGAACTTAACCAGTTCCTTAAGTTTAATGGACGCAGATAAATCGTCTGATTTCCGCTTAGGGCTGATCTATTTATTAAGGGAACCAGAGAGAGTGTCTGATTCCTCGTTGTAGGTAATTTTAAGGCATAAGGGAACCATATGGATTTTTTTATATAGGCTTCCACTTAACAAAAGGACGTGGACACAGTGTTACAAGCAGCAATGTTATTTATCCTTGCAGGTTTAGCTGAGATTGGAGGGGGTTATCTTATCTGGCAATGGCTGCGGGAAGGGGAGCCATCATACTTGGGACTAATTGGAGGAGTGGTGTTGGCTTTGTACGGCGTGATAGCTACCTTTCAGGCCTTTCCATCATTCGGACGAGTTTATGCCGCTTACGGAGGAGTATTCATTGTGCTCTCGCTTTTGTGGGCGTGGGGCATAGACAAAAAAACTCCAGATTTATATGACTGGATTGGCGGCGGAATATGTTTAATAGGTGTTTTGGTGATCTTATTGGCACCAAGACAATGAAAAAGGCTGTTTTTGTAAAGATAGTTGTTAAAATCTTAAAACCGATTTTAACGTAGAAATAACTATTTTGCGCTTTAGAATTTAGTTTGCAAGCTCTTTTCTTAATAAATTTTTGCTGTTTTCTGCAGAAACCTGCGCAATCATTAATTTTTGTTCCAAAACAACAATGTTTAAGAAATGAGCCTTAAAAAATGAGCTTGGATGTCCAAGCTCATTTTTTTAATCCAGCTCCCAGCGACTAGTGGACTTCGCTCTCTTCCCTACGATAAGTCAACATCGAATCGCATTCGCTCTTCGTGTTTCCTTTATCTCAGTCAGAGAGCTCCAGCCCATAAGTCGCTAAACGGACGCTTTCGCTTTTTGTTCTATTTATGTGCAAGTTCATATTGTGAAATTTTATCTTCATAGTTCAGAGTTACACCAATTTCATCCCAGCCGTTAAGCAGCATTTCTTTCGGATATGGTGCAATATCAAATGTAAACTCCAACCCCTGATTATCGGTAACCACTTGATCTTCTAGATTCACAGTAAGTGAGTACTCCTCGTTTTCAGCCTTACGCATAATACTTTGAACCTGTTCTTCAGTGGCTTGAATGGTAAGGATACCATTTTTTACACAGTTATTTTTAAATATATCTGCATAGCTTTGGGCAATAACCACTTTAAAGCCATAGTCTTGAATCGCCCATGGTGCATGTTCACGAGAAGATCCACAGCCAAAGTTTTCACCTGTTACTAAAATAGAAGCTCCCTGATACTTAGGATGATTCATTGAAAAATCCTCCCGTAGGTTACCATCATCATCAAAGCGCCAGTGATAAAATAAAAATTGCCCAAAGCCGCTTCGCTCAATCCTCTTTAGGAATTGCTTCGGAATAATCTGGTCTGTATCAACATTACTTCGATTTAATGGGCAAACGATTCCTGTATGAATGCGTAGTGGTTCCATTATAATACCTCCTGAGCAGTGAACTTGCGGACATCGACGAAGTGACCATGAACCGCAGCAGCAGCAGCCATTTCAGGACTTACAAGGTGGGTACGAGATCCGTTTCCTTGGCGGCCTTCAAAATTACGGTTGGAAGTAGAGGCACAGCGTCCGCCTGGAGGAACAATGTCATCATTCATTGCCAGGCACATACTGCAGCCAGCTTCACGCCATTCAAAGCCTGCTTCTATAAAAATTTGGTCAATACCTTCTTTTTCGGCAGCTAATTTTACACTAAAAGAACCTGGAACTACTATTGCTTTTACCTTAGGATTAACCTTGTGACCGCGAATGACATTAGCCGCTTTACGCAAATCACTTAACCGTGAATTGGTACAAGATCCAATAAAGACATGATCAATTTCTACACCTGATATCGGTTGACCCGCATCAAGTCCCATATATTGAAGGGCACGAGAAATTTCATCTTTTTTATTCGCTTTTTCTTCATTATCTGGATTTGGAACAGAAGCTGTAATTGGAATACACATGCCTGGGTTTGTTCCCCATGTAACCTGAGGTTCAACTTCAGAAGCCTCAATCTCAACCACCGCATCATATTGTGCACCTTCATCCGTGGCAAGGGCCCGCCATTTTGCTACTGCTTCCTCAAAAGCATCACCCTTAGGAACATGTCTACGTCCTTTTAAGTATTCAAAAGTCGTTTCATCAGGAGAAATCAAGCCTGCGCGTGCACCAGCCTCAATGGACATATTACAAACAGTCATACGCTCTTCCATTGAAAGGGAGCGGATTGCCTCACCTGTATATTCCATTACATAACCGGTTCCAAATTGGACCCCAAATTTACCGATAATCGCTAAGATTAAATCCTTCGCTGTTACGCCTGTTCCAAGCTTTCCGTTTACCTTCACATTCATTGTTTTAGGAGGTGCTTGCCAAAGTGTTTGTGTTGCTAGGACATGCTCTACTTCACTTGTCCCAATTCCGAACGCTAGGGCACCAAACGCACCATGTGTAGAAGTATGACTATCCCCACAGACGATTGTTTTTCCTGGTTGTGTAAGGCCGAGCTCAGGACCGATAACATGAACAATCCCATTATCAGGGTGTTGACGATCTGAAAGTTCGACGCCAAATTCCTGGCAGTTCTCTTTTAAGGTGTCAATTTGTTTCTTTGAAATTGGATCCTTGATTACATTTCGATCACGTGTAGAAACATTGTGATCCATTGTCGCATAAGTAAGATCAGGACGGCGTACTTTGCGTCCGTTCATTCGTAACCCTTCGAATGCTTGAGGAGAGGTTACTTCATGAACAAGGTGCAAATCGATATAAAGTAAATCAGGTTTTCCTGCTTCTTGATATACAACATGCTGCTCCCAAACTTTTTGAATAATATTTTTTGGTTTTTGCATAGTGTCCTTCCTCACGTTTATAGATTTTGTAAAAGAGGGGAGGTATTCCCGGATTATTAATTCTTATATATCTGTGATTCTAAAAAATATATCGGTTAAACCTTCATAAAAAGTAGGTTCCTAGATAGGGAGAAGCAGCTGGACTGATGAGCCCAGCTGCAACCAATTTACACGTAACAGCTCATGATACACTTTGATGCGTTTTGGGACTTAATATAATCAACAATTAGACGAGTCATTTCCTCTGTGCCCACTTGTCTTCCTTCAGGAATGTGAAGGTCTGCTGTATGGAATCCACTATCTAACACAGACTGAACCGCATCTTCAATTGTTTTTGCCTCATCATTCAGTTGGAAAGAGTAACGCAGCATTAATGCAGTTGATAAAATCATGGCGGTTGGATTGGCGATACCTTTGCCTGCAATATCTGGTGCAGAACCATGAACAGGCTCATATAAACCAACTCCATCTTCACTCAAGGACGCTGAAGCAAGCATTCCTAGTGAACCTGTTAGGACAGAGGCTTCATCACTAAGAATGTCACCGAACATATTCTCTGTAACAATAACATCGAACCTGGATGGATTTGTAATTAATTTCATCGCAGCTGCATCAACCAATACATGCTCAACCACGACATCAGGATACTGAGCTTTTTTCTCTTCAACAATTTCACGCCACATTTTACTGGATTCCAATACGTTTGCTTTATCAACAGAAGTGAGGTGCCCACGCCGTCCTTGTGCTGCTTGAAAGGCTTTGTCTACGATTCTTTCAATCTCTTTACGAGTATAAGCAAGGGTATCAACCACAGTTTGACCGTTGTCGCGGCGTTCACTTGGAGTGCCAAAGTAAATACCGCCCGTTAGTTCACGGACAATCAATAAATCACTGCCTGCAACCACTTCTTCTTTCAAAGGAGAAGCATGAAGCAAATTTTTAAACCCTTTAATCGGTCTTAAATTTGCATATAAATCTAGTGCCTTACGAATGCCGAGTAATCCTCTTTCAGGGCGTAAATGGGAGGGGTTGTTATCCCATTTTGGGCCGCCAACCGCACCTAATAATACCGCATCCGCCTGCTTACAAGCGTCGACTGTTGTTTCCGGCAGCGGGGTTCCGTAAAGGTCAATGGCTGCCCCTCCGATCTCATGGGTTTCGAAGGTAAAACTATGGTTAAACTCTTCAGCAATTGCGTTCAAAACGTCTTTTGCAGAATTAATAACTTCCTTGCCAATCCCATCACCAGGTAGTAATACAATATGTTTTTTCATTCGAAGCAACCTCCTCATCATTTTTTACATCGCCTCAGGAAAGGTTTTTATGCTTGAGCTAGTTCAGCTTGAGCTTGAGCAACAGCTTTAGTGTTGAATAATACACGATTTACAGTATTTAAGAACGCTTTAGCAGAAGCTTCTAATACGTCCTGAGCTGATCCGCGGCCACTTACTTGTGTACCATCAACCGTCATTTTAACATGTACTTCAGCCAATGCGTCACGCCCTTGACCAACGGAATTTAATTTATAATCAGTAAGATGAATTTCTTCTTTAATAAGAGCTTCTAATGTATTCATTAATGCTTCAACACTTCCTGAACCTGTACGTGCCGTTTCTACTCGAACACCTTCTGGCGTGTTCAGTGCAACTGTTGCAGTAGGGAGGTTGGCTGAACCATAATGAACCTGGAAAGCGACAAGCTCATATTTTTTAATATCAGCGACGGCTGTTTGGATGTCTGTTAAAATGGTAAACAAATCTTCATCGGTAACTTCTTTTTTACGATCGGTGAGCTGTTTAAAAGCTATAAATGCTTCTTGAAGCTTTTCAGCTGATAATGTAAAGCCCATATTTTCAATTTTATCTTTAAAGGCATGACGTCCTGAATGCTTACCGAGAACTAAATCATTTGATTGAATACCAACCATCTCAGGAGTGATAATTTCATAGGTTAAGGTATTTTTTAATACACCATCCTGATGAATACCAGACTCGTGAGCAAAAGCATTTTTTCCTACTACAGCCTTATTTCCGGGAACGATCATTCCGGTAAAGCGGCTGACAAGGTCGCTTGTGCGCTTAATTTCCTTTAAAACAAGATTCGTAGTATAAGGGTATTTATCTTTTCTAATATTTAGTGCTACTGCGACTTCCTCTAGTGAGGCATTCCCGGCACGTTCTCCAATACCGTTAATTGTTCCCTCGACCTGGGTAACTCCATTTTCAATAGCTGCTAGTGTATTGGCTACAGCCATTCCTAAATCATCATGGCAATGGCAGGATAGTGAAGCCTTATGGATATTTGGAACGTTTTCTCGAATATAACGGAACATGTAACCATATTCTGCTGGAGTGGCATACCCTACAGTGTCAGGGAGGTTAATGACTGTTGCTCCTGCGTCGATAACCTTCGTAATGATTTTGACAAGAAAATCAAGATCTGAACGAGATGCGTCTTCAGCAGACCATTCGATATGAGGGAATCTTTGTTTTGCATATGCCACCATATCGACAGAGGTTTGAATGACTTCCTCAGGTGTTTTGAACAATTTATATTTCATATGAATAGGGGAGGTAGCAAGGAAAACGTGTAATCTTGGTTCTTTAGCATCCTTTAATGCGTCCCACGCAATGTCAATGTCCGATTTGGTTGCTCTTGCCAGGCCTGTTACGGAACTGTTTTTAATACTCCGGGCAATTGCTCTTACTGCCTCGAAATCCCCTTGGGAGGAAGCCGGAAACCCGGCCTCCATAATATCAACGCCAAACTTTTCTAGTTGTCTAGCGATTTCCAGTTTTTCAAGCTGGTTTAAATTTACACCAGGAGATTGTTCACCATCACGCAGTGTCGTATCAAAGATGTTAACGTGAACCATTTACCACAGCTTCTTTCTTTTGGTTTACAGGTTTTTTAATAAATGGCATTAAAGCACGAAGCTCACGGCCTACAACTTCGATTGGATGATTATTTTCACTGCGGTTGATTGCGTTAAATTGTGGACGGTTTGCTTGGTTCTCCAAGATCCAGCCCTTCGCAAATGCACCTGTTTGAATATCCGTTAATACATCTTTCATGCGTGCTTTTGTATCTTCATTAACAACACGTGGTCCAGAAACGAAATCTCCCCATTGAGCTGTATCAGAGATAGAATAACGCATGTTTTCTAATCCTCCTTCATATAGAAGGTCAACGATTAATTTTAATTCGTGTAAACACTCGAAGTAAGCTACTTCAGGCTGGTAACCTGCTTCTACTAACGTTTCGAAACCTGCTTTGATGAGTGCCGTAGTACCACCACAAAGAACTGCTTGTTCTCCGAATAAATCTGTTTCTGTTTCTTCTTGGAAAGAAGTTTCTAGTACACCTGCACGAGCAGAACCGATTCCTTTAGCGTAAGCAAGCGCTAGGTCACGTGCTTGGCCTGTGTAGTCTTGATAAACTGCATATAATGCTGGAACACCTGCTCCTTCTGTATACGTGCGTCGTACTAAATGTCCTGGACCTTTAGGAGCAACTAGGAATACGTCAACATCAGCTGGAGGTACGATTTGTGTAAAGTGAACGTTGAAACCATGGGCAAATACTAGTGCATTCCCAGCTTCAAGGTTTGGTTTGATGCTTTCTTCGTATACCTTAGGCTGCATTTCATCTGGAAGTAGAACCATGATAACGTCAGCTTGTGCAGTTGCATCTGCAACAGATGTTACTTCAACACCATCTTCAACAGCTTTATCCCAAGACTTACCGCCTCTTAAACCAACAACAACGTCAAATCCGCTTTCCTTTAGGTTTAACGCATGAGCATGACCTTGTGAGCCATATCCGATTACTGCGATCTTCTTTCCTTGTAATACTGCCTCTTGAATATCTCCGTTATATAATACTTTTGCCATTATAATCATCCCTTCGAAAATGTTTATTTTATTTGAGAGTAGGTAGTTAACTCGTTAACCTGTGGTTGATGTCCGCGTAAGAAGGCGGTTAATCCTGTTCTAGCAATCTCTTTAATTCCATATGGGCGAAGTAAGTCAATCAACGCGTCAATTTTGTCTGGCCGGCCAGTGATTTGGATCGTTAAGCTATCTTTACTAACGTCAATAATCAAGGCGCGGAAGGGGTCTATGATCCCGTTAATTTCACTGCGTAGCTGTGAACTGCCGGCTACTTTAATAAGAGCCAGTTCACGTGCGACAATCGCTTTATCCGTAATATCTGAAACCTTTAAAACATCAATTTGCTTGTTTAGCTGTTTTGTCACTTGTTCGAGGCGCTGCTCATCTTCGACTTCAACCACCAAGGTCATTTTTGAAATGCCTTCGGTTTCAGTTGGACCGACAGAAATACTTGAAATATTAAATTGACGTCTTTGTAATAGACCAGTGACCCGATTTAATACACCACTTCGGTCCTGAACGGTTAAGGATATAATCCGTTTCATGATGGTTTCACCCCAATCATTTCATGTATTCCTTTTCCAGGAGCGATCATCGGGAAGACCTTTTCCTGCTGGAGCACCCGGCAATCCATTAATACAGGACCATCATAGGCAAACACTTCAGGAAGCTTGGTGATTAATTCTTCTTTGCTTTCAATCTTTAAACCTCGGATATGATAGGCTTCCGCAAGTTTTACAAAATCAGGGTGTGTCTGCAAAATTGATTCCGAAATTCGGTTGCCATGTAACAATTCCTGCCATTGTCGAACCATACCTAGGGCACCGTTATTAACAATGATGATCTTTACAGGCAGATTCTGTTCATAGATTACGGATAACTCTTGCAGGGTCATCTGGAATCCAGCGTCACCAACTATTGCTACGACTGTACTTCCTGGAGAAGCCATTTGCGCTCCAATTGCAGCAGGGAAGCCAAAGCCCATCGTTCCAAGTCCACCGGATGTAACCCAGCGATGCGGCTTTTCAAAGTTGTAATACTGAGCAGCCCACATTTGGTGCTGACCAACGTCCGTCGTAACAACAGCGTCCCCATTTGTTACTTTATGAATCGCTTCAATCAGCCATTGAGGAGACATTCCGTTTGGATCATGCTTATACCATAATGGGAACTCTTCTTTATACTTGCTTAATGTTTCTAACCATTCTTCATTTTCAGGTGATTTTGAGGTCTGATTCATTAATTCAATCAATGCTTCCTTTGAATCAGAAACAATTGGAATATTGGTTGGAACATTTTTGCCAATTTCAGCAGGGTCGATATCAATATGTGCTACTTTCGCATTTGGAGAGAAGTGCTTTAGATTACCTGTAAGACGGTCATCAAAGCGGGCGCCTATATTGATTAGTAAGTCTGATTCATACATTGCCATGTTAGCTGCATATGTTCCGTGCATACCACCCATCCCTAGAGAGAGAGGGTTGTTGGCTGGGAAAGTTCCAAGACCAAGAAGGGTGGTTACAACTGGAAGCTTATGCTTCTCAGCAAAAGCTGTTAACTCAGCAGAAGCTTTACCATGTAGAATACCAGCACCTGCTAGAATAACCGGTTTTTTGGACTTCGAAATTGCGTCCGCAAGTTTTTTGATCTGCAGCGGATTTGGTTTTGTTGTCGGTTGGTATCCAGGAAGATTAATCGTTCCTTCTTCAGGAATCTTGAATAATTCTCCAGCAGAGATATCTTTTGGAATATCGATTAATACCGGACCTGGACGGCCTGTTGAAGCAATATGAAAGGCTTCTTTTACAATCCGTGGTAAGTCGGCAATGTCTTGCACCTGATAATTATGTTTTGTGATTGGTGTCGTAATCGCCATGACATCGGCTTCCTGAAATGCGTCGGTTCCAATCACACCTCTTGCAACCTGACCAGTGAAAATTACTAGAGGTAAAGAATCCATCATTGCGTCTGTAATTCCAGTCACCAGGTTGGTGGCACCAGGACCAGAAGTCGCTATTACAACCCCAGGTTTTCCTGTTATGCGTGCATAACCTTCAGCAGCATGAATGCTTCCTTGCTCGTGGCGGAAAAGGACGTGCTTAATGGTGCCTCTCGCACGATAAATCGCGTCATATATTGGCAGAACGGCACCACCCGGATACCCAAAAAGCGTATCAACACCTTCATTAATTAATAAGTCAATGAGCAGGTCTGCACCAGTTTTAGGTGCCGTACTTGTTTGGAAATCCGGCTTTGCTTCTACTTTCACCTCGTATTCCCTCCTTGTGAATGTTCAAATTTTTAAAAAGTGAACCGGTGTAGATATCGTACCTGTATAATAAAAAAGGCCATTTTCTCTCCGAATAAACTGCAGGTTACAAAGATAACAGCAGAATATTTCGGGGAGAAAAGGCCTTCCATTTCTCGGTACCACCCGGTTTTACAGCATCCTCACGAATACTGCCTCTTGAAGCGGCAAAAAGAATCATAACCGCTTCTTTTGGTAACAGGTGCCCTAAAAGAACACCTGATTGAGCCTAATAAGTTACAACTGTTCAGCTCAATACTCAGGGATGATGTCGGAATAAGGTGTATTACTGGGCTTCCAGCAACCCCAGCTCTCTGAAAATACATTTTCTTATTCCTTTATTCCCGTCATCGATTTTTTCTATGAATTTTTCAAATCTACTGAAATGTCTTTAACCTCGGCGATTATAAGGGAGCCTAAACCCTAGGTAGGTTAAAGCGACAGCAACTCATAATTCTTATTTATATTTTCATGATCCCGCCAGTATTGGCAGATGTAACTAACTTTGCATATTTGGCTAGGTAGCCGGTTTTGATTTTTGGCTCTGGCTTTTGCCATAAGCGTCTTCGTTCTGCTAAAACCTCGTCATCTACAAGCAATTCAATGGACCTGGCAGGCAGATCGATTAGGATTTTATCACCATTTTCAATTAGGGCAATAGGTCCGCCTTCAGCTGCTTCTGGTGAGATGTGTCCAATTGAAATTCCGCGGCTGGCACCTGAGAAGCGGCCATCCGTGATAAGTGCAACTTCTTTACCTAATCCACGACCCATAATAGCGGATGTAGGGGCAAGCATTTCTGGCATTCCTGGACCGCCTTTTGGACCTTCGTAGCGAATAACTACAACGTGTCCAGCTTGAACAGTACCATTATTAATATTTTCTTGTGCTTCTTCCTGAGATTCAAATACGATTGCTTCACCAAGGAAGGTTTGAATCGATGGGTCAACCGCACCGACTTTGATTACACTGCCATCTGGAGCAATATTTCCATATAGGATGGATAATCCACCAACAGGACTATATGGATTGTCTTTGGTCCGAATGACATTTTCATTTGTTATTGTTGCATCCTTCACATTTTCTTGAAGGGTTTTCCCAGTAATGGTTAAGCAGTTCTTATGCAATGCGCCTTCAACTTTATAGAGCTCATTGATAATAGCACTAACACCGCCAGCATGATGAATATCTTCCATAGAATAATCAGATGCAGGCATAATTTTCGCCAAATATGGAACCTTTTCAGCAATTTTGTTAATATCACGTAAATCATAGTCAATACCTGCTTCATGAGCGATGGCAAGGGTATGTAGAACGGTGTTCGTTGATCCACCCATGGCCATATCTAAAGCAAATGCGTTGTCAATCGCTTCTCTTGTAATAATGTCGCGTGGACGTATATCATTTTTTACTAATTCAACAAGATGTCTTGCCGCTTGGCGAATCAGTTCATGTCTTTCCTCTGATGTTGCAACAATTGTTCCATTACCAGGAACCGTCATCCCTAAGACTTCCATAAGACAATTCATTGAGTTTGCTGTGAACATTCCTGAGCATGAGCCACAGGTAGGACAGGCATTGGTTTCGATCTCAAGTAATTGTTGCTCTGTCATTGAACCACTATGGTATGCACCAACGCCCTCAAATACAGAAGTGAGAGAAAGATTCTTTCCCGTGGTTGGGGAAACTCCTGCTTCCATTGGACCTCCTGATACAAAAACAGAAGGGACATTGGTTCTAGCCGCAGCCATTAACATTCCAGGTGTGATTTTGTCACAGTTCGGAATATAGAAGACGCCATCAAACCAATGAGCATTAATGACAGTTTCTGCACTATCAGCGATAATTTCACGGCTTGGAAGCGAGTAACGCATTCCAATATGACCCATTGCAATTCCATCATCTACACCGATAGTGTTAAATTCAAAAGGTATTCCGCCAGCTTCTCGAATCGCTTCTTTTACGATCTCACCGAAATGATTAAGGTGTTTATGTCCAGGGATAATTTCAATAAATGAGTTACAGACACCGATAAACGGTTTATCTAAGTCCTTCACAGTTACCCCAGTTGCGTATAGTAGGCTGCGGTGGGGAGCACGGTCAATCCCCTTTTTAATCATATCGCTTCGCATTTTTATTCTCCTAACTGACAATGGCGTGGTTTGCTGATTCAGGGTAACAAGCCACTCCGTCTGTTGTTACGATTTTTCTAAATTCTTCTAAAAGTTCGTTTGTAACGTTTCCTGGTTTCCCACCACTTATTTCGCGGCCATCGACTGAAATAACAGCGATGACTTCAACAGCTGTACCGGTTAGGAACACTTCATCAGCCACATAAACATCATGCCGAGTGAATGGAGATTCTCTAACCTCATAACCTTTCGCTTTTGCTACATCAATAATAGCGTTGCGGGTAATTCCTTCTAATGCCCCCAAGTAAACAGGAGGGGTGTAAATAACTCCATTTTTTACAATGAAGATATTGTCAGCGGAACCTTCTGTTACATATCCTTGATCATTCAGCATTAAAGCCTCTTGTACGCCAGCCTGATTGGCCTCTAATTTAACTAGAATATTATTTAAATAGTTAAGTGATTTAACTTGTGGACTTAGTACATCTGGGCGATTTCGTCTGCTCGGTACAGAAGCAATTTTAATTCCCCGCTCATAAAATTCTTTTGGATATAAGGCTAATTGCTCAGCGATAATAATAACGTTTGGCGTTGGGCAGGAGGAAGGGTCCAGTCCGAGATTTCCTTTACCTCGTGAAACAACAACACGAATATAGGCGCTGTCTAATTCATTCTTTCTGATCGTATCCACAATTAATTGTGTTATTTCTTCCTGTGTATAAGGAATTTTCAACATAATGGATTGTGCTGATTCGAACAGTCTTTTTAGGTGGGCATCGAGTCTAAAGACGTTTCCGCTATAAACACGAATGCCTTCAAACACTCCATCTCCATATAAAAATCCATGGTCAAAAACTGAAACTACAGCATCCTCTTTCTTGACGAACTCACCGCCAAGGAATATCCATTGACTTCCCAACCTAACCACTCCTTTTAGTCATACAACGCTTTAGATAATAAAAATCTTTTGTAAAAGAATTCCTATGCCATAACTCCTAATTAAGGAATGAGCGAAGGCATGTTTATTTGTTAGAATATTTAATACAAAATATATTTTCAGTAATCTTACACCCAATCTAAATCTTGGTCAACACAAAAATCTGACAATTCAAATAAATCAAAAATATTGATAGCGTTTTCATTATTGTCAGATTAAGGTTGGAGGGAAATAAAAATAGTAAAAAAATTTTTTTTGAGGTCAAAAAAGAAGAGTTAAATGGAGTCATTTCACACGGGGATTCTACTATAGCCGACTGAAAAACAGATTGAATTACGAGGTCAAATCATCATTAAGGAACGTACATTAGTTTTTCACTATAGTTGTTTTTCTCTTTTTTTACTATCTAATTTCTCGCGAGGTATTCGTATACTTCACGTAGATTTTTATAACCCATGGTTTGGGCGAGCTTCAAATAATGACCCCAAATATGTGCGGTCAGCTTCGCATCACCAAGGGCATGATGACGATTTATTACTTCTATACCACACTCGTTGCAGGCGTCTTCGAGTGGAATAGATTTAAGCAAAGGATTGGATAAGCGCAGTAAGAAGGAGGTATCAATAATTCTGTGTTCGAATCTAGTTTTTAATAAATCCCATGTTAGTTTCTGCATAAAAGACTGTTCATGCTTGGCGTGATGGGCGACAAGTGTATGATTCTTAATGAATTTGTAAAATTCCATTAACACTTCAGATACAAAAGGTGCACTCTGTAATTCCTCATTGGTTATGTTCGTCAAGGTGGATATTTCATCTGAAATAGTTTGTGGAGAATGTACCAGGGAATAAAAAGTTTCTGTTTTCAATAGTTGGTGACCGGTCATTTTGATGGCGCCGATTGAGATGACTCGATCTCCTTTTTCAGGATAGAAACCAGTAGTTTCTAAATCAAATACAACAACCTGTAATTCCTGTAGAGGTGTGTCTAGGCAGTTGTTTTCTTTCATTTCTTTTTGCAGTTGTCGGATGAAAGAGATATTTTGCATATTGGTTTGCCCTTGAACACCTGCATAAATATTGGAACCAAGTCTGCCTGACATCTGTCTGAAAAATTGAATCATATCATTCATTCCCATTAGTAATCCTCCTTTTCTATTGAATTTTTTACATAACGGTACAGAGCCACTCCATTTTTCAGTATCTCTTTGACTTCTTCCTTTTGCTTTTTTGAGAGAGTGGAGATAGGTAGGTAGTGGCTATTTTCGTAATTGTCGGGTTTTGATAGTGATAGACGAAAGCTTAGTAATTTTAAGAACTGTTGTTTATACAATTCTCTGTTATTCGAAGGAAGTTCAATTTCGGACAGCTTTTCCAGTCTTGAAATAGTAGAGGTTTCAAGAATATTCCCTTTTAAAGCCAATAAACGAATCGCATTCACATATGGAAAGAGGGCTTTTTCTTTTATATTTAAGGAGCCTGTATGGGGTCCGTGTGTTTCTACGAGTATTTGACCTAGTACACCGATGCTTTTTTTTAGATATAGTGTATTATTAAGCACTTTTTTAAAAAGGTTCTCTTTATGGATAGTCTGATATACTTCCATTTTTAAATTTTCTAGAAAGCTAGCTTCACCATAAAGGGCTCTTCCATCAATAAAAATCAACAAATGACGAATACATTCCCAGTTTGAGTTGTTGGACCAATTTTCTAATTGCTGCCTCCATTCGGAAAATGATTTACACCATAAGGGATTGCTTGCCATAACATCTCCATCACAATACTCATATCCGGCAAGCTTGAGACCATGTGAGATTTCTTTTCCTAATGCCAAAAAATAATCGCTTATTGTATTCCCTTGCTGTTGATAAATAATGCCGTGATCCTGATCACTCCAAACGGATTGCTCATACCTTCCAGCACTGCCCATCATAAAAAAAGTGAAGGGGCAGGGAAGGGAGCCGTAATTTTTTTCCGTTTGTTTAACTGAAACAGAAATGACGCGCTGGATGATTTCATCATGAAGCTGATTTAACTGTAAATGATTGCGAGAAACCCAAATGATTTGGTCATCACGGAATCTTCTAATCTCTAAGTAGCTGCTCATCCATTAAGTTACCTCCTTTTTGTAAAAATATAATTCCATCCCCTTAAAAGGGGATGGAGGCTGTTTATTAAGCGTTTAGCTTTGAATCCGAACTAATTATGGCCTTTTCTGCCTTTACCATTTCAGGGTATCCATAGCTTCCATGCTCACTCATGTCAAGACCGATAATTTCTTCTTCTTCTGTAACGCGCAACCCGTTCATAACGGCTTTCATAATGGTTAATAGGATAAAGGAGACGATAAAAGCAAAAGCACCACTGCTTACAACTCCTAATGCCTGAACTCCAAGTTGGTGTAAACCGCCTCCGTAAAATAACCCTGGCTCTCCAACTGTTGCTAATTCTGGTGTTGCAAACAATCCTGTGGATAAAGTTCCCCAAATACCTGCTGTACCGTGTACAGACAAGGCTGCAATTGGATCATCAATACCTTTGCTTTCAAAGAATCGAATGCTATAAAATACTAGGAATCCTGCAATGAAACCGATTAGGACTGCGGCCCATGTATCAACAAATGCACAGGAGGCTGTGATTGCAACTAAACCAGCTAAGGCACCATTCAACATCATTGGAACGTCTGCTTTGCCTATAACAATCCAAGAAATAATCATCGCTGCAATCACTCCAGCACCAGCAGCTAAATTTGTATTAACTGCTACGAAACCAAAGAAGGCGCCGTCTACAGAAACTGTACTTCCTGCGTTAAATCCAAACCACCCAACCCATAAGAGTAATACGCTTAAGGCAGTAAATACTTGGTTGTGTCCCGCAAGATTATTTGCTGACCCATCTTTATTATATTTTCCAATACGTGGCTTTAGGATTATTGTTGCCGCAAATGCTGCCATTGCTCCTGTTAAGTGAACAACAGTTGAGCCAGCGAAATCTTGTTTACCATGGTCTGCTAACCAGCCGCCTCCCCAAATCCAGTGGGCAATCGGTGGATATACAATTACTGAGAAAAGTACAGCAAATACTAGGTATGCTCCTAATTTTGCCCTTTCTGCAAAGCCCCCAAAGGCAATGGTTAAGGATATACCTGCAAAAGCTAATTGGAATAAAAAGAATACAGAGCCGGAAAGTGATAAACCTTCAATATCATATCCTGAGTAGAAAAAGTCTGAGAATCCGATCAATGCGTTTCCTGAGCCAAAAATTAAACCATAACCAACTGCCCAAAATACAATGGAGCCAATACCAAATGTAAGTATTGTTTTCCCTGCAATATGTCCAGCATTCTTCATTCTGGTTGATCCAGTTTCTAGTAGAATGAAGCCTCCAATCATAAGTATAACAAGTACAGCTGAAACCATTACCCATAAACTGTTCATTAAGAATAAAGTATCCATTATTTCTCCCCCTTAAGTTCATGTTAATTTTCTTGACATTCGGTGTATTTGTATTTTTACATGGATTTGAAGTGGATTCTACAATTGTGTAAGGTTTCCTAACATGGTTTTTGAAAGTCTAAGCAAAATAAGTGAGTTATCCATGAATTTTAGGAGGGGGAGAGGAAGATTATCGGTGTCTATTTGGAGATTTAACAAAAGACTGGTGTTAAAGCAACATGATGATTTGGCACCCTGTTGATTGGAACGGAAGGCACGAAGACTCCTGCGGGAGTACGGGGCTGGGGAGACCCCGCAGGCGCTTTAGCACCGAGGAGGCTCCCCGGCACGCCCTAAGGTGCGCGAAGTGCCTGGAGTGGAAATCAACAGTCCCAATCTAACAAAGCCTAACACAAAAAAATCCATCCTCTCTATTAAGAAGATGGTCCTTTCCGTAAACCGAATTGTGCATTCAATTGTCCTTGTATCATCTTTCGTGTAACATCATTCTGATTTTGCTTTTTCTGAGCTCGAAGCATTTCTTTTCTAATTTCATGAGTTTGAACACCATCTTCAATTTTGTTCGCAATTTCCACTAATAACTCAACGTCTGCAAAAGAATATTTTCTGCTCCCGCCAGACGATCTTTCGGGGAATATTAATTTTCGTTCCTCATAGTAGCGTATTTGCCGCTCAGAAAGACCGGTTAGGTCTCTTACAATCCCAATCGTTATCACCTTTTTATCCTTATAAGAAGAATCATTCGTCATTTTTGATCTCACCACGCTCTAATGTGATTTATACTCTAGTTTATGTTAATTTTCCTTACATTGATTGGATTTTGGTACTAGATACTTTCGTTGTTTAGTGTATTTTTTGGGGGAATGTCTTTTTAAAAATCATTTGCAGTTCACTTAATGTGAGGGAATATAGATCATCGTCAGAAGCGTTATAAAGACCAGATTCAATTAATCTATTAATGTAGAATAGTTTAAGTGTTTCGACTCCTTTACGCAATTGATTTGTCATGCTCCTTCCCTCCCTGATTATCGATTTTGAAGTGCTCTAATCAGCTCAAGTGCACGTGAGCCCAGTTTTATCATAAGCTCTTCATACAATTCATCCCTTTGTTTATCTAGCTGAAGAATCTTTTCAGCTAATTTAATATCATTCGTCCTATACATCTCCAATCTCCCCTTATCTAAACAGTATGTATCCTAAAAGTTAACGAAATAATTTGAATTTGTCAGGGATTGTGTCAGAAATACTGACAAGATATTTCATTTGTTAGAGGAAATCTTACAAATGAAAACAGAACCAGGCGTTAACTGCCTGGTTCTTACATATCTTTTAATATTCGCCATCGAATGGAGTGTATGGGAAGTTAAATCTTCTTTCAACTTGACGCAGGCGTTGGTTTATACGTTGAACACGGCGTTGAAGTTGGTTGATCTCTCTTTGCTGACGCTCATTTTCTCTTTCTAGTCGAGAGACTCTGCGCTCTAACTGTTGTGGTTGTCTGTCTGGATCATACGGGTCATACTGATCTTGTTGGGCATACGGATCTAACTGGTCATATGAATTGTAGTCATACTGTGTTGGTGGTACTTGATAATAGCCATAAGGATACATGGGGCAACTCTCCCTTTTTTAAATTAATACCATATAGATTATGTAGTCATCTGCGGAGAGTGTGGGCAGGTGCCTAGAAAAATGCACCGCCAATAATGAAAAATCAAATGAGTAAGACAATTATCTTTTTAATACTATTTTTATATTACTTTTTTACCGAATTAAAATAGTAAACGAATAAAGTTTTGCCAATAAAATATTGAATAAGTCAACAAAAAAAGTTATAATCACTTATATTCTAAAAATTTTAAATGTTTTAAAGATTTGTTTATTAAAAAAACATTTGGGGGTCAAAAATGAAGAAGGCAAAATACTTAGTAACGTTTATGGTCATGGCTTTTATGTTAATCCTAACCGCTTGTGGCTCTAGTAAAACAAGTGGGAACGGCTCGGATTCTGGTGAAGAAAAGAAAACTCTCCGCGTTGTTACCGACGCAGCCTACGCACCATTTGAGTATCAGGATAAGGGTGAAATTGTAGGATTTGATATTGATTTAATTAAAGCCGTTGCTAAAGAAGCAGGATACGAAATTGATATTGCTCACACAGGCTGGGATCCATTATTTGTAGAATTAGAGAAGAAAATTGCGGATATTGGTATTTCGTCTATTACCATTAATAATGATAGAAAGAAAACATATGATTTTTCGGTACCATACTTCTTATCTACTAATATGATCCTTGTTCCAGAAGGCAGCGATATTAAGAGTGCTGAAGATTTGAAAGATAAAACCGTGGCAGTTCAAAACGCAACTACAGGGCAGGAAGCTGTTGAAGGACTACTTGGTAAAAACAGCAGCCAAATTAAAAAGTTTAAAAATAATAACTTGGCCATTTTAGAACTTAAGAATGGCGGTGCTGATGCAGTTGTTGCGGATAACACCGTTATTGAAGAGTATGTAAAAAATAATCCGAACGATAAATTTGTCATTATTGAAGATGTGGATGCTTTTGCTCAAGAGTTCTACGGATTAATGTTCCCAAAGGGAAGCAAGTTAAAAGCGGATTTTGATAAAGCGTTAAACGAAGTATTCGATAACGGAACATATGCAAAAATTTACAATGAATGGTTTAAGGTAGATCCAGACGTACAACTACTAAAAGACCAACAATAATCATGAAAATTGCGTAACTCTTGAAAACTAGAAGTTACGCAATTTTTGGTTTCATACCAAGTCTTACATAATTTAACAGAGGGTCAACGGTATTATAGGAGGAGTATTATGGGTATTCAATGGGATATTTTAGCAGAATACGCACCCTTTTTTCTAAAGGGGACGCTGCTGACAATAGGACTATCGTTAGCTGGTATTTTATTAGGGACAGTCCTTGGATTGTTTATCGGATTAGGGAAAATGATGAAAAATAAATACTTATCCTTGCCGTTTGGCATTTATATCACTATTTTCCGTGGTACACCAATGCTGGTACAAATTATGTTAATTCATTTTGCAGTCGTACCGCTATTTACTGGAGGAACGAATGCTATTGCTGCAACTATCATAACGCTGTCATTAAATGCTGCAGCATACATAGCTGAAATCTTTCGTGCAGGAATTCAATCAATTGATAAGGGGCAAATGGAAGCGGCTCGCTCTCTCGGCATGACACATGTACAAGCTATGCGTTATGTTATCCTTCCACAAGCGTCTAAACGAATGATTCCGCCACTAGGTAATGAATTTATTGTCTTGATTAAAGAATCATCACTTGCTTCAATCGTCGCAGCTCCAGAGCTCATGTATTGGGGACAAGCGATGCAAGGTCAATATTTCCGCGTGTGGGAGCCATATATCACGGCGGCACTTATTTACCTTGTATTAACCCTTTCTTTAAGCTACTTATTAAGCCGCCTTGAAAGGAGGTTGGCAACAGAATGATCGAAGTGAAAAAATTAAAAAAATCATTTGGAACAAATGTTGTTCTTAAGGATATTAATGTAACCGTTAAGCCGCAAGAGGTGGTAGTGGTGATAGGTCCATCTGGTTCAGGTAAATCTACATTCTTGCGCTGTATAAATCTTTTAGAGACGATTACGGATGGACATGTCTATATTGAAGGAACGGATATTACCGACAAAAAGACAGATATCAATAAAGTAAGGACGGAAGTGGGGATGGTTTTTCAGCAGTTTAATCTATTCCCACATAAAAAGGTCATCGAAAATATCATGCTCGCTCCAATGAAGGTTAGAAATATGTCTGCTGAGCAGGCAAGAAAAAAAGGTTTAGAACTTTTAAGAAAAGTAGGATTAGAGGATAAAGCTGAGGCGTATCCTGATTCCTTATCAGGTGGTCAAAAGCAGCGTGTTGCAATTGCTAGGGCGCTTGCGATGGAACCAAAAATCATGCTGTTCGACGAACCAACCTCAGCACTTGACCCTGAGATGGTCGGAGAGGTACTAGAGGTTATGAAACAGTTGGCTAAAGAAGGGATGACCATGGTTGTGGTTACTCATGAAATGGGTTTTGCGAAGGAAGTAGGGGATCGCGTAATCTTTATGGACGGTGGGCTCATCGTCGAAGAAAATACCCCCAATGAATTATTTGATCATCCAAAGGAATCTCGAACCAAAGCCTTTTTGAGTAAAGTTTTATAAAAACAGGAAGGCTCGGTGCCTCCCTGTTTTTTGCATCTTCTATATCTCAAAGTCAAAAACGTCCACAATCTTATCGGCTTTTATACGATTTTGGCAGAGTCTAAATAGTTGGTCAAAGAATCCTTCCACTTCTAAATATGTGGCCGGAACCTTTATTTGCACGGTTGTCGAGCCAAACATTTGCTTGAAATAGGCTTTTCTTTGATTGTTTTTCCCGTCACGTTTCAATGGCTTGTACATCCATATGATATGTGGGGCACCATCCATTTCTTTGATGACTCTGAGCTCCGCTGCTGTGGTGGATTTATTATGCAGGTAAATGACTAAATAATAGTTGTCATTTCGGTGCCAATCGATGAATAGAAAATAGTAGGTTGTCTCACTATCTATACGTGTAACCTGAAAGGCTGCCGTGGTTTGTTTTCCATTTGTCCATTGATGAAAATCAGGTAATATTCCATTGACTGTTACCATTTTTTTAATATCATAAGTGGCAGCTCTTGACCCATCGATCAAATCTGCTAAATAAACAGCTTCGTTTTTTTCCAAAGTGAATGCTCCTTTTGGTCAATTGAACTCATTATACTTTGAAATTAGATAAATGTAGAAGCTTATTGAAAAGTAATGTATCCAAATTGAAATATAATTGAAATCTGAATTAAAAATTGGTTTGGTAGAATCGATATAATTGGGACTAAAAATGAGTACGTAGTTCGTATTGTATAGAGGAATATTTCTGCCTCTTTTCCATATGAATGACATAGAAGTGGTGGTAATAGGAGGGTAAGTCATGACATTGGAAAGTCAGTTAGTAAAAAAATCATATTATCAAATGTACATAAATGAACATGAAAATGTGCAGCCAATCCGGGTGTTAGGTGAGGCATATCAGGAAGAGCTTCAAAAAGACCTGCCCGATTTAACATCTATCCGCTTTGCACAAGGTGAAATTTATTTTCATAATCGAGACTTTGAAGCAGCCATTTTTAAATGGGAGAACATTGCCGGCGAACTCGAACTATGGGCTAGGAAAAATATTGCAGATGCCTACTTTGAATCAGGTCTTCTCTCGAACGCAGAGGATCTTTATCTTTCGATTGAAACCAATAATCTTACATTAAAGACAGAAGTTGCTCTGCAGCTTTTTTCACTCTACATTGATCGAGGGAAGCGTGAGGAAGCAGTTGAGATAATCAAAAGAACGATTGGTTCAAACCCCGATTACCCAAATGTGACCGATATCGCACGTGCCTATTTTGAGGATCAGCAGGATTGGGATAATGCCATTGAGCTGGCAGTAAATGAAGCGAAACGGACCGGTTCTATTGAGTGGTTTGATACAGTAAATTCTTATGTGAAAAAAGGTCTTACAAAAACTTTACATCCAAATTACTTCATACAAGCACTATTTGAATTGTATAGCTTAGACCAGAGAATGTTTGAAGAGCTTACAACTTCCCTTTGGAAAAGTTACCAAAATGAAGAATCGTATTTCACGTGGCTCAAAGAGGTAAATCATTTACTATTCAATGTTGATATTAGCCGAAACCATAATTTTGAATCCCTTTCAGAGCTACATTATCAAACTTATTTTAGTTTAATAAATGGAGACTTTTTCATTAAAACGCTAGAAGATCTAGTACCGGACCTTTTAACAAATTGGCTGCCATTAGCTGTTCCGAAGCATAC
This sequence comes from Bacillus sp. (in: firmicutes), assembly GCA_031177865.1. GTDB lineage: Bacteria > Bacillota > Bacilli > Bacillales > Cytobacillaceae > Neobacillus. The sequence goes on along the minus strand of JAPSKD010000043.1, from coordinate 630 downwards.
AGTCTTAGTTTCTGCTGCGGTATTGTCATGGAATGAGCTTTTTCCTACAAGTATAAGCATGTCCATTGTCAGTGATGCTGAAAATCTTATTGGTGAAACAGATAGTAATATTGACGAGTTAGAAGAGAGTTTAAGTCTCTTTGAGGCAATCATTAGTTGGGCAAAAGCAAAAGATATGGGTGAAAATAACCATTTAAAATGGATGGTTCAGCAATTAAATGATTTTGATACTCATCACCTATTGATTACAGGCTTGAGCGGAAGTGGAAAGTCTGCTTTCGTAAATTCCGTCCTGGGTGAAGAAATTCAGGATAGTCCAACGTCATCACTCGTAATGTTTAAAGACTTTGATGACCTAAATATCTATGAAATAACTGATCAGGAAACCGTTGAACTCGCCGATTTTACACATTTTCAAGAGCGAATGGATCGACGCCGGAATGCACTTGAGTCGATTATCGAATTTCAACAGCCATTTCCATTTTTGTATGAGCAAAAGCTGTCATTAATTGAAACGCCAGGATTAAAAGGCAGCCACCAAGATCGATATGAAATACTGCAATATGTTCAAATGGCGGATACGTTATTATTTGTATTAGACGCAAATGCCCCGTTTACGGAGGTAGAGAA
>JAPSKD010000360.1 GCA_031177865.1 Bacillus sp. (in: firmicutes) | reverse complement strand
ATGAAGGGGAGGTAAAAGGGGGACGAAACTGTCAGTAAAAAGTAGTTGAGATTTACACAAAATAGAAGAATGAAAAATAGGAGAATAGAAATTTATTCTCCTTACTTAGTTATTAAGTATTTCCGGTACTTAGTATTCTGCATAGTTTTGAGTAAGCATTATTCATTTGGAATATTATGTTTTCGATTTCCTTCATTACTTGCCTTTATTCTGCAGGGATAAGGTTTACCCCATCTTCTATAATTTTTCCGTCTCTTACATCGATCGTCCCTTTTACTGTCTTATCCTTAGAAACGAAGCTCACAATATATGTTCCTACACCGGGGTAATAGCCAACGTGAGTAATTGTAAAGGAATGCTCTGGATAATTGCTCCGTAGATACTCTGTTACAATCTCCTTACTTTCAAATCTGGAAACGGGATTCCCGGTGAAAAAAATGTACCCAGTAAGGGAGAACAATACTATTCCCACTGCTAATAAAACGGCTTTTGCTTTCATGCTACACTCCCTTGTTTTCAAATTAATTTCAATTTAAAAAATTATTTGTGTTTATACTGTTTTAGTGACGTTTCCTTAAAATAAATGTGGTGATATTTTGATAATACGTTCTTTCTATCTACTTTAATTGTTTATTAAATGAACACTAAGATTAACCATTGTTTTATCATCTAAAGGATAAATTTCCAATTCTAATACATGCTTACCAAAGAATCCTTACTAACTTGTTGGATAGAAATTTTCTCGCTGTTCTCAGATTTGAGAAATTCATTGTTATAATATGCAACGACTTCCGAAACTGGCTTCTCAGTCTCGATTTCAATGCCAAAGGAAGTGTTGCCGTAAATGTCCACCGCTTTAACACTGGGGATGATTTTCCCGTCGATTACGGGAATATTCTTTGGTAATTCAGGCGGGAGAACATGATTATAAAATGTTTTTCCCTACATAACATACTTGTAGATAAATATTGATGAAAAAAACAAAAACAATAAGGCTGCTGCTAGGGTGATTTGTACCATCGGTTTCCTTATTAATTCCTGTACCCCTTTCATTAATAAGAAGGCATCCCTATAAAGTATTCCGTGCTGTATTAAAATAGATTATCAATGTTAAAGGCAAAAGAGAAAATAAGAAAATTATAAAAATTTGATTCGGATCTAGATTAACAGGCAATCTTAGGACATTAAAAATAATTCGTCCTAGAAAAAAATTAACTAATGATGAATTAAAAATAGTTAAACAGATTAAGATTGAACGTGAAAAATAGAAAAAAGAATACTGTTACTAATGTATGGAAAGGAAATGATTTACAAATGGTAATATTGATTCATTTGAAAATGGAGATGATCTTATGTCAAATACAATGCCTCGTGAAAAAGGAATAGACCATACTTTGGACCTAATGAGAGAAGGATATATGTATATTCTGAATAGGCGCAGTAGTTTTAACTCTGACGTCTTTGAAAGCCGTTTGCTTGGAAAGAAAGCTATCTGCATGGGGGGGAGGAAGCTGCAGAAATTTTTTATGACCCTGAAAAGTTCAAAAGGGAAGGTGCGGTACCAAATCGGTTGATACAGACCTTGTTTGGCAAGAATGGGGTTCAATTATTGGATGGACCTAACCATAAACACCGTAAAGAAATGTTTATGTCGCTTATGTCTCCCAATGATCTTAAAAGATTAACTGACATCGCAAAAGAACAGTGGAAGATTGCAGTGGAAAAGTGGGAACACATGGATCAGGTTGTTCTTTATGAAGAAGTTCAGGAAATGTTATGTAGAACCGCTTGCCAGTGGGCAGGAGTACCAGTACCAGAAGATGAAGTGAAGAATCTAACCAATGATTTGGAGGCAATGTATGAATCACCAGCTGCGGTGGGACCAGATCATTGGAAAGGAAGAAATGCACGAAATCGTGTTGAAAAATGGATGGGGGATCTTATTGACAGGGTCAGGGATGGAAAAGTTAAGCCTCCTGAAAACACCGCTTTACATAGGTTTGTCTGGCACTGTAATCTTGATGGCAATCTTCTGGGCACTGAGACAGTTGCAGTAGAAGTAATTAATATCTTGAGACCCATTGTAGCGATTGCTATATTCAGCAATTTTACTGCCTTGGCATTGCATCATTATCCAGAAGAAAGGGAGAAACTCGAATTGGGCGATGAAAAATATGCCCAGATGTTTGTTCAAGAGGTCCGGCGCTATTACCCGTTTTTTCCGTTAGTTTCAGCACTGGTAAAAAAGGATTTCATCTGGAATAACTATACGTTTGAAGAAGGTACGTTAACATTTTTAGATCTTTACGGTGCAAATCACGATCCTGAAATTTGGGGAAATCCCGATATATTCAATCCTCAGCGGTTTGCTGAGTGGGAAGGAAGTCCTTTCGCTTTTATTCCGCAGGGTGGTGGTGATTACTTAATGGGACATCGCTGTGCAGGTGAGTGGGTCACCATTGAAGTTATGAAAGTGAGTCTAGATTATCTTTTGAACCGAATGGAATATGAAATTCCTGACCGGGATTTAAGTTACAGCATGGTTAGTATACCAAGTATTCCCCAGAGTAAAATAGTAATTAAGAATATAAAGCAAAGATATAGATAACCAGTTATAATTCGTTCTTACCATTGGTCGCCTTAGTTCCCGGTTTTAAATCTTTCCATCAGGATTATATTCTATTGTAAAAAAGATAAAATCTAATTACTAAATACAGGAAGGATATGTTTTACATAATGCCATAAAAAGATTTTAAAAGTTATATACTTTTCGGAAGTATGACAATAAAGCCACAAAAAAGTACCCGTAAACTCACCATACTATCTACGGGTACTTTTTTGTGGCTTTGAATAAGGTGCTTGAAGAAGTAAATGGCTTACTGAAAAAAATCAGATAAAAGATAGGAATTTAAATCTGCAAGAAAAACAGAAAGTGACGAACAATAAATAAATTTCACATACTGAAATATAAAAATAAAACATACACTACACAAAAATATCAGGAAACGTAGGCCTTTCTGAGCATAAGTTAACAAAGAAAAACCTGAAAGGAGAAAAAAATGAGACAGCAACAATACGTAATAAGAACAGAAAAGATACCTGTTCAGTTCCCTCCTCAACATCAGCCATTTCATCCAGGATTTGAATGGTTAATGGTACCAAGACCTATTTCAGAAATCGGCACCTATCGAGCAACAGGAAAATTACAGGGAAAAGTAGCAATCATTTCAGGGGGAGATAGCGGGATTGGAAGAGCAGTTGCGTATGCATTTGCTAAGGAAGGAGCAAATATTGTTATTGCATATTTAAATGAGCATATTGATGCATTAGAAACAAAACAGCGTGTTGAGCAACTAGGACAACGTTGCCTTATCATTGCTGGAGATTTAGGACAAGAAAAAACAAGCCATCAAGTGGTCCAGCAAACCTTACATGCGTTTGGTAAAGTAGATATTATTGTAAATAACTGTGCGGAATCTTTCCCGAAAGAACGGATAACGGAAATTACTAGTGAGCAACTTCTACGAGTTTTTCAATCTAATATTTTTTCTTTTTTTTATCTAACGAAGGCCGCTTTACCTTATTTAAAACAAGGTAGTTCGATTATAAATACGGGATCAGCATCCGCATATGAAGGACAGCAGGGAAATCTTGATTACTCCACATCAAAGGGAGCCGTTATTACATTTACGCGATCACTAGCCCTCGACTTAATGAATGATGGGATTCGTGTAAATGGTGTTTCACCAGGACCAATTTGGACACCAATCATACCTTCAAGCTTTCCAGCTGAACAAATGATAAGTTTTGGATATGGGACACCAATGAAGCGAGCCGGTCAGCCGTACGAACTTGCTCCAGCCTATGTGTACTTAGCCAGTGATGATTCGAGTTATGTCACCGGTCAAATCATCCATGTCAATGGAGGGATGAGAACAAGCAGTTAAAGACGCCAGAAAAGCATGATTTTTTAAAAGAGGATTCACAGTGAGACGCTCCGAAATTAGTAAATAAAGAGCAAATATATTATTGCAAATGAATCCTATTTTGTTTATTTGGTTTATTTTGTTTATAATAAAGAGAACGGAGGTGTAACATGATTAAAGAAAGTAAAGATAGTGTCCATGAGTTGATTGCTGAATTAGAAATTGTGCTACAAAATCCTAACGATGCATCTAATTCGATTCGAATCAAAAAAGCAATCGAAGTCCTAAAGAAAGCAATGACTGTACAGGTTGGAAATCGACAAATCACGTTTCTTTCTGATGAGACAGTGGACTTTAAATTTTATGATGACGTACGCGCGATATCTGCAGTGAACCAAGAGCTGAAGTACGATGAAGAAAAATATGTAGATACAAAAACAGTAGCTGAGTATTATGGTGTTACATCCGAAACAGTGCGGAATTGGATTCAGAAAAACATCATCTCTGGTCACCAAGTCGGGCCTCGCGGAAGATACCTTATCCCAAAAGAGGAATTTGAGTATGTGAAGCAGCGGAGAGAGCATCAAAAAGATGAGACAGAGAAACTGATGAAAGACTTTTTAGGCGAAGACTACACAGAAGATTGGGAGATAGAGATTGAAGAGTAAGGGAGAACATAAATGGTTGTCATTGCTTTAGATACAAATTTTGTGGCTCCCAGAGTGATTCACGGGGGTAGGAGAAACAGCGAGGCAAATCTGTTGGACCGTATGCTATTCCTGCAGTCCAAAGGGTATTTGCGTGTAGCTTTGCATAAAACAACGCAAGCGGAAATCTATGCAATCCTGCGGGTCGGACGAATTAAGATGCGTGGTTCGGATGGAAAGAGAATAGAAAAAAAGTTTCCACATCATATTATCATGCACTTTGTAAATCGCTACGGCGACCTGTTTGATGTAGAATTTATGAACTCTTTGGACAGTGTAGGGTTTGAAGATTTAGA
>JAPSKD010000359.1 GCA_031177865.1 Bacillus sp. (in: firmicutes) | reverse complement strand
AAAGTAACAGTTAATACGGACAACAGAACGGTATCAGATACAACAATGACAAAGGAATGTGATATAGTCTCAAATGAATTTGCTATGAGTGCTGAGGATTATAAACAAATATATATGAATAGTGTGAAAGCTTCTTTTGCGGATGAGAAGATAAAGGGAATACTGAGGAAGTATCTGCTGGACATCTAAAATTAATATTGCCTAATAAAAGAGAAAAACAACTATTGCAATAAAGGTGCCTGACCCCCTCGCCGTGATAATTTCTTGGACATGAATATCGGGGCCGGCACCTTTAAAGCGGGTCTTGGTCTGTTTTGTTTTTCAGACCTGTTCAGACCTGTTCATCTAACCATCCCTTTGTCTTTCTTGTTTAACTGTCAAGTCTGCTTTGGGGAAATTTAGATTAAGGAATAGAAGTGAAGAATAAGAATTTAAAAATCAAACTTAATAATTTACAGAATAATGTGTATCATTAAGCTAGGAAGAATCTTGTTTAGCTATTATTAAAGGAGTGCTTGTTCATGTTTAGGGTGGGGGTCGTCGGTCCACAATCCACTGTAGAAAGAATCATACATATTGCACAAGATTTAAAGCTAGATGTAATTTTTTTAGCGTATCCGTATAAAGAAGTGCGAGAAACTGAAGATATAATAAAAAATAATAATAACAATGTTGATTTGTGGATTTTTTCAGGGAAAATTTCTTATACCATTGCATGTGAAGTGGCAGGAAATACTGAAAAACAAATTTATATAGAACATACTGAAGCTGGAATTTTCAAAGGGCTTTTGGAGTTCGCATACAAAACAGGTTCTTTTTTAGATCGTTTTAGCATAGATGAAATTTCAAAAAGTCATTTAGAGACTGCTTTTAACCAACTTAATATTAAACCCGAAAAGATTTATGTGAAAACTTTTTCCGAAAAAACTTCGACAGAAGAATTAATAGGTTTCCACAGACATTTATGGGAAAATGGTGAGACAAAAGGAGCAATCACTTGCTTTGAAGAAGTATACTTACAACTTAAAGAAATGAATGTTCCTGCATTCCGAATTTCAACAAGTGATATTGAAATTCGCCATACATTAAACATACTTTCTGAAAAAATAAAGACTTTCTACTTTATGGAGTCCCAAGTTGCTGTTCAGCTATTTGAAATGGGACATTTGGAAAATCACTTCAAAAGTTCGAAACAAACATATCAGCTCCAGTATATGGAATTGAAGTTAAAAGAGATTTTAATTAACCTAAGTGAACACTTGAATGGATCACTAATTGAAAAAGGGCTTGGCCGCTATTTAATATTTAGTTCACGCGGTGATAGTGAACGGGAAATAGGAAAGATTGAAGAGACAGTAAACAAATTGATATTGGAATCTGGGTTAAAGGTAGGTGTAGGCATAGGATTCGGTGAAACCATATTTTCAGCGGAACTGAATGCGAACAATGCACTAAAACAATCCAAAGAGAGATTTGGTTCTATTATTATTGTTCACGAAAATGGTGAAGTCGTTGAAGTAGAAAGTGAAAACATAGAAAAGATTGATTTCCCATATTTTAATGATAAAAGTTTTATGACTAAACTTAAAAACGAGAAAATTAATGTTAAACATTATATCGAACTATTTGCTTTAATAAGGAATGCAGGAATAAAGGAATTCACAGTCAAAGACATTTCAATTCAACTAAATAAGGATGAAAGAAATACAAGACGTTTCATAGAAAGTTTATGTGATGCGGGTTTAGCTGAATGCACCGGGGTGGAAGAATACCCGGCGAGGGGAAGACCGAGACGAGTCTACAAACTGACAAACTCGCCAAATAAAATTTAAAAGACTGTTGGGAATAATCTTCTCAACAGTCTTTTAAATTTTAGGGCTGAAAAATTGTCTAAAAATTTTAAATTGTTATTGCGTTTCATGGAAGCGTTAAATATAATTTAATTTAGGGTAAATATTAAGTATTTACCCTTATGTAAAATGATTTATTTTAAAAGTTGCGACATTACTTAGTTTAAGGGGAGATTTTGTTTATGGATCACATGGGTTTGGTGTCTTTAATACCACCGATTATTGCAGTAATTCTGGCAATATTAACAAAGAATGTTATCGTGTCCCTGTTCTCCGGAGTGTATATTGGAGTCCTGATTCTTGTGGGGGGCCGTCCACTCGAAGCGACAATGGAAGTAATCGGAAACTTTATATTTCCGCAAGTGGCGGATAGTTACAATGCAGCAGTTTTAGTTTTATTATTTTTTATTGGCGGTTTTGTAGCACTTATGGAGAAGTCGGGTGGAGGGTCAGCACTTGCCTCAGGTGCCATAAAGTACATTAACACACGCCCAAAAGCACAAATCTCTGCGTGGTTTGGCGGTATTATTATTTTCTTTTCCGATTTGGGCACACCATTAATCGTTGGACCGGTATTTGAAAAGATTTTCGATAAAGCCAAAATCTCAAGGGAGAAGCTTGCATGGATCATCGATTCAACGTCATCTCCTGTCGCAGTATTGATCCCATTCATAGGATGGGGTGTATATATAATGGGGCTTATAAAAAAAGAATTCGAATTGTTGAACATAAACACATCTGAATTCAGTACACTTATTCAAGTTATTCCATTTCAGTTTTATGCACTATTGACCGTTTCAATGGTGCCTCTCTTGGCTTTGACGAAATTGGACTTTGGACCGATGGCAAATGCGGAAAAAAGAATGCAGCAAACGGGCAAACTGTATTGGCCTGAATCGAAACCTCTTAGAAAACCAGATGATGTGGAGGGATTTACAAAAAATGGACATGCTATATTAATTTGGTTGCCGCTATTGGTATTATTCATTACCCTATTCGGATTGTTAATTTCATTCGGCTTCCCGTTTGAGCCAGTACCAGGAAATGAATTCAGGGTTTCTTTAAGTGCTGCATACTTATTTGCGGCGTTATCGATTGTCATCTTAATGATTATGTATAAAGTGAAAAAGTTCGGAGAGATTGTTGATATTTATACAACTGGAATGCAGAAAATGGTTTACGTTGCAGTCACACTTGTCCTTGCTTGGTCGCTTGGCAAAGTAATTAATGAAATGGGAACGGCAGCGTTTATTGTTGAGGCGATGAAAGGAAATGTTCCATCGTTTATCATACCTGCAATCTTATTCTTAGTCGGAGCGGGGATGTCTCTTGCATCCGGGACGTCATGGGGGACATTTGCGATTATGCTCCCAATAGCTATTCCTATGGCTGTAGGTCTTGATGCCCATTTGTTAGTTTGTATAGGAGCTGTTCTGTCAGGTGGTATCTTCGGAGATCACTGTTCTCCAATTTCGGATACGAGCATCTTATCGTCAACAGGTGCCGGAGCGGACCATATCGATCACGTAAAAACGCAGTTTCCATATGCACTCATGAATGCATCGATTGCATTTATCGGATTTGTCGTTGCCGGGATTACAGGAAGTGCATTCACTTTAATCTTGACGATAGCTCTACTTATAGCAGCTGTTTATGTATTATCCAAAATACACACAAGAAAGTATAGTGAAAGGGTTGAAATATAAGTGAAACTATGGGGTGGACGATTCAGTAAACGTGAAGAAGATATCATGGAGAAATTCAATACATCTTTACCTGTTGATAATAGGCTATATCATGAAGATATAACGGGAAGCATTGCACATGTAAAAATGCTTGTGAAATGTAAATTACTCACAAAGTCTGAAGGTGATTTACTTATTAGCGGGCTGGAATCGATCATGAGTGATATAGAATCCGGTGTATTGAAAGTAGAAGGCGAATATGAAGATATCCATTCTTTTGTTGAAATGAATTTAACAATGAGAATTGGTGATACAGGAAAGAAGCTTCATACTGGACGAAGCAGGAATGACCAAGTGGCGATTGACATGAGGCTTTACGCAAAAAATAAAGCCGGAGAAGTGGTAACGGTCCTTCAGCAACTTATCCATTCGTTAAAAGAGAAAGCAGCAAATAATAATGTCATCATGCCCGGATACACACATATGCAAAGGGCACAGGTCATAACATTTGGCCATCATCTGGATGCATACGTACAAATGTTTAGCCGTGACAAAAAGAGAATCCAGAATGCCATTGACATTTTGGATGAAAACCCGCTTGGATGTGGTGCATTGGCGGGTACAACTCACAACATCGACCGTCAAATAACAACAGAACTTTTAGGATTCTCTAAACCGGTAGACAACTTTTTAGACGGGGTAAGTGATCGGGACTACTTACTAGAAATTATGGCAAGTTTTTCAATTATGATGATGCACTTGAGCCGCTTAAGTGAAGAACTCATTCTCTGGAGCAGCCAGGAATTCAAATTTATCGAAATGGATGATGCCTATTCAACGGGGAGCAGTATCATGCCTCAAAAGAAAAATCCAGATGCAGCCGAACTTATAAGAGGCAAGACAGGCAGAGTATACGGTTCTCTCTTTTCATTGCTTACGACACTGAAAGGATTGCCTCTCCCATATAACAAAGACATGCAGGAAGATAAAGAACAGTTTTTTGATGCAGTTGATACTGTGATAGATTGCCTTGATATTATGTCAAAAATGATTGATACGCTTCTGGTAAAGGAAGAAAACATGAAAGCTGCCATTAAAGCAGGCTTCTTGAACGCAACCGAAGTTGCAGATTATTTAGTGAGCAAAGGGACTGCATTTAGAGATGCTCACGAAATAGTCGGCAAGCTCATTATTTATTGTGAAGAGCAAAAGATGGCGATTGAAGATTTAACGGTCGAAGAGCTAGCACAGTTTAGCAGCAGCATAACAGACGATATTTACGAGTATATTGACTATGAGAACATATTAACCAAAGGGAACAAAAAATTAATCATACAGATTTCGGAATAAAATTAAGCAAACAGGACCAATCGGAGAGGTGCCTTTATGTTAAAT
>JAPSKD010000042.1 GCA_031177865.1 Bacillus sp. (in: firmicutes) | reverse complement strand
GATATAGTAGAAGAAAGTAAATACTTTAGAGCTAGATAAAGCTTTAAAAGCAGGGGCAACCCTGCTTATTTGAAATGTTATAGCTATAGTTGATCAAATTTAGAGGAGAAATAGGATGAAATTAGACATTAAAGAAATACCCTTTTCAAGATATGGATCCTATTTTTGTATCTCACAAGAAAAGGATAATGAGGCTGTATTTATAAGAGACGTTCATGGCGGCGATGACGCACCATCGAAGCTTTTTCAAGTGGATATTGTAAAAGATGGAGTGGAAATGGATTACATCATACATGCATCAGAGATTTCTGTATCCTTCTATTTAAAGGATCAATCGGAGTGTGTTGCGGAAATCATTATTCCCGAAGAAGATGAACTCCATATTAAAGTTCACGATGTTGAACTAAGGCTGCGAGCAACGAAAGGAAAATATGATTCTTTAATGGAATTAGAAGATGGAATGTACGAATACCATATCTATCCTAAGGAATTAAAATTAATGATTATGAACTTGAATGGTGAATTGTCTGTTAATGCGCCATGGAATATTATCGGAAACGATTATATTGATATGCGTTTAATAAATGGGCATTTCGTGATTGAAAGTTATCGAACCGTCTATCAAAAAAAAGAATACCTTCCATTTAGCCAAGGGAAAGAACAGGTAGAAGTACTTTATAAAGAATGGTTTGATTCCATGAGAAAGGGTTATGAACAAGCGGAATATCTGCCTTCCTTGGAAAGGGCTTCTTATATAACATGGTCGAGCGTTGTTCACCCGGATGGAGCTCTAAAAGATTATGCGATGTATATGTCAAAGCTGTGGATGTATAATATTTGGTCATGGGACAATTGCTTTAACGCATTAAATTTAGGTGAACAGTACCCGGAACTCGCATATGCACAATTAAAGATTTTTATGGACACTCAAGATGAATCTGGTGCCTATCCCGATTTTGTGAATGACAAATTCATTTCATACAATTGTATAAAGCCTCCAGTATTTGCTTACGTCTATGAACAGCTGATGGAGAGAAATGACTACTTTAAAGACGAACAGCGATTGAGACGTGTATATGAGTCTACTAAGAAAGTCATGACCTATTATGAAGAATATCGTACTTATCAGGAGAGGCTGCCACACTATAAACACGGGAATGATTCTGGCTGGGATAATGCTTCTCTTTTTCATGTGGGGATGCCAGTGGAGGCACCAGACCTTGCTAGTTTTTTAATTCGTTCGTTTGATATTCTCTCCTCCTTTGCTGAAAGGTTGGGAGAAAAAGAGGAAGCAGAGCAATTTAAGAATCAAGCAGACACCTTATTTAACCTAATACTTGAGAGACTTTATGATGAAGATGGCTTTTTTGGGCGGGTTGGCAAGAATGGTGAGAAAATAGAAATTAGAAGCAGCTTAATTTTAAGACTTCCAGTAATCATTGGCTATCGCTTGGATAAAAGCATAATGGACCACCTCGTGTCTGACCTTGAAGGCAACTTTGAAACAAAATTTGGCCTGGCTACTGAATGCCTAAAGAGTAACTATTACCGGGAAAACGGTTATTGGCTCGGTCCGATTTGGGCTCCTGTTACTTATCTATTTATCCATGCGTTAAAAAATAATGGATATGAAGAGGTCGGAAATCGTCTTAGAGATAAGTTTTTAGACCTTACGCTTACAGGCGGGATGGCGGAAAACTTTAATCCGTTAACTGGTAAGGGATTAGTAGATACATCCTTTACGTGGACATCAAGTGTATTTCTGCTGCTGTTAGATGATCAACTTAGGGGGGATTAAATGCAAAAGTATTTTGGAGAAATCGCTCTTACGATTACAGCTATTATATGGGGAAGCGGATTTGTTGCCAGCGCCATCGCATTAGACCACTTTACTCCCTATCAGATTTTGGCTGGAAGGTTTATTATAGGGACTCTTATCTTGGGTGTAATTTTCCATAAAAAGCTGAAAAATATAGATAAAAGTACTATGATAAAAGGGGCAGTATTGGGGATCTTTTTGTATTTGGCCTTTGCCCTTCAAACGGTGGGCCTTCAATATACAACACCTTCAAAAAATGCCTTTTTAACAGCAGTGAATGTCGTGATTGTTCCTTTTATTGCCTTTGTCATGTATAAGCGAAAAATTGATATGTACGAACTAGTTGGCGCTATTTTAGCTATGATCGGGGTGGGGGTATTATCGCTTAAACTCTCCGCTGACATTAATATTGGGGATGTGTTGACACTAGGCTGTGCCTTTGGATTTGCGTTCCATATCTTCTATACGGCGAAATATGTTAAACATTCAGATCCTATCTCATTAACGCTCATTCAAATGATAACAGCGGCAATCATAGGGAGCATTGTTGTTGCGTTCAAAGGGGAAACATCTGTTGTGATGGAAAAGGAAGGGCTGTTCTCCCTCCTTTATCTAGGTGTTTTTTCAACGACAATCGCCTATTTATTGCAAACTCTTGCTCAAAAAATGATTACGGAAACAAAGGCAGCGATTATTCTTTCAACAGAATCGTTTTGGGGAATGGTATTTTCCGTTGCTATCTTGGATGAAGCTATGACCATAAAAATGGTGTTGGGTGCGATCCTTATTCTTTGTGCCATCATCATATCAGAAACAAAGCTGCCTTTTCTAAAAAAGAACAAATTAAAGGAAATAACCTGATTGTCAAAAAAACATGTAGGTAGGGAGAAATAATGGCCACAATTAAAGATATAGCCAATTTAGCTAATGTTTCAATCACTACCGTTTCGAGAGTATTAAATTACGATGAAACATTAAATGTCTCACCAGAAACGAGAAAAAGAGTATTTGAGGCGGCGGAGGAGTTAGCCTATGTGGTAGCTCCGAAGAAGAAGCAAAAGAGCAAATGGAAAATAGGGTTATACGATTCTTTCTCGCTTGAGGAAGAATTAGTTGATACTTATTACTTGTCGATAAGGGTTGCCTTGGAAAAAAAGTTAAAAAGTAGAAGCATTGATTTTTTCAGAATTGACAAGGAAGGCAATGAGGCAAATATCAATAAAATTGATGGAATCTTATGCCTAGGAACCTTCAAAAGCAAGGATATTGAAAAAATTAAAGGTTTTAATAAACCTTGTGTCTTTGTTGATTCCAATCCGGACGAATATTATTTTGACTCCGTTGTGATCGATTTCAACTCTGCGACCCGAAATGCTCTTAACTACTTAACAGAATTAGGCCACGAAAATATTGGCTTTATTGGCGGCGTCGAAACCGATATGTATGGGAATCGATTTAAAGATTTAAGGCAGGATGTTTTTGAAAAATATTTAAAAGAAAAAAATATTTTCAAAGAGGAATTAGTAAGAATCGGTGGATATGATCCAAAGGATGGGTATACCAATTTAAGAGAAATGCTAACATCTGAACCTAAACCAACAGCCGTATTTGTGGCGAATGATACGATTGCAGTCGGGTGCTATAAAGCGGCATATGAACTAGGGGTTAAAATTCCGGATGAACTAAGCATTGTTGGTTTTAACGATGTAGCCACAGCGCAATATATGGTTCCTCCTCTAACGACGGTCAAACTCTATACAGAAATCATGGGTGAAACGGCTGTTGACTTACTGATAGAAAGGCTTTCCTCGAAAAGGGAAGTTAGCAAAAAAATCACGATTAATACAAAGTTAATTGTAAGAGAAAGCGCTGCAAGTCCTCAAAAGATAAAATGAAATAAAATATAAACACATGCGCCCAGCGACAAACTTATGTCACTGGGCGTGTTATTATTTGGATTCTGCCGCTTTTCTTTTTTTGAACTCTGCTTTGATTTGAGCTAATGTATCAGCGTCTGTAATCAGTTTTAACGCAGTTAGTGCAAGAGCTTTAGCACCCGTGATCAGAGCTTGGTCTCCTTTAGGAGAGGCTGCTGCTTCTCTAAATGGTACCGTATGCGGAATAAGGTCGCTGGTACCAATTTTAATATAAGGATGAATAGTTGGGACAACCTGGCTGATGTTCCCCGCATCTGTTGAGCCGATGCCTTTGTCTCCACCTTCAACCACGGTTTCACCTAATTCTTCTACAACTTCCTTAAATACTGCATCATAACAACTATTTAATAGAAGGTTATCGACTTCATTTTGGAAGGCAATGACGTTCAACTTTGCCCCTGTGGCCAATGCGGCACCTTCTGCAACTGCTTTTACTCGTTGTGTAACTTCGTTCAAACCAGTTCTTGTAGCTGCACGGATGTAAAATCGTGCCTTTGCATATTCAGGGATAATATTTGGTGCATCCCCGCCATGGGTGATGATCCCATGAATTCGTACATCGCCCGGTAGCTGCTGCCTTAAGGCATTGATTCCATTAAACAGCTGAATGACCGCATCTAATGCGTTAATTCCTTCATGCGGGTTGGCCGAGGCATGTGCCGGCTTTCCAATAAACTCAAAGTCTAGTGGATCCACTGCCAGAGATGAACTGGTTAGACGTGTCTCACTATTCGGGTGGATCATAAGTGCGGCGTCAATCCCGTTCACTAGTCCATGTTTAACAAAGCTGCCTTTTGCACTGCCGTTTGGTCCGCCTTCTTCTGCAGGGGTACCGAAAACAACTGCTTCTCCGCCTGTTTCTTGTAAAACCTTACTCAAGGCAATAGCCGCAGCGACACTAGTTGTCCCAATAATATTATGTCCACATGCATGTCCTAGGCCTGGAAGGGCATCATATTCTGCTAGGAATGCAATGGAAGCTCCTGGCTTTTCTGACTTTTTACGAGCAATAAATGAAGTTTCATGTCCGGCAACTGCCTTTTCAACCTCAAAGCCTTCTTTTAAAAGAATGTCTGTCAAGAGGGCAGAAGCAAAAAATTCTTCGTTGCCGATTTCAGGGTTTTCATGAATTTTATGGCTAGTTGAAAGGTAAAGCTCTTTATTGCTTTCTACATTTTCAATGATTGTTTCTTTTAATGCAGATATGGATTTAACAGCTCCTGTCATTATTTCTCCTCCTTAGATTGTCCAGCTCCAGCGCCTAGGGGCTCTCAGGTCTAAGCATATCTAGTTGCAGCTCCTTGGGAATGGAGTCATAAGCCATCCCCTAGGAAAAATTGAACTGCATTTTTCCCTGAAGAAGGCAAAAAGCGCCTTCTTGCAGGGGTTGTCTTTTGCCTTCGTCCCGAGGAAAAAATGAACTTCTTTTTTCCTTGGGCAGTCGCCTCCACTTTTAAGATAATCCGTCAAGAAGGTTAAAGAACAACCTTCTCGCCGGCTCGTCTTATGCCTGTGGCCCCTGGGAAAAAATGAACTTCTTTTTTCCTTGGGCAAGGCGCTTCCGCTTTTCTTTCTACCATCCAATGTTGCTAAGTGGCACGAATGTTGGGATCATGTTGCCTTTGTACTCTTCTTCAATAAATTTTGCTGTATCTTCAGATTGGTAAAGTTCTGCTATTCTCTTATATGTTTTGTTGTCTTTGTCTTTTGCTTGGACAGCAATAATATTAAGGTAAGGGGTAGCCGTTTCACTTTCATGGAAAATCGCATCATTTAATGGACTAAGACCTGCATCACCTGCAATCCCGTTATTAATCACAGACGCAGCAACGTCTGGCAATGCTCTTGGTGTTTGTGCTGGTACAACTGCGACAAATTCAATGTTCTTAGGGTTATCTTTTATTTGCGTAAGATCACCATTTGGATCAAAATCTTTTGGTAATTCAATGAGACCAGCTTCTTGAAGAAGTAATAATGCACGGCCTTGATTGGATGCATCGTTCGGAAGAGCAATTTTTGCACCGTCTGGAATGTCTTTGACATCTTTGTATTTTTCAGAGTAAATTCCCATTGGGGCAAGGACGGTAGTCGCGATTGGCACTAGGTCTAATTTGTGTTCTTTAATAAATACATCAAAATAGGCAACGGTTTGGAATGCATTAACATCTATTTCACCTTCTGCAAGAGCTGTGTTGGGAGCAACGTAATCGGAGAATGAAACGATTTCGATATTGATTCCCTCTTTTTCAGCCTTTTTCGCTACAAAATCCCAAATGCGTGTATCGGTTCCGCTAACACCAAGCTTAACGGTAGTAGATTCTGTACCCTCTGATGTTTTTTCAGCGCAGCCAGCGCCAATAATTGCTAATGTAATAATAATGATGGATAGTAAAAGTTTTTTCATAGTCGTTTTCCTCCTAGTTATCTTCGTCTGATTTTTTTTGCTGCTATATTTCCAAATGACTGTAGACCTTGTACAATCACAATCAGAATTCCCACTGTAATCATCATCGTGACTGTATCAAAACGCTGGTAGCCATAGGTAATCGCCAAATCTCCAATTCCACCGCCGCCGACTGCGCCAGCCATTGCCGAAGCACCAACAAGACCGATGGTCGCAATAGTCAGGGCAAGAACTAGTGAGCTGAGTGCTTCTGGAATTAAAAATTTACTAATAATTTGCCATGGGGTTGCGCCCATTGCTTCTGCTGCTTCAATAACACCAGGATCAACCTCTAGTAAGGAATTCTCTATCAATCTAGCAATATAGGGTCCTGCATAGAACACGAGAGGAACTACTGCTGCTGCGGTTCCAATCGAAGTTCCAACAATCAACCTTGTAACGGGGATCATGGCAACCAATAAAATAATGAACGGAACGGATCGGAAAATATTAATAATTCCATTCAACACATTAAAAAACGGCAGATTCTGAAGCAGGTGGCCCTTCCGTGTTACGACAAGCAAGATTCCAAGCGGCAGTCCAAGGATAGTTGAGAACAAGAGTGAAAAAGCGACCATTTGGACCGTTTCAATTAAAGCAGAAATAATTTGCTCTGAGTTAACTAGCATGTGAATTCACTTCCTTTATGCTGATTTTCTTCTGGTTAATATAGGTTAATGCACGAATGACTTCTTTGTCGGAACCTTGGAACTCAACAATTAAATTTCCAAACGGTATGCCTTGAAGCTCAGTAATGGTTCCGAACAATACATTGATATGAATATCAAACTGTTTGGCTAGTTCGGAGAGCAGGGGCTGACCGGCCGTGCTGCCTACAAAATTAATTCGGTAAACCTTTTGCATTCCGTCATGTTTTTTAATGATATCTTTTATAGAATCTGGGATTTGGTCGTTCATGACGGAGCTTACAAAATTCTTTGCCGTCTCCGTCTTAGGAGATGAAAAGACGTTAAACACCGTGCCTTCTTCAATAATTTTACCGGCTTCAATCACCGCCACTCGGTCGCAAATTTCTCTAATGACCGCCATTTCATGGGTAATGATTAGAATGGTTATGTTGTATTCCTTATTGATTTTTTTCAAGAGCTGTAAAATGGAGCTGGTTGTCTGTGGATCGAGTGCAGATGTGGCCTCATCGCAAAGTAGAATGGAAGGCTGTGTTGCCAAGGCTCTTGCTATGCCAATTCGCTGCTTTTGTCCCCCTGAAAGCTGGTCAGGATAATAGTCTGCTTTGTCGGCTAACCCGACAAATTCTAGTAATTCATAAACGCGCTTCTTAATCGCATCCCTGGGAACTTTAGCAAGTGTCAGAGGCATTGCGACGTTGGCAAACACCGTTTTTGAGTTTAATAGATTAAAGTGTTGAAAAACCATTCCAATATTTTTCTTAATCTCACGGACTTCTTTGACGGACATAGAAGTGAGGTCATGACCATCGACGATTACACTACCTGAGGTAGGACGCTCTAGTAAGTTTACACAGCGGATAAGTGAACTTTTACCGGCACCGCTAAACCCGATTACTCCGAAAATCTCTCCCTTATTAATCTTCAAATCAATTCCACTCAACGCAGCAACCTGCTGCCCGCCACTTTCATAAACCTTTTTAAGATTCTGAAATTCAATCATGGTGTATCGCTCCTTTTTTAACAAAGCTCTTTTGTAAGAAAAGAGTTTGCAATATTAATTTCGAGTACAAAAATAATTGATTCCGCGTTAAAATCTGTTTTAGGATTTTAACAACATTCTTTACAAAAACAGCCCTTTACAAATAAAAAACCCTCTTCTTGGAAATAAGAAGAGGGCATGCCGATGCAAAGCAATAGCAAAAAACTCTTCTTATCTCCCAAGCCTGCTGCTTGCTGGATTTGGCACAGTTCCCAATTGGTTCCGCTGCCGAGGTGTCATAGGGCCAGTCCCTTAACCTCTCTGGATAAGAAATATTATTCAGTTAAAAATAAAAAACCTCTTCTTGAAAAAAGAAGAGGGCAAATTGAAAAAATCATTGGGCCTCTTCTTATCTATCAAGTCGCACTTGCTGGATTTGGCACAGTTCCCAATTGGATCCGCTGCCGAGGTGTCATAGGGCCAGTCCCTCAACCTCTCTGGATAAGAAGTATTTTTACTTTATTCATTTTTTGAACTTGTTAATTAATTTACTGTAGGAATAGACAAAAGTCAAATCCCTTTTTTTAAATAATAATTAATCGTTTAGATTTAAACCGCTTTCAATACTTACAGATAGGCATTTTCAAAAATAATAAATATTTTTTTACGCAGGCCTTGGGTAAAAAAAATAAAGAGAAAAGAGAGCGAGTATTATCGCTCTCTTTCTTCAACTTTAAACGACTATCTTCTTTTCACCAAACAAAGTACCCCTTGGATGATTAACACAAGTGAGAATAAAAGGACAGCTAGAACACCAATAAGGACAACTAACGGACTAAGCGGTGCGAAAAATCCCGTGAGCGGCACTCTTAATAAGGCAAAACCAGCGAGGACACAGCATAAATACAAAAAAGGACTGCGGTCTAATACACTCATTGCTTACTCACTCCTTTCTTGGGGTTAATACATTAGTATTCATAAAGGGAGTTTTTTAGTTACCAGAATAACAAATC
The DNA here is from genome assembly GCA_031177865.1 of Bacillus sp. (in: firmicutes). GTDB lineage: Bacteria > Bacillota > Bacilli > Bacillales > Cytobacillaceae > Neobacillus. The sequence continues at coordinate 14,897 of JAPSKD010000042.1, read as the reverse complement.
AGTTCCAAATAACTATTCTTTTGGAAATTTAATCCTTTCCTAAAGGAGGTTGGAAAGTGCTTTTGTCATTTTATTTGGGTCCAGAATAGATATGTGACTATATGAGCAAGATTTTGGAAAGTATTCGCCCCTAGGAAAAATTGAACTGCATTTTTCCCTGAGCAAGGCGCTTCCGCTTTTCGAATTTCCAGTAATTTCTACGTTTGGATTTTGGACGTAATTGGGGTTGTATTTGTTACAATAAACAGAGAAAATATATTTAAATCTTTTTATATGAGGAGAAATGACTATGATTCTTGTTGTTGGCGGTGCTGGTTATATCGGCAGTCATCTTGTTAAGGAATTAGTGGAGAAAGAAGAGGTCATCGTATTAGACAACCTGTCTACAGGTCATCGTGAAGCGATTGATACAAGAGCCATTTTTGTACAGGGTGACCTTGGAAATGAAGAAGACTTACAAATGATTTTCACCAGTTATCCGATTAAGGCAGTTATGCACTTTGCGGCTTTTAGTTTGGTAGGAGAGTCCGTAGTTGACCCCCTCAAGTATTATGAAAATAATGTAGCAGCTACGTTAACGCTTTTAAAAGTAATGATGAAAAACAATGTAAAGAACTTTATTTTTTCTTCAACTGCAGCTACGTACGGGATCCCAAATGTTGAGAGCATTGATGAACAAACAGTCACATCACCAATCAATCCTTATGGACATTCTAAATTGATGATTGAACAAATGCTTGCTGATTTTTCCAAAGCCTATGGCTTAAACTATGTCGTTCTTCGTTATTTTAATGCCGCTGGGGCACATGAATCGTCTAAGATTGGCGAAAGTCATGACCCAGAAACACATTTAATTCCAATTATTCTTCAGCAGCTATTAGGTCAGCGCGAAAAAGTGGCTGTTTTCGGCTCTGATTATGATACCGCTGACGGTACATGTATTCGTGATTACATCCATGTCACCGATTTAGCAAGCGCACATATCCTTGCATTAGAGGCTTTATTAAGTGAGAAGAAAAGTGCGGAGATTTACAATTTAGGAAATGGTCTTGGCTATTCAGTAAAAGAGGTCATTGAGACGTGTGAGAAAGTAACCGGGGTAAAAGCAAATGTGGAAATCGTTGACCGTCGTGCAGGGGATCCGGCTAGGCTTGTCGCTTCATCAAAAAAGATTTACAATGAATTAGGCTGGAAAGCTGAGCGGAATTTGGAACAAATTATTGCAGATGCCTGGAAATGGCATAATAATCAGCAGTATTAAATAAGATACCCTTGTCCGGGACGTGTGGGCAAGGGTATTTTTTATAGAAATTAGAATATAAGTCGAATGATTAATTTTATCCAACCGAAAAACGCAATCCATAAAGGTACACTTAATGAAGTCCCCCAAACTAGCCCATATGCGAAATTTCCCTGCTCATCCATGAAATCCACTCCCCATATTAGTGGTAGATTTTTTTAGTGTTTCCGATTGTTTGATTAATTATAATGTAAAACGCTTACATCTACAATGGTTCAAATGATTTAATTCACAGTGCTTAACTTGGAAAATAGAGACAAACGCACTAAAACACTTTTCGATAAGGTTGTTTTCGTAAATATCGTTGTTAAAATCCTAAAGACGATTTTAACGTGGAAATAGTTATTTTGCGCTTTTGAATTTAATTTGCTGGCTCTTTCCTTATAAAATAAATGTAATTTTTGCGGAAACTTTAGCCATACTCTTGAAATTTTGTTTCAAAAAGCAACAAAGTATAAAGAAAGAGCCTTTGATAATTAAGTTTAACAAAAAAGGAATAGGGAAATAACGAAAAGCTTGTCAACCTAACTGGTTTTGTTTTCGACTTTATTCTATGAAATTAATCCGCTTTTCTTCGACAGGATATTTTCTGGGAAATTAATATAGGCTCATTTTTTATAAGGGATGGAGGTACTTTTAATCAAACGTTTGATTAGTAGGAAAAGGTGAAAAAAAATGTCTGGGTTTGTTGATATCAATCACAGCTATTTCCGCATGTTTGGTATAAGGTCACTATAAGCAGTGTTTGATTCTCAGTTATCGTGGAAAGGAGATTTTCTCTTGAGGTATGAGGTCAAAAGTCAGATATAAGTTCTTTCGTAGAGAATTATATACCTTTACTTTCTAGTGTGCCATATCCTTGTTATGTGATGGATTTGGAGGGCAGTATTGTTTTTTCGAATGAAGCTGTTCAAGAATTACATAAAATTAAGCAGTTGGGTATTGGAAACTGCCTGCAGCCAACGTAAAACTTGGGTGGATATGAACCTGCCGCCATTCTATGTATCTATAAATGTACCAGCTAGACAAATTAATTTGGAATCTTTCCTTGAGGCTGTCAAAGACACACTAGAACGCTATCAGTTATCAGCTAATCTATTAAAAATTGAAATTACAGAAAGAACGGCGATGACCAATTTCCAGAAAGCGTTGAACACGATAAAAGAATTACAGGATAATGGAGTCGATATCATTCTCGATGATTTTGGGGTGGCGTATTCGTCCATTAGCTACCTTGTACAATATCCCTTTAACACGATAAAAATAGATAAATCCTCCATCGAAGGCTTAGAGAATAAAAATCAGCGGTCTGTTTGTCGAACATTAGTGGCAATGGGCAGGAACCTAGGGATGAATGTAGTTGCAGAGGGAGTGGAAGAGTTAGAACAATATCAATTCTTATGCAGTATTGGCTGCGTATAATATGCAGGGCTACTATTTTAGCAGGCCAGCTAGTGTTGAAATGGTAGATACATTCTTTACGACTGAACAGAAGGTTTTACAGGGAAAATTTAAATAAGGCCGGAGACAGTAGTGTCTTCGGCACATGCATATTAATAATTCTTAACCATCGTAATAAATTCAGTTGTTTCTCTACTAAACTCAACTTTTTTATCAAACCCAAGTTTCATATAAAGATGAATCGCTCTTTCATTAAATTTCGCTACTGTTAATCGGATAGACTCGAGCTGATAGGTGTCTTGAATATACGAAAGGATAAACGAGAAGAAGTGTGTACCAAATCCCTGACCAGTTATGGCAGGATTCATGCCAATACCGATATCCTTCATATCCTCATTGTAGGCGCCAACGGTCGAACCGTATGGGACTTGGGCTGCGCTTCCAAGACAAAAGAAGCCAACGAGTTCATGATCTTGATTCAAAACGGCATAATAGGGGTTTTCTAGTAATTCGTTAAGAGATTCAGAGGTTTCTTCATTGTTGTAAAAATCATAGGGTGCTTCGTATTTCCAAGTTAGGATCTGCTTTGCGTATTCCTCCATCATATTCCTAACAAGTAACTGCATTTTTGATAACTCCTTTTTTCTATAGTCAAAGCAAAACCGCTGCCATATGTGAACAGCGATTTTGTCGTTAAATTTTTGCAGTCCGAATAACCTTACTCATCATTTCTGCATTCGGGTAATTAACTTCATGATAAAGTGCTGCCACACTTTCGAGATCATAGTTGACTCTTCTAATGGACGTTTTTATATGTCCGTCCTCGACTTCAACAAGTCCATAGGACGCCTTTGGAAGACCGTCGAACGGTAAACCCACGCTGCCGATGTTCATAATGACCTTGCCATCTATATATCTAATATATGGCTTGTGGATATGTGCATAAACGAAAACTTGTGCACCCTGCGCCTGCATTAAACTCGTTTCGATTTGGTTGTCATCAGCGTTAGGAAGTACGATATCAAATAAACTCGTTGGAGTAGCGTGAAACGCTGATATTTGAACATCTTCGATGGTGAAATTTAATTGAACAGGCAGGCTGTCTAAATATTCGATATCTGATGGTTCAAGCTGCTCCACAATCCATTGGCGTTCCAGGTTCATTAATTCTAGAACCTTATCTGCCACTTCACCTTCCCGTACACCACGCACCACCCATTCATCGGCATTTCCTTTAATCACTTCAGTATGTAAAGAGCGGACTAAGTCAAGAGAACGTTTAGGCTCTGGTCCACGATAACAGATGTCACCTAGCACATAAATTTTATCAATTCCTTGCTGCTCAATATCCGCAAGAACTTCATCAAGTGCCATGGCATTGCCATGTATGTCAGAAATGAAAGCAATTTTCATATCGCAACTAACCTCCTTCTTAAAAATTTTACCATTATTTGCTTGTAGAACAAAATTAGAATTTTCAAGAAAAACTTTAGCTTATATAGGCTGTCTGCTGTATAATCTTTTCTAATAATAAAAGAGGAGTTATGACGATGAATACATATATAAAGGACCAACTAGAAAAATTCCAACAAGAGAACCGTAATCGTGGACGTTTGCTTGTAAGTTGTCCAGATCAGCCAGGGATTGTTTCAGCCATCTCACAGTTTTTATTTTCGTATCAAGCCAATATCATCGAATCTAGTCAATATTCTACCAATCCGGAAGGCGGAGAATTTTTTATCCGAATTGAATTTGAATGCCCAAATCTAAAGGAAAAGGCGAAGGATATGGAAGGGCAGTTCGCTGCAGTTGCTGAGAAATTCTCGATGGATTGGAAATTAACGCATGTCTATCATGTGAAAAAAGCGGCAATCTTTGTGTCAAAGGAGCTTCACTGTTTGCTTGAATTGCTATGGGAATGGCAAAGCGGTGATTTAATGGCGGATATTGCGCTTGTCATCAGTAATCATGAGGAAGCTAGAGATGCAGTTGAAGCTTTAAATATCCCATTTTATTATATTCCTGCGAATAAGGATATTCGTGAACAGGTTGAAGAGAAACAGCTTCAGTTATTAGAAGAACATGAAATTGATTTGGTGATATTAGCGCGTTATATGCAAATCTTGACACCTAAATTTGTCGCGGCTAATCCAAAGAAAATCATTAATATTCATCATTCCTTTTTACCGGCTTTTATTGGGGCAAGACCATATGAGCGTGCCCATGCCCGCGGTGTAAAGTTAATTGGAGCAACCTCTCATTATGTAACCAATGATCTCGATGAAGGTCCAATTATTGAACAGGATATTGCCCGTGTCGATCACCGTGACGATGTGGATAATTTGAAAAAAATTGGCCGTAGAGTGGAAAGAAGTGTTTTGGCTCGCGCGGTAAAATGGCATATCGAGGACCGGATTATAGTGCATCAAAACAAAACGATTGTTTTCTAATGAAGCTCATTACACAGTAAGGCTGACTCAAAGGTTAAATGAGTCAGCCTCTTTTTATTTACAAAATATATGTTTACCAATTTTCTTGATTTGTGGGCGGCTCCATATCCAGCTGCTTGTTGCTGTATCAGGGTTAAAATAATAAATCGCATTCCCAGTTGGATCCCATCCATTTACTGCATCCAATACTGCTTTTTTTGCCGTTTCATTTGGTGTTAAATTAATTTGCCCATCAGCAACAGCGGTGAAGGCTCCTGGTTCATAGATAACGCCGGCAACGGTGTCCGGAAATGAAGCGCTTTGGACTCGGTTTATAATAACAGCTGCAACAGCGACTTGACCTATATAGGGTTCTCCACGTGATTCTCCGTATACGGCGTTTGCCATCAACTGGATATCATTTTGGCTATACCCGTTAGGAACATTGGCACTAGTACCACCTGAATTACCTTGCTTTTCAAATTTTGTTGCTTTTACAAGCATGGCCTTCGTTTTTGCTCCTACCATCCCATCGACAGGAAGACCAAACTGATCTTGAAAATTCCGAACTGCCCAATATGTATTCCATCCAAAAACCCCGTCAATCTTGCCTTTATAAAAGCCATTATACGAAAGGCGTGATTGCAGCTCAATCACATCTTCTCCAGAGGAACCTTGTTGGAGTACCTGGTTAGAAAATGCTTGAATATCCTTACTTTGATCGCTGTTGGCTAAAGATGTTACAGTTAGAAAAATCATTATCAGCAAAATCTTAAAGATTGCTTTCCTCTGCACAGGTTCAACCTCCTAACGATATAAAAAGCCCAATAATACTATCCTTTCATATTTTTTACATTTCTATGTAACAAATGAGGTTATGACTGCTAAAAATAGGCTTTAAGGATAGACTCGTTACTTTCATAAGGGGAATGAAGGACAAATCCCATAAAGGAAGCAAGAGATTTGTCTTTCATAAAGACCACCAAGTATATACCCCAATAATGAATCAAATAATAGTAATCCCCTCAATCTAAAGAGGGGATTAGGGCTGCATATTACTGATATTTTTTATACCAATCTACGAAATAGCCTAACCCGATTTCTAACGGGATAGCGGGGGAGAAGCCGGCAGCCTTCTGTAAGTCGGTAATATCTGCATAGGTCTCTTTCACGTCTCCAGGCTGCATCGGGAGGAAATCGATTTTTGCTTTTTTCCCGATTAGATTTTCTAATGTCTGAATGAAATCCATTAATTTGACGGGGCTATTATTCCCGATATTATAGATTTTGTAGGGGGCATGACTAGTGCTTGGGTTGAGATCTCTATTTGAATCTGGCTCAGGTGGGTGGTCTAGTAATTTGACGATTCCTTCTACAATATCATCAATATAGGTGAAATCCCTGCGCATGTCGCCATTATTGTATACTTTTATCGGATTCCCTTCGATTATATCCTTTGTAAAGGAATAATAGGCCATATCTGGTCTGCCCCAAGGTCCATACACAGTAAAGAAACGAAGACCAGTCGTTGGGATATTAAATAAATGACTGTAAGTGTGTGCCATTAATTCATTCGCTTTTTTCGTAGCCGCATAGATACTTACCGGATGGTCAACAGAGTCTTGGGTAGAGAAGGGGGTTTTGGAATTTGCCCCATATACTGAACTAGACGACGCGTAAAGTAAGTGCTCCACTTGATAATGCCTGCATGCCTCTAAAATATTTACAAATCCTACTAGGTTGGAATGAACATAGGAGTGTGGATGGGTAAGACTATAACGGACCCCAGCTTGAGCAGCTAAATTAATCACAATGGGGATGGAGTGACGCTCGAAAATTTTGTTTAAACCTTCTGCATCGGCTATATCTACTTTATAAAAGGTAAACTTATCGTTATTCTCTAATTGCTTTAGCCGCTCATTTTTTAAACGAACATCGTAATAGTCATTAAGGTTGTCCACACCGATTACATGATAATTTTCTGCTAACAAACGTTTAGAAAGATGGAACCCAATAAAACCTGCCGCACCTGTCACTAAAATGTTCATTTTTTATCCGATCCTTTTTTACGATCATTTTCCTTCTTTGTATCCTTGTTATCTCTCTTACCACCGTGCTCTCTTTTTTGATCGTGGTCCTTATTACGATCATGCCCTTTTTTATGGTCACGGTCCTTATCACGATCATGCCCTTTTTTATGGTCACGGTTCTTATCGTGATCCTTGCCCTTCTTATGGTCACGGTCCTTACCATTATCCTTGCCCTTTTTATGGCCATTCCCTTTTTTACTGCTATGATTTTTTATTGCTGGCAGAACAGTAGGAATGTCCTTAATTTCCATTTGTACTTCCTCTTCGGTAAGTGGGATTGGCTTTTTCGTCCATTCCGCATGTGTGGCAGGATCTAGAACCTTTACTTGCTCTAGGAATTCAGCCAGGAAACCTCTTTCATGAAGGTTTTGGAAAAGTTCAAGAGGTCTTTCTTGCAGACGAGAGTATGAGTAGACATGGTCAACCATTTTAAAACCATTGTTGGTGACAAAAACATGGCGTAATGGGGCATCAATTTGTTTAAAACCTTTTTGTTTTTGGGATGTTAGAATGTCTAGTAAGAGTTTTGTCACGACGGGTGGAAGGGTGGTTTGTTTTTTTAGAAAGGTGTTTAAGTCTGGTCCTACTAAATATTCCATGACTACGTAGTTATCTCCACTTTCATGAACTTTTGGAATAAAGGAGAGGTCTTTATTAGCCAATAAAATGGTTTTTTCCATTTCACAATGTTCTGGTTTTCCATAGATTTTTACGCATTGATCCTCAGCAATACGAAAGACCGCACCTTGGTGTCCGGCACCAATTAATGTTTGCGAGATGGCGCTATCCACTTTCACTCCTTCACCATTTCCTCCTGAAAAGACGGGAATGTTCCGGTAATCTATTTTGTTTTCATCAATATATCTCTGCCATGTTTCATATGTGTCCGGTTCTAATTTTCTTACTTGAGAAAGGAAGGATTCTTTTAATAACATCATGTTTAAATCTCTCAATAATTTAAGAGGTACCGGATGTATGCGCTTGAAGGCATTTACATGGTCGATTACCTTCAGTTCTTCATTTTCAAGGACAAATATATGCCGTAACAGAGCGTCAACCATTGTGAACTGAGCCTTTCTCATTTCACCTAAAATATAGAGAAGTTTTCTAGTAATTGTTTCCGGGATATAGGTGCAATTTCGGAGGTATTCCTTTAATGTTGGTGCATTAAAGTATTCCATGACGATATAGTTTTTACCATATCCATATAATCGTGGAAAGAACGCTAAGTGTTGTCCTGCTTTAAGGGCTTCTAATTCCATTTGGGCCTGCAGGGTATTAGAATAAATTTTTACACAGTGCTCTTTTGATAATTTAAAGACAGCACCTTGAGCACCCATTCCGATTAAAGGGTAGTTTGTGGGGTTGTCAATTAATAGTGTTTTTGGTCCTTTGGTTACTTTAATTAATCTGAAATCTACCATTATGATCCCCCTAACAATTCATTGTAATAGTTGGCTTGTAAGAGAAGCTGCTTATTTTGGTCAAAGTTTTGTTCTACATTCTGGCGAGCAGCAATAGAATAGCCTTCCCACAGGTGTCTATTCAGTAACATAAATTCTAACGCTTCGGCAAGATGGTCAACATCATTTTCACGTACTAAAATACCATCTTGATTGTTGGTGATGATCTCTGGAATACCAGCATGGTTGGTGGCGAGAACAGGTATACCCGTTGCCATAGCCTCTTTAATTGTATTTGGAATTCCTTCTACATCGCCATTGGAAGCTGTTAAACTTGGTGCACAAAATATGTCAGCTTGTCCCATTAATTCAGGAACTTGGCTTTTTGGCACACGATTTAATAGACGGAAGGATCTACCTAAATTCAGCTGCGAGGCTAGGGATTTAATATAGCCTTCCAGCTCACCGCCTCCAATAATGGTAAGGGTGGCATTTGGAAATTTGGATTTAATCTTTTTAAATGCCTGCATTAAGACATGGTGACCTTTCTTTTCTACTAATCTTCCAATAGAAACGATGTTCTGTGATCCTTGTAGATTTGGTCCTTTATAAGGGAAAAGGTTAAGGTCAACTCCTCCGTAGAGAACTCTGATTTTATCGACAGGACATCCCCATAGATTGATTCGATGAGCCAAATACTGACAAACTGGGAGGAAACGCTCTCCTTGTTCGAATAGCGTCTTCATGCCATCTAAATAGCCAACCGGATGATTGGCAAGGGTTGCATCCCTGCCACGGAAACTGGTGACAAGAGGGAGGTTGGTTTCTTCCTTAAATGGAAGCATTAATAATCCTAATTGACCATGGTGGGCATGAATCAGTGATATCTTGTTTTTTGCTACATATTCTTCTGGTGAGAAAATTTCACTGAGGTAGTGAACCTTCTCATTGAGAAGCGGCAGATTAACCATGTACTTAGGCTGCCTGACCAAATGAATATAATCATAGCCAGGGACTTCCCGAATCTGGGGAATATATTGAGTCGGGTCCACCCGCAGGTTTAAATGGATAACTTTAGGCAATTTTCATTCTCCTTTCAAAAATAATATCTAAATTTATAATCATCCTCTAAAAATAAGGTATGCTTTTTGAAAGGGAAGGCTTGGACAAATTGGAAAAAATACAAAATGCGCCACAGTCAATAAAGACTGTGGCGCATTTAATAAAACTATATTTAATGAAATTATCGCAATGTTTTTAAAGCACCGCTCCATGCGATTACTTCATCAAGCATTGCCGTCATGTTTGTTTGGTGTAGATCTTGTGGCTTGAATACAGAGCCGTTTTCAAAGTCTGTGAATAAAGACAATGTTGGATGTGTACGAACGTCAGCCACTTTTAATTCACCAAGGATACCGCGTAAATGTTCTGCAGCACGTGCTCCGCCTGTTGAACCATAGCTCACGATACCAGCTGCTTTGTCATTCCATGCTTCACGTGCAAAGTCAAGAGCATTTTTTAAAGCACCTGTAATGCTGTGGTTGTATTCTTGAACAACGAATACAAAACCATCTAAACTAGCAAGTTTTTGATTCCAAGCAGCAATTCCTGGTTCTGTTCCATCAGTAGTTCCTAAGAATGGCAGGTTGTAATCTGCGATATCCACGATTTCGTAGTCTGCATCTCCGCGCCCGTCAGCAATTCCTTTTACCCATGCTCCTACTTGCGGGCTAACACGTCCTTGACGTGTGCTTCCTAAAATAATACCTATTTTTAATTTTGGATTTGTCATTGTTTCTTCCTCCTTAGTTGGTGTACCAAATAATTTGTTTAAAAAACCCATGCTGTCCACCCCTTGCTGATTTTTTTTATCTATTTAGGTTTTTCAATTTCGTTTGTTTTGAATTAAAATATAATTAAATAATATATTTTTAATTCGAGATAAATATAATACAGATTTATCTCAATGTCAAGCGATTGAACTTGTTAGAAATGATTCATGAAGTTCTAACTTAGCTTGGAAAAGAGAAAGTGGTCCTCCAGAAGAGTTCATGAAGCCCAAAAATGGTTCGGTGGAAGAGGAATGGCCTTAAGAAGGGTTCATGAAGCCCAAAAATAGTTCGGAGGAAGAGGAATGGTCCTTATGGAGGGTTCAAAAATAGTTCGGAGGATGCAGAATGGTCCTCATGAAAGCATAATTGTGCCCGAAAAAGTGAAGGGAGCAAGATTTGGGTAAGAATCATGCCCGGATTGTGCCCGAAAAGGTGAAGGGAGCAAGATTTGGGTAAGAATCATGCCCGGATTGTGCCAAAAGGTGAAGGGAGCAAGATTTCGGTAAGAATCACACACGGATTGTGCCTGTAAAAGTAAAGCTAGCAAGATTTGGGTAACAATTAAGATTTTCAATTGTAGACAAAAAAGACTGAAGAGGATTTCGCCAGTCCTTTGTTTGTTAATTATTTTCATAGTGGTTATGTTTGCCTTGAATCCGGAGTGCGGTCATGAGTGGAGCTTAGACACTGTCTCTGAAGAAGAAAGAGTTATAAAAAATGCAAATGGAAATGTTTAAGTGATGGAGACACGGTAACAGTCATTAAGGACCTTAAAGTTAAAGGAAGCTCTTCAACACTAAAACAAGGTACGAAGGTGAAAAATATTCGTTTAGTGGATGGCGACCACAATATCGATTGTAAAATCGATGGTTTGGTGCCATGAGTTTAACAGTCTGAGTATGTAAAGAAAATTTAAAAAATAGGCGCTCCCTACTTAAGGAGCGCCTTCAGGATTTATTTTTGAAAGTCAATGTTGTCAGGGTCTGGACCGACTCTATGATTTTCATTTAGACTACTTATTTTGTCCATAGCTTCTTTTGTCAGTTCAAAATCAAATAGGTTGGAGTTCTCTATTATTCTGTGTTCCTTTGTTGATTTAGGTATGGTGACAACGCCGTTTTGTAAATCCCAGCGTAAAATAATTTGGGCGACGGTTTTGTTATATTTATTGGCTAGATCCTTTAGTAAAGGATTATCAAGTAATTGACCCTGCATTAAAGGTGACCAGGCTTCAAATTGAATGTTATTGCTATCACAAAAGGCTTTGACTTCTGCCTGAGTTAACCGTGGATGGTATTCAACTTGATTAACCATTGGTTTCACCACTGCACCTTGCATTACTTTTTCTAGATGGTGGACTTGGAAGTTACTCACACCAATCGCTTTCACTCTTTCTTCTTTATAGAGAGTCTCTAAAGCCCGCCATGCGTCTATATATTTATCGTCTACAGGCCAATGGATAAGGTATAGATCAAGATAATCAAGACCTAGTTTTTTTAAGCTAGTTTCGTATGCGGCAATCGTGGATTCGTAACCTAAATCAGAATTCCAGACTTTCGAAGTAATAAATAATTCATCTCTTTTAACTCCGTATTCTGTCATCGCTTCACGAATGGCCTGTCCAACACCTTCTTCATTCCCATAAATAGCAGCCGTATCAATACTGCGGTAACCTTGTTTAATCGCAATTTTAACAGCATTCACTAATTCGGGCCCTTCTTCTACCTTAAATACCCCAAGACCGAACCAAGGCATTTTTACACCATTTGATAAAGTAGTTGTTGCTTGTAAGTTGTTTGTCATTTTATTGAACCTCCAATTTTTGATTTGAAAATGTACACGTGTTACCGGCGGCTCTGTCTTTTTGTTCAAGGTTTCGACTCAAGCCTGTAAGGATTACTGCACCGAGAACCATTAGCGCTCCTATCCAAGTGGTATGGATGAGTCCAATGGAATCGGTTATGACACCGCCTAAGTAGGAACCAATCGCGATTCCTGCGTTAAACGCAGCAATATTAAGGGCAGAGGCTACGTCTACGGCAGTTGGCACATACCGCTCTGCCAGCATGACCACGTACACTTGTAAACCGGGTACGTTCATAAAAGCAAGCAGCCCCATAAAGAAAATCGTAATTAAACCAGCTATTTTAAATGGTGCTGTAAACATTAATATAAATAGAACAACAGCTTGGACGATAAACATATAAAATAAGGCCTTAGTTGGATTTTGATTGGATACCTTTCCACCAATCATATTTCCAATCGCGATCGTAATCCCATAACCAAGTAGAATGGCAGCTACCGTTCCTTCTTTAAAGCCTGTAATATCCTGCAGAATTGGAGATAGATAAGTAAAGACAACGAACGTTCCTCCATACCCTAAGGCTGTAATGATAAAAACTAGTAATAGTCGGCCATTTGTGACTATTTTGATTTGATCACGAAAAGATGAAACAGTACCTTTTCTTAAAGAGGATGGAACCAGGATACTATTCGCCAGTAATGCGATTACTCCCACAACAATAATCAGAATAAACGCCATTCGCCACCCGAATTGTTGACCAATAAAGGTACCAAATGGAACACCGGTTACCGTGGCAACGGTTAGCCCGGTAAACATAATTGATATGGCGCTGGCTCTGCGATTTTCTGGTACTAAATCAGCTGCGATGGTTGAGCCGATTGACATGAAAATACCATGTGAGAGCGCAGATATAACGCGCGCTACTAGGAGTAGGCCGATGCTATTTGCACTTGCTGCCACACCATTCCCGATAATAAAAATGACCATGATCCACAGTAATAAAGATTTACGTGACATACTAGATGTAAGAGATGTCAGAATGGGTGCCCCGAAGGTAACACCAAGTGCATATAAGGAAACCGTTAAACCGGCCGTTGTAACGGGTATTTCTAAATCACTTGCAATTAACGGTAAAAGTCCGACACTGATAAATTCAGTGGTCCCAATTGCGAACGCACTAATGGCTAATGCCAGCAGTGCAAACAAACTTTGTTTTTGATTGAAAGACATGTGTTGTCTCCTCCTTATGAATTTTTCAACGATTTGCTTGTTACAGCTCAATCGATAAATGTTATTATGGGATATAGTAAAACATTAGTGAAGTACGCACTTTAAAGTGATATAGATACTTTCAAGTAATATAGGTACTAAAAAGTGCCTGCCAATGAGGAGGAAGTTTACATATGAAACAACAAAAGAAATATAATATATCTGTAGAAGCGACGCTGGAAGTGATTGGTGGCAAGTGGAAGTGTGTGATTCTCTGCCATTTAACCCATGGCAAGAAACGAACAAGTGAATTAAAACGCTTAATGCCTGATATAACGCAGAAAATGTTAACACAGCAATTGCGTGAATTAGAGGAAGATGGAGTCATTAACCGTATTGTTTATAATCAAGTTCCGCCGAAAGTGGAGTATGAGTTAAGTGAGTATGGCTGGAGTTTACAAGGTATCTTAGATTCACTGTGTGCATGGGGAGAAAAACATATAGCCAAAGTGTATGGCAGTATGGATGTATTAGAAGAGAACATACTAAATGAGCATTTAAAATAAAAAGGCGCATCCTTTTTCAAGGAGTGCGCCTTATTTGTCTAGCTTCAGCGCCTAGGGGCTCGGGATAAGCCAATCCGTCAAGAAGGTTAAAGAACAACCTTCTTGACGGCTCGTCTTATGCCTGTCGCCTCTGTGCAAGGTGCTTCCGCTTTTTTATTTTTTTAATAATAGGTAAACAAAATAGGGAGCTCCAATTAATGCAACCATTATACCGGCAGGGATACCCGCGGATTCCATAATATTTCTTCCCACAGTGTCTGCAAATACAAGCAGCCAGCCGCCAATTAGTATTGCAATTGGAATAAATAATTGATTTCTCGGTCCTACTAACGCTTTTGCCATATGTGGCGCCATTAAGCCGATAAAGGTAATTCCTCCCGTAACCGAAACTGCAGAGGCAGCAAGGGCAACAGCAGTAATCAATAAAACAATCCGTTCTTTTTCAATCGAAACACCAACGCCGATTGCTACTGGTTCACTCAGACTTAGCAGATTCAATCGATTCGCTTTGTATAATGTAAAAGGCAGCAGTACAACCAGCCAAGGGAGAAGTGCCCAAATAAATGGCCAATCTGTTCCCCAAATATTCCCCGCTAACCATTTAGCAATAAAATCGACTTTTGCGCGTTCAGCAGAAGAGATCAGGACAATCATGGCTCCGGAAAGTGCCATCGAAAAACCAACACCGATTAACACCAACCGTACTGGCTGCATTCCTTCTGTTTTACTGTACGCGAATAGATAGATTAGAATGGCAGTCAGCAATGCTCCGACGAAAGCAACAAGTGGAAGCATGTAGACAAACGAACCTGAATCGATTGGAAAAAACAGAAAGAAAACAGTGACAGCAACACCCGCACCAG
>JAPSKD010000358.1 GCA_031177865.1 Bacillus sp. (in: firmicutes) | reverse complement strand
TTCGGGTCTTTAAGTGTGTTGCGGGTAATGTCGCCGGTCTTCAGCTCATCATCTGTAATTGGCCAATACGTTCGATCGGTCGCATAAATGATACCATTTGTACCCGTGACAATGATCCCTGTCTCATAAGTATCTACATTAGACTCAATTCGTTTCATTTGCTGACTTAATGAATAATAAGCATTCAACCGCTGGACATTGGTACCCTCTTCTGTAAGAATTCTCTTTATTGTACCGCTTTGCAATAAGTTATTAGACGCGACTACGACTGAATAATTATACGTTTCGAAGCTATCTTTTACCTGATCCATCACTTTCGCGTTTGTGATACTGAATTTTTCAAAAAAGAATTCCTCTGACATCCGAATCGTGGTCCACGTTATTGTGACTGAAACGGTGATAATGATGACAACACTAATCAAAAACATGGTGATAAATAAGTTGTTATGTCTAAACCGTTCAGGAATTAATCTCATTTCGCGCACCATCTCTTATCTCGTGTTTTGTTTTCTTCTAAATTGGCTTGGGGATAGACCCGTTATTTTTTTAAACACTTTGCAAAAATAACTGTGGTCGGAATAACCCACCATTCCACTGATTTCTGAAATCGTTGACGTGCCCTCTACAAGAAGCTTTGAAGCTTCTTCGATTCGAATTCGATTTAAATATTCAATAAAGCCTTCACCATTGTGAGTTGAAAAGTAACTCGATAAATAAGAAGGATTGAAATGAAAATGCTTTGCTACATCTGTAAGCGTAATCTGCTCTGCATAATGATCTTTAATAAATTCTAAAAGCTTTTTCATATTTATATTGTCCAGCTGATTTTGGGAAGAGAAGATACATTGTTTCGCTTCAGTAATAAACTTGATTAATTGGCCTATTACTTCTTTTGCATTTTGTGCATCCTCAATCGCCTTAAAATACGAATACTTGGCATGGTCCAAGTTCTTTACTTCATACTCCATGTTTCCAAGCAGAACCGTAATGTTAAAGACAATGTTCCCAAAGAAAGCCTTGTATTCATAAACATCTAATGTATAACAGTTAGATAAAGCTGCTGCATGTTCCTGTAGATATTTAAAAGCACCTTCAAAGTTCTTTCTTTTAAATTCACCTGTAAACCAATCCAGATTGA
Source organism: Bacillus sp. (in: firmicutes) (assembly GCA_031177865.1). Taxonomy (GTDB): domain Bacteria; phylum Bacillota; class Bacilli; order Bacillales; family Cytobacillaceae; genus Neobacillus. The sequence goes on along the minus strand of JAPSKD010000358.1, from coordinate 3,820 downwards.
AACTGTCACATTGCGGCTCTGGATTAGGCAGGTTTTGTTGCATTAAAAGCGGCTGCTCAGAAAAATAAAAACGATAGTTTAATAACTTTGCCAAACCTTCTTTGTAAATAACCCCTAACTGCGAAAAGTCAGTAAACGGTTCACTAAGAGCAAAACCATATTCTCTATATGACTTCCCTAGCTCATTTGCAAGTCTAATACACTCAGAGAAATCATCTCCGTTTAGAAGGACGGTATTTTGCTCGAAATGAAATAAATAATCTTCCCGCCCTAACACAGTTTCAATTTGATCTTTAATCTGATTAGGCAGGTCTGTCTCCCCTTTTTTTAACACAATACCCATTAAACAAAAATTGCGATAAGGAAACATTCCAGAAATCTTCTCGGCGTCATAATTTACTTCATATCCTGAAATCATTTTCTGAATTATTTGCCCGATAGAGAGCTCTACTAAAACATGCTTGTCCCTTATTTGTAGTGACGGAATTCTCTCTGCAGCCGATTTTAACGCTTTTAAGAGTGCCTGCGCCTCGAGCTTCGGCTTAAGAATATAATCAACCACTCCACTTTGGAATGTAGAGCGGACGTAGTCAAATTCACCAAAACTACTTAGGATAATAACTTCAATTTGTGGAAAACGTTCTTTCACAATTCTCGTTAATTCTTCACCATCCATAATAGGCATTACAATATCTGTGATTATGATATGTGGCTGCTTCAAGTCAATTAACTCAAGTGCTTCCATACCATTCGAAGCTTCCCCAACTATTTCGAACCCTTCCTGTTCCCAACTTAGATAATGTTTAATACCTTGTCTAATTAATTGTTCATCGTCAACAATAAGTACCCTTCCAAGTCCCCCAACTGTCAATCCAATCCCCTCCAGATGGTGAAAATCTATCAATATTTCTATTTTATTATACTTTTTGAAATTTGGGGAAGTATATCAGATATTACCAACTGGAAATGAAATGCGCCATAAACAGAAATAGACACCATAATTCGTTCAAAAATTACGGTGTCTTTATCGGAGATCCATTAAAAACATATGGATCCTTAAGTTGTAACTGCTTCTTTTCGAATGACCACTGTTTCTGTGCCTTGCGTAATAATAATCTCATCATGCACAAACTCAATATGAGGTACCATATCCCAATGTTTTAACAATTCCTCATTACCAGGTTCCCCAAAGACAGCATTTACAATCCAGTGTGTGCCTGGTTTTAAGCTTCCTTTGACTGTTGGGATAACCGTCCTTGGGTTTATGAGATTGGTGTTTGCATTTGGGTAGACCAACTCAGGCTGGCCATTGCCATAAATGCTTTGGATGCCGCTGGCACCCCAAGGTAAGCTCGCGAAACTTTGTTGCTTGTTCAGAATCACTTCAGCCTTTTGACCATTATATACATTGTTCTCAAGACCTAGCGAAAATCCACCTTCCGCATAATCTAGGTTTCTACTAGTTTCGATACAATGAATACGAATATGCCATGGCGCCCCCACTACAAGCCATGTTTTAATTTCAACATCACCAAAAGGCTTCCATTTCGTATATACAACATTTTCAGAAACGGTATAGTCCACACAGGTTCTCTTACCTCTATAAATATTGTCGCCTTCACTCACAGCTAACATGGAATCAAACGCACCTTGCGAAAGACCCCATTCCGCCTTTTGGACACTAAATCCAAACAGGTTAGAATAAACAAATTTTTCATATTTTGCGGCTGCGTGAGGATGTTCATTTGTGTGCTTATACCCAGCATTATAGGCAAGCGTATGACCTAGTTCTTCTTGTCTGCATAAAATAAAACGCGGTGATTGTTGAACTGCTTTTTCTTTTAATGCAGGAAGCGGCTTTTCTTCTGCCTGCCAAAATGGATGCTCCTCAGGGAGCGCTAGAATTAAAAAGGTCTTAAGTGACCAATAAGGTGAACCCGGTGCATTATAGTTTTCTGCCATTACCAAATTCGGATAACAATAACCGATTGTCAGCAGTCCATTGGAGTCGAAGATTGGCTGTTGGAACCACCAGCGAAGGTTCCTTAAAATGAGCCCCTTCAACTCTCCTAAAGAAAACGGCTCAACTCCGGCATATACAAGCGCACTCCAAAAAGCTGATTGTGAAAATCGATAAGCTAAACTTCGGCCATAAGGGAGAGCGGAGCCATCACTAGCAAACCAATAGATAAAATCCTTTGCAAACGTGGCAGCCCTATCTTTATACTTCTTCGCTCTTTCAGAGTCCTCATTATCCATTAGTTTTGCATAGAGCAAGCTGTAAAAATGGATGGCAAAGGGTCCATAATAGTCACAGTGCGCATCAAGTCCGTCAGCATACCAGCCTTCCTCTAAATAAAACTCATCAATCCTATTAAGATTCTTTCCTACCTTTTCCTGATCATAAGGTAATCCCACTGCTTTAAATCCGAGGTTAACGATTACCGGGAAAAACAGCCAATTACAATCATAAACATTAATTTGATTGATTTGATTCAGCCATGTAAATAGGTTTTCTTTCTCCTGGTCATTAAGTGGTTCCCAAATTCTTTCTGGAGTTAAGACAAGAGCATAACCAAATGCCGCCATCTCAACGGCACGCTGATCAAAGTTTGAAATTTCTCCCCAATATTCTTCGTGAGCAGGATTGGTGCCGTTCTTTATTCCTTGCAGACACATTTCCCAAACTTGCGAGTTATCCCCGCCTGCAAGCATTGGGACAAGCCCCCAAAGCACCCGAGAGAATCCTTCCAAGCCTGCAATGTCATCAGAATAACTTGTGCCTGTACTTCCTAGTTCAAGCTTAGCCTTTCCCTTACTATAGTACGGCTGCAAAGGTTGAACGATTTGCTTTACTGCTTCTGCCAAATCCTCTCGAGACTGGAGCGGATTTTTCTGGATTGGTAAATCGAGTTTCAGCATTCAACGCACACCTCCTTTACCAAAATAATTCCTTGTAACCTTTTAATCTAGCAAGACCTTCAACAAAGTAATAATCACCATATATCAACGGATTATTCATATATTTTTGTTCTGGGAAGTGGCTCGTTCCATGTAGAACCAACCCCTCTTCCGAACCTTCCCAGTCACCATAATTCTTATATAACGATTCAAGGATTCTCTCCCCAGCTCTTTGATAAAAAGGTGACTCTGTTGCACTTACTTTATCTGCTAATAGCAGCAAGCCGCAAGCTGCGATCGCTCCTGCAGAAGAATCTTTAGGGGAATCAACATCCGCTGGAAGGAGGAAATCCCAAGCTGGAACAAAATCTTCTGGTAAATGAGAGATAAAGAAATGCGCCACTCTTTTAGCGCTTTCTAAGTATTTCGCTTCTCCAGTATAGTGATAGCTCAAGGCTAAACCATAAATCGCCCAGGCATTTCCTCTAGACCATGCTGAATCAGGAGCATACCCCTGTCCGCCCAATGCCTCGATTCTTTCGCCGCACTCAGGATCAAAACGGACAATATGATGGACGGCTCCATCACTTCGTACAAAATGGTTTAAGACTGTATCTGCATGTTTTCGGGCAACACCCTTGAACCGTGGGTCACCGGTTTCTTCAGATGCCCAATATAATAGCGGCAGGTTCATCATGCAGTCGATAATTGCCACACCGCTGTTGTCCTCCCCTTCAGTCCATGGATTCCAAGCACGTATGTAGTTACCATTGACATTAAAGCGGCCCATTAAGAGATTCGCTGCAAGCAATGCACGACGTTTAGAGTTCTCTTCACCCAGAAGTTTATACCGAGCTACACTTGTCAATGTCCACATAAAGCCCATATCATGGTCTAGACGATAATAATCATGCTGAAC
>JAPSKD010000357.1 GCA_031177865.1 Bacillus sp. (in: firmicutes) | reverse complement strand
TTGAGATTTTTTTGTCTGTGATTAAGATATATGGATTTTCTAAAACAGCTTCCATTTTATCTGTATTTGTTACCATGTAAGCAGAAGTGTATCCGCGGTCAAATTGCATACCTTCAACAACATCTAGTTCAGTTGTGAAGCCTTTTGACTCTTCAATTGTGATAACGCCGTCGTTTCCAACGCGCTCCATCGCTTCAGCAATTAATTGTCCTACTTCTTTATCATCAGAAGAAATAGCAGCAACTTGTGCGATAGACTCTTTGCCTTCGATAGGCTTAGAAATCGCTTTTAAGCCCTCAACTGCTACAGCAACTGCTTTTTCAATCCCTTTACGGATACCCATTGGGTTAGCACCAGCTGTTACGTTTTTCAAACCTTCACGAATCATTGCTTGAGCAAGAACAGTTGCAGTAGTTGTTCCGTCACCAGCAACATCGTTTGTTTTGCTAGCTACTTCAGCAACAAGCTTAGCACCCATATTTTCAAAAGCGTCTTCTAATTCAATTTCTTTCGCGATTGTTACACCATCATTTGTAATAAGTGGTGAACCGAATTTCTTCTCAAGAACCACGTTACGTCCTTTTGGTCCAAGAGTTACTTTTACTGTATCTGCTAACGCATCAACACCACGAAGCATTGCGCGGCGTGCATCTTCACTAAACTTAATTTCTTTAGCCATGTTCAAAAAACCTCCTCGTATTTTTTAAACTCAATATTGTTTTAAAGATCCTTATTGTCCAACTACGGCAAGGATATCGTTTTCGCGTAAAATTAAATATTCGTTTCCTTCAAACTTCACTTCTGTACCAGAGTATTTTGAGAAGATAATACGATCGCCTACAGAAACTTCAAGAGCAACACGTTCGCCACTTTCAAGCACTCTGCCTGTTCCTACGGCAACAACTTTTCCTTCTTGAGGCTTTTCCTTAGCTGAGTCTGGTAACACGATACCGCTTGCAGTTTTTTCTTCTGATTCGACAAGCTCAATGACAATACGATCACCTAGTGGTCTTAACAAATCAAACAACCTCCTCAAATAGATATGTAATTCTGACTTATTAGCACTCTCTTAACATGAGTGCTAACACAATTCTTATAATAATAAATGGAAAAAAATTTTGCAAGTATGAAGCTGCAATTTTTTATTATTTTTTACAACCTTACAAGTATGTGATTTACAAGCAGGAATATACATAGTTTTTAAAGATAAACTTTAAAATTGAAACAACCTTGCTTTTATTAGTAAAATGAAGATTAGGGTAAAATATTTTCATTAGCTGCTTAAAGGAGATTTATAATTTGAAAAGGGAATATTGGATTATTTTAATTGTCTATATAGCAATGCAGTTATCAAGCCTAGTAGGAATTCCTGGACTGATGTTCCTATTTGGCTATTTAGGGATGAATCAAGGGCTCGTTGTTCCTTATTGGTTAATTTTCAGCTTCACCCTTGCACTAGTTATTATTCTTTTCTTATTACGCACAGAAATAAAGAAACCAGGGTTGAATGAAAGAGGCAGTTCCTTTGGTTTTGCTGCCGTCTGGGCTGTATTTGGTGTCTTCCTAGCCTTATTTGCCCAAGCTCTCGCTGCGAATATTGAACGGCTTATCGGGGTTGAAATGGGCTCAGAAAACACACAGCAAATTCTTAACATCATTGAATCCTTTCCGCTTGCCATCTTAGTCAGTTCAGTAATTGGCCCAATATTAGAGGAAATTGTTTTCCGAAAAATTATTTTCGGCACTCTCCATAAACGAGTTAACTTTTTCTTTTCAGCGTTAATCAGCTCTGTTATTTTTGCCTTAGCCCATATGGAGCCGCATCATGTCCTTCTCTATTCTGCAATGGGCTTCACTTTTGCTTTTCTCTATGTAAAAACAAAACATATCCTTGTACCAATTTTTGCCCATGTTACGATGAATACATTAGTTGTCGTCATACAGTCCGTTTATAAAGATGAAATTGATAAAATTATTCGTGAGGCAGAAGGTATTCAAAACTTTATCGGAGGCTTTCTATGAGACGTTCACCCTTGTTTTCCGGAATTATTTATATCGTGCTTGGCTGTTTATTTACTTATTTTGCGATTGAAGATGTCACCCAAAACGGATGGGGATTCTTCAGTTACCTGCTCGTTTTACTAGCCACCTTCGATTTCGGATCTGGTTTAAGAATTATTTTCTTTTACAATAGATATAAAGACAAAATAAAAAAATAGCCATGTCTTTATCATTCTTTTTTCGACAAAAAAAGACCTTTTCACATGACGAAGTGAAAAGGTCTTTTACTTTATTCTTCTATTTCCTCTGTAGGGTAGTGTTTCAGGAAGTAAATAAGTGATTGTAATTCGACAGCCAAGTCGATATGATGAACCCGAATGGATGAAGGAACATTTAACCTTGCAGGCGTAAAATTCAATATCGCTTTAATATTGGATTTTACAAGTCGATCCGTAATAACCTGAGCCACTGGAGCAGGTACGGTCAGGATGGCAACATGAATATCATCATTGCTTAAAACCTTCTCAAGCTCATCCATATGATACACAGGTACATCCCGGATTGTTGTTCCCATTTTGTTCGGATCAACATCAAAAGCACATTCAATTTTAGTATTATTATTTTTTAAAAAGTTATAATTTAGAAAGGCGGTTCCAAGATTACCTACACCAATTAAGGCTACTTTTGTTAATTCATCTTGATCTAGTGTTTTCCGGAAGAAGGTTAATAGGTAGTTAACATTGTAGCCATATCCTTTTTTCCCTAAGGCACCAAAATAAGAAAAATCCCGGCGAATCGTGGCCGAATCGACCTTCACTGCCTCACTTAATTCTGCAGACGAAACCCTTTGTTTACCGGAAGAATGCAGATTCTTTAAAAATCGATAATATAAGGGCAGCCTTTTCGCTGTCGCTTGTGGTATTTTTATTGTTTCGTTACTCATATTCTCCCACCCCTCATAAATAGTTGTTCATTTATCTAACTTGTTCGGTTCGATGGAAATCCCCGTTTTTCCCGCCGGTTTTTTCAACCAAATAGGTCTTCCCAATTACCATACCTTTATCAACAGCTTTACACATATCATAAACAGTTAGTGCACATGTGGAAGCCGCTGTGAGCGCTTCCATTTCAACACCTGTACTTCCTTTTGTTTTGACAGCAGCAGCGATATTTAATGTATAAGCAGAATTCTGTTCCTTTTCCCATGAGAATGATATATTAACACCCGTCAAAGGTATAGGATGGCACATAGGAATTAAGTCCCAAGTTTTCTTTGCCCCCATAACCGCAGCAACTTGTGCTACTGCAAGAACATCGCCCTTTTTCATTTCATTATTTGTTATTTTTTCATATATTTCTTTACTAACCGTAATGCTGGAATGAGCAAGTGCCGTACGAGCACTTTCTGGCTTATCGCTAACGTCCACCATTTTCGCTCTTCCTTCTTCGTTAAAATGAGTAAATTCAGACATAAACAGTATCCTCCCACAAAATCATACTATATTTTTGACCATTTGTCTGTGAAACTTTGAACTAATGATGAAAAATTTACATTTTTTACTTTCCAGATATTCTCTTATTTTCCCCAACCAAGACACTTTATTGCCGACATTGTGGGAATAAGGTACACTTATTTTAGTAATAGAGGTGAAAAACAATGATATTATTACAAGTTAATCAACTAGCAAAATACTATGGTGCAGACCTAATTTTATCGAATATAAAGCTAGAATTACAAACTCGGGACCGTGTTGCTCTTGTGGGGCGTAACGGTGCAGGGAAATCGACATTATTAAAAATTATTGCTGGGCATTTGTCACATGATGGCGGTGAAATCATTAAGCCAAAGGGAGTAAGCATTGGTTATTTAGCCCAGAATACCGGATTAGAATCAAATTTATCAATCTGGGATGAAATGCTTACCGTATTTGAATCGCTAAGAGCTATGGAAGCGTCACTACGACAACTCGAGGTTCAAATGTCAGATCCTGCTGCAATAGAGGACACTAGCAGATACGAGCGAATCCTAAATGAATATGATCAACTTCAAGTGAAATTTAAGGAACAAGGCGGCTATCAATATGAAGCTGATATTCGCTCGATCCTGCACGGATTGAATTTCCATGACAGTAAGGTAATGATTTCTTCCTTAAGCGGCGGACAGAAAACGCGCCTTGCCTTGGGGAAACTACTTTTAACGAAGCCAGATATTTTAATCCTTGACGAGCCTACCAACCATCTTGATATTGATACGCTTTCCTGGCTCGAACAGTATTTACAAGGCTATGACGGCGCGATACTAATTGTTTCCCATGACCGTTATTTTCTAGATAAAGTGGTGACGCAGGTTTATGAAGTCTCACGTAAGCAAATACAAAAATTCATCGGAAACTATAGCGCCTATCTAGATCAAAAAGCGGCCAATTATGAACGCGATCTAAAGCTATATGAGAAGCAGCAGCAGGAGGTTGCTAATCTTCAGGATTTTATCCAGCGCAACCTAGCCCGTGCGTCTACAACGAAACGAGCTCAAAGCCGGCGTAAAAAGCTCGAGAAAATGGATTTGATGGACCGTCCATTAGGGGATGAGAAGTCTGCCACCTTCTCCTTTGAAATTGAGAAACAAACTGGAAATGATGTACTTACAGTGGACTCCTTAGCAGTTGGTTATGATGGACAAAAAGTATCTGAGAATATTTCATTGCGGGCCTATCGAGGTGAAAGCATTGCCTTAGTTGGTCCAAACGGAATCGGGAAGTCCACTCTTTTAAAAACCATCATCAAAAAACTGCCGGCACTAGCTGGTACCATTCAATATGGTGCAAATCTAACAATAGGGTACTATGACCAGGAACAGGCAGAGTTGACCTCGAATAAGCGTGTTCTCAATGAACTTTGGGATGAATGGCCATTAAAAAATGAAAAAGAAATACGGACAGTCTTAGGGAACTTCCTGTT
>JAPSKD010000356.1 GCA_031177865.1 Bacillus sp. (in: firmicutes) | reverse complement strand
TAGCAGTTAGCAGTAAAATAACCTCATTCTCACCGGTAACCTCAATTATTCCATCTGACACAGAAATGTTCCCGTTAGCTGTCGAACCTTGCAGATGAATTTGAAACCTCAAGCCTCGATGTTCATCGTATAAAATCTCACCAGGATTTTTCACAGAAATAGGGCTTTTTCCATTCAGAATAAGCTGCTTGTTATTGGTTTCTGTTAATACATACGGGTGTAATGAGTCTAGATGAACCCTTACGTGTACAGCAGGACTGTTTGGACCTAAAGCTTTTATCCTTATAGCAAGAACCTGATCAGGGTAACTTACAAAGGTTTCTCTACGATACGTACAATCCTTAATCTGATATTCAGTCAAGGCAACAGCCGTTTGTAAGTCTAATTCACGCCGAAAGCTTGTTACAGCCCCTTCACATATATGTTCAATGGTCAAATCACCTAGAGGCTGGTACGCTTCACAGTCTTCTCCAACCATATCTTTTTCTATTAATTGTTCAGCCTCAAAATACCCACCTTTAAAAATAAGCTCTCTTGCCTTCTCTAACGTATGAATGGCATTTTTATTTATCTTTGCTCCTGGTTCACCCGACCACAGTGTATCTTCATTCAATTGAATTCTTTCGTATTTTGCACCCCCGAAGACCATGGCACCTACTCTTCCATTTCCAATAGGCACTGCTTCCTCCCACTTTGAAGCATGGGATGTATACCATAATTTAAGATTATTATTTTGGGCGTTTTCCATTATTCCACCTCGAATCTAGAAAAGGTCAGTAGGCAATGACTGCCTGCCTGACCTTTTCACCTTTATAGCCCTCAATCTCCATACAACTAAGCAATGAAACGGAAATAACTGATTAATACCTCACCATGACTTACAAAATAAACCTTGGTATTTACGGCGTTTTCAGGTAATGTAACTGGACCTGTTACGGTATGCCAGCTTTGACTGCCTCCTGTGTTTTTGACCACAAACTGGCCAATCTTTTCTCCCCCAGGATGTCCTAGATAAATATCAATCTCGGCTTTTTCAGATTGATTGGCTGCACGAACTTCAACCGATTGTAAGCCTCTGCTAACATCTACATCGGAAAACATAATCCAAGATCCTGTTTTCATTTGGACGGAATGACCGCCTTCCTTACACTCATTGATGACAGTCCCATCATAATCATCATAGTTTTCTGCTCTGGTATTTTCGTAAAGATTTCGTAAAGGGATGGTTTCCCCATTAACCTTAAGTCGTTCCTGCAGCTGTATATCAGAGGATGATTTTCCAACCAATAACTCATATACGCCTGATTCCACACAATATTTATCCCTTGTAACATCCCAAACCGCTAGTTCACTAGCACGTATGGTAAATTGTACTTCTTGTGAATCTCCAGCTTTGATAGAAACTCTTTTAAAACCAATTAGTTGTTTAAGCGGCCTTTGGAAACGAGAATCTAGTGCACGGAAGTATAGTTGCATGACCTCATCCCCGGTAATCGAGCCACTATTTTTTACGTTTACACTTATGGATACCTCTTCGTTCTCATTTATTTCACTAGTACTCAGACTAAGATTACTATACTCAAAATTTGAATAGGATTTTCCGTGACCAAATGGGTATAGGACATCTCCATCGAAGTACATATAGGTTCGCTTACCTTTAATAATGTCGTAGTCCAAAATATTCGGTAATTGGCTGACCGAGCGATACCAAGTCATATTTAAACGCCCCGCTGGATTATAGTCTCCAAATAATACATCGCTTATGGCATTCCCCAATTCTTGACCCGCATGTGACGTGTAAAGAATGGCTGGAATATTGTCATCAACCCAATTTATGGCAAATGGGTAGCTTCCAACAACAACTACAATGGTATTAGGGTTCACTTTATATACTTCTTTAATTAACCGTTCTTGTGATTCCGCTAAGGTAATATCTGGTCGATCAATTTCTTCCTTGCCATTAACCACAGGATTATTTCCGACGAATACAATCGCCACATCAGACTCTTTTGCTGCTTTAACCGCTTCTTCCAAACCATGTTCGATCATTTCTTTTTCAAGTAAAACAGATTTACTACTATCTTTGTCCTCAGAAACCTGTAATTTACCGTTTTCACCTAATACCACAGCATGATTATTCCAAGTTGATAGCTTAATCTTGCTCTCATTTTCTGGAATTATGTGTAGAACTTCTTTTACAAACCATCCATAGATCTCTTCAGCAGACGCGGCGATATTTTTATCATCAGCGGAAGTTACGTACTTACCACTATCCAATGAACGGACTGTATAGCTGCCCCATCCCCAATCCGAAAGCTCAAACCTTGCTGCTTCTTGCTTTTCTTGCTTAGTGATAATTAGCGGGCTGTTTTCTTCTTCTCCTAAAGAAACAATATCACGGCCGTGTTTTAAAACGATTTTATCATTTCCGCTATGAAACGTTACCTGTTTTCCTTCTAACTTGCTTTTTATTCCTTCATAAGGGGTAAGGGAATAAGGGAAATCTCCTGAATACCAATCTCGATAAACAATATTACCTAACGGTCCGATTACTGATACCTTATTAAGAGCATTCTTATTTAATGGTAAAGTGTTATTTTCATTTTTTAACAGAACAACTGATTCTTTAGCGGCACGATTCGATATTTCAGCGTGTTTCGGATCACAAATAATTGATTCAGTGATCGTAGCATATGGATTATTTTCTGCTGGGTCAAATTCACCCAAGCGAAAACGTACCCGGAATGTATTCCTCAATGCACAATCTAGGTCATTTTCATTGATTAAATTTCTTTCCACTGCTTCAAATATCGCCTTCGTGGTTTCTTCAAAATCATCTGTCATACTATCAATTCCATTTTTTATCGCCTCAGCAACCGATTGGGCATGATTATCATAATAGCCATGCTCTCTTACAACCCCTAACAAATCTGCTGCGTCACTGACTATAAATCCGTTCATTCCCCATTTTTCCTTCACGATTTCTTTTACATAAGGATGAAGAATAGCTGGTGTACCATTAATGGAATTGTATGCTGTCATCATGGAGTAGGCACCGCCTTCTTTAAAAGGCACTTCAAAAGCTTTAAGATAATAGTCGTGCATGTTCCTAGGATCAATACTCGCCGAACAGCTTCCACGGTCAATTTCATTGTTGTTAGCAAGAAAATGTTTTAATGTCGCAACAGCTTTGAAGAAAAACGGATGATCTCCCTGAATTCCTTTTACTAGGGAGGCCGTTAGTTTCCCTGTTAAAAATGGATCCTCACCATATGCCTCTTCTGTTCTACCCCACCTTGGATCTCTTTCCATATCAACAGTAGGAGCCCATAATGTTAGCCCATTTACTTCTGGATTTTTCTTATAAAAAGCCCTTGCTTCACTGCTAATGACATCCCCAACTTCTTTCAACAATTCTTGGTTCCACGTACAAGCTAATCCTATGGTCTGAGGAAAAGTGGTTGCCTTCCCTAACCAGGCCATGCCATGCGCCGCTTCCGTTCCTTGTTTATGCGCTTTGATTCCTAGACGGTCAATTGCGGGTTGATATTGACACATCAAATTAACCTTCTCTTCAAATGTTAATCTTGAAATAAGATCATTCAGTCTAGTTTCCAATGGTAATTCAGGATTTTGAAAGGGAAATTCATATATCTTTTTGTCTGCTATTTTTTCCATCTACTTCTCATCCTCGCTATATAATCGTTATTTAGTATCGTTTAGGAAACGTTTACAAAGACAGAAACTGTCAATGTACTCGCTATCCTAACTCTAGCATCTTTACCCGACACCAAAACACCCCAATTATTATAGAAATTATCCATTGTAATTTAGAGATAAACGATGATTAGACTTATTTGGTCATTAGCGCCAATAAAATAATTGATTTACAAAGTTAAATTTATATGGTTTATTGAAAAAAATAGATTGGAAGAGGAGTGAGAGTCGTTGAATAATGTATTCGGCAGAATTCAACCCGTTTTTGAATGGATTATTAATTTGGCAGTATTAAACATAACATGGTTAGTTTTTATTTTACCTATAGCTTATTTAGGCTTACTTCTAGTTCTTGTTGAAAATACAAGTCAGGTTCTTATGGTATTGATAACAATTCTAGTATTATCACCATTCTTTTTATTTCCTGCCACTACGGCTATGTTTGGAGTTGTTAGGAAGTGGTTCATGAAGGAGGAAATTAAAATTGTTAAATCCTTCTGGAATTTTTATAAAGAAAATTACAAACGGAGTCTCTCAGGCGGACTTATTTTATCCTTACTATGGATAGTGGGAGTATTTGATTATTTATACATCAAATCTAATGGAACTTTTGTAAATTACTTCGTTTTAGTTATTTTGGCCTTCTTGTTTCTTTATACTTTGTACTTTTTCTCGGATACTGTTCATACTGAATCAAAACTTACACAGAGCTTAAAAAATGTTTTGATCATTACGGTTGCAAATCCTATATTCTCTTTTGGAATCGTATTACTATGCATTTTTATTGTTTATGTTAGTTTTACCTATCTTCACTTTCTGATTATTCTCTTCACTGGACCTTTTCTTGCTATACTTGGTTTTTACGGATATCAAAAAGTGTTTACTACCATCTTGAATGTGCAGAAATAATATATTCTACCCTTTAGACATTTCATGAAAAGATGACAATCTTTCCCATGAATGTCTTCTTTTTTTAAAACTGTTGACTTAGTTAAATATAAAAGTTAGAAAAGTCTAATTACTAAATGAAATGATAACTAATTCTCTACGTATTACCTTACAAGATAGTTTGTTACGATATTACTGTAAACGTTTACAAATAGTCCGCTCTAAATTTCATCAAAAAAGGGGAGTGTAGGTTGAGGTATATGAGTAAACTTTTTTTATCAGTTCTATTGCTTATTGGTTTAACAATTCCTAACATTGGTTTTGCTGCTGAAACAGTTGAAACAAAAGAAAAACCC
>JAPSKD010000355.1 GCA_031177865.1 Bacillus sp. (in: firmicutes) | reverse complement strand
TAATGAAAATGAAGGAATATATTAACGTCCACGGTGTAGGCGGCGGAATGAAAAAAAATGTAATAACCCAAAATGCTTTTGAAGCAGAAGTCTCAAATATGCTTGAGAATAGAACTCTTTTACTTTTCAATGAATTATTAAATCATCGAATTTCATCTGCCTTGCCACATGCGATTTCGCTTGTAGGTCTTGGACCAGGGCTAACTCCTTCTGGGGATGATTTTTTAACTGGATTATTTGCCGTTTTTAATATGAAAAACAGCCCTTTTTATCCTTACCGATCATTTTGTGAAGAGGTTTTAAAGAAAGCAAAAAACTTAACAAATGATATAAGTTATATGACTTTGCAAAAAGCAGCTATAGGTAAAGTGAGAGAGTCTATTATTTCATTACTTAACAACTTATTTGTTGAGGATGAAGAAGACTTATTTCTCTCTTTAAATAAATTATTAAGCATAGGTTCTTCATCCGGAACAGATATAGCTTTAGGCATTGTTTTCGGAATAGAGTCCAATATTAGAGCAGGAGGAAAAGTATGTTAGTACAAGCTTTGATTAAGCCAAACACATATTTCGATTCAGTATCTTTAATGTCGCTTTCCACTAAAGCGAATCAAATTGAAGAAGTTGAACAATCCATTATTGCAATGGGTACGGAAATGAATAAAGAGGTAATGAAAAATGTCGGATTAATGACACCTGAAGTAGAGTTAGCAGGAGCAAGTGATTTAATTATTGTTGTAAAAGCGTCAACTGAAGAATTTTGCGAAATCGCTTTCGAGAAAATTAATGATTTATTTACTAAAAAGGATTCAGGCAAAAAAGGGAAAAGTGATATTAAATATTCTACTCTTTCTGCTGCAGCAGGAAATAACGCGGAAGCAAATTTAGCTATTATTGCAGTGAATGGTGCTTATGCAGCTAGAGAAGCGAGAAAGGCACTTGAAAATGATTTGCATGTCATGATGTTTAGTGACAATGTTGGCATCGAGGATGAAATTGAATTAAAGAAATTAGCTCATGAAAAGGGCTTATTAATGATGGGGCCGGACTGTGGAACGGCAATTATAGGCAATACAGCCCTTTGCTTCGCAAATGCGGTAAGAAAAGGGAATATCGGTATTGTTGGTGCATCAGGAACGGGGAGCCAAGAAGTAAGCGTCCGAATTCACGAATTTGGTTTCGGTATCTCTCAATTGATTGGAACAGGCGGTAGAGATTTAAAAGAAGAAGTTGGCGGAATCATGATGCTTGATGGCATTCAGGCACTTGAAGACGATGAAGAGACAAAAGTCATTGTCGTTATTTCCAAGCCACCTGCACCTAGTGTGGAAGAAAAAGTATTAGCGAAAATTAAAACCTGTAAAAAACCAGTTGTCGTTTGGTTTGTTGGCGGGAATGAAGAAAAAATAACTGCAGCTGGCGCACATTTTGCGAAAATGTCTAAAGAAGCAGCACTTAAAGCGGTACTATTAGCTGGGGCAGACGAAAGCAAGTTAAACAAACGTGCATTAAACATTCCACTTATTGAAGAAGTTCGGACAAAGTTAACTCCTGAACAGAAATATGTTCGTGGACTTTTCAGCGGCGGAACACTGGCAGATGAAGCTATGCATGCAGCAATGGAGAAATTTGATAATGTCTACAGCAATATTCAACGAAATCCAGAGTATCGTTTAAAAGACCGATATACAAGCCAAGAGCACACATTTATCGATTTTGGTGATGACGAATACACACAAGGAAAGCCACACCCAATGATTGATCCATCTACACGTCTTGAAAGATTTATTCAGGAGGCAAAAGATCCATCTGTAGGTGCTATCGTAATGGACTTTGTTATAGGTTATGGAGCACATGAAGATCCAGTTGGAGCTTTCCTTCCAGCAATCATTGAAGCGAAACAACAAGCGGAACAAGAAGGTAGACATTTAGAGATAATTGGATATGTTCTTGGAACAGAATTAGATCCGCAAAATTATGAAGAGCAAATTAATAAATTATTAGCTGCAGAAGTAACACATGCGAGCAGCATGCAAAATGCTGGATTATTGGCTAGAGAATTTGTTGTGAAGGGAGAATAGGCATGAGTCGAATTAGCGATTTATTTAAAAGTAAACCACATGTTATTAACGTAGGAATTGAATCCTTTAAAGATGATTTATTACAACAGGGTGCTGAAGTCATTCATTTAGATTGGACACCGCCTGGTAGAGGAAACCCAGCGTTAATTGCTGCACTTGACAAGTTTGAGAGTCCAGAACTCTTGGGAAAAATCGATGCTGCTAATAGATTAGCAGTCGAAAGAATTATTAATTCTCAACCAGTTTTAATTGGATATGACCAAGCGATTAATTGCGTACCAGGTATGACAAAAACGACGATTCTCCATGCAGGACCTCCAATTTCTTGGGATAAAATGAATGGTCCAATGAAAGGTGCCGTTACTGGCGCAATCGTGTTTGAAGGGTTAGCTAAGGATGTAGAAGAAGCAGCTAAACTGGCGGCATCAGGCGAAATTACCTTTTCACCATGTCATGAACACAACTGTGTAGGTTCAATGGCAGGTGTCACATCTGCGTCAATGTTTATGCATATTGTTGAAAACAAAACATATGGCAATATTGCTTATACCAACTTAAGTGAACAATTAGCAAAAATTCTACGAATGGGAGCTAATGATCAAAGTGTTATTGATCGTTTAATTTGGATGCGCGATGTTTTCGGCCCTATTTTACGTGATGCAATGAAACTCAATCCTAATGGAATTGACTTACGTTTAATGCTTGCGCAAGCGCTTCATATGGGAGACGAGTGTCATAACCGAAATGTTGCGGGTACAACATTATTAATTCAAGCTTTAACTCCGTATATTTTACAAACTGATTATACAATCGCACAGAAGAAAGAAGTATTTGATTTCGTTGCGAGCAGTGATTACTTCTCTGGTCCTACGTGGATGGCAATGGCGAAATGTGCACTAGATGCTGCACATGGCATTGAAAACAGTACAGTCGTTACAACTATGGCACGAAATGGTGTTGAATTCGGTATCCGTGTTAGCGGAATGCCTGGAAACACATGGTTTACTGGTCCTGCACAAAAAGTTATTGGTCCAATGTTTGCAGGGTACAAGCCAGAGGATTCTGGACTTGACATCGGGGACAGCGCAATTACAGAAACATATGGTTTCGGTGGATTTGCAATGGCAACAGCTCCAGCAATCGTTGCATTAGTTGGTGGAACACCGGAGGAAGCTATTGGTTATACCACTAAAATGAAGGAAATAACCACAACTGAGAATCCTAACGTGACTATTCCACTACTTGATTTTATGGGCATTCCAACAGGAATTGATGTTCGTAAGGTTGTTCAAACAGGTATTAAGCCGGTTATTAATACTGCAATTGCTCATAAAGAGGCAGGAATCGGAATGATAGGTGCAGGAATTACCTATCCTCCGGTTGAAGCTTTTGAAAAAGCATTGCTAGCTTTAAGTGAAAACATTCAATAATATAAATAAAAAAAGTCCAGCATGGAGGAAAAAATGCTGGGCTTTTTACTTAACTCAGGTGGATTTTTAAAAAATCAATGACTTGTTTTAGTGCATTTTGAACAATTGGATCTTGGAAGTTTTTATCAAATACGTGCTCACCATTGGGAATTGTAATAAGTCTTGCTTCAACCGATTGTTTAATAATGGCAGCTCTCATAAATACTGACTGTTCGTATGGAACATCCATATCTTTAGTACCGTGTAATAATAAAGTTGGTGGAAACTCCTTTGTAACTTTACGATTCGGACAAAATGGATAGATAGCTTCTTTATTGTTTAAAGGATTTACACCTGTAATTTCTTCGATCCAAACTCCATTTTGTCTCGCATAAACATAAAATAAAAAACGTTCATCTATTGATGCCTCGGTAATAATTCGATCTGTGATAAGTTTGTATGCGACTTCTTTAGAAACGGTATCCTTTTGACAATAATACTTACTTGGACGTGCAGCCCAGTTTCCTACAAGATCTCCGTATCCATAAAATGAAACAATTGCACGAGGCTTATGAGTAAATGTTCCAGTAGCTAGGGCTAAAAAACCACCTGCAGAACTTCCTATTACTGCAATTTTCTTTGAGTCTATTAAAAATAGTTTTGATCCTTCTAATTGAAGCCAAAGAATTGCATCCTCAATATCCCTAAGAATTTCCGGCAGTTTTGTCGCAGGAGCAAGCCTATAGTCAATTGAAAATAGTGCGAATCCATTGTCGGTGTAAAGTTTGATCATTTCTTCACTAATTTCTTCTCTTGTTCCCCAAACTAACCCGCCACCATGAATGTAGATAATGACAGGAGCATGTTCTAGTGCAGTCCCATAAAAATCTGCTTTAATTGAGAAATTTATATCCTCTTTATAAATAACTGTTTTCTTCACTTTTATTTACACGACCTGTCTAAGAATGATATCTCCTATTTTAAAGTTTTTCTACTCTAATATCTAGGACATATTTTGTACAAAGATTATTGTATAACCTGCCTAAATGAATGCCTTTCTTTTTGGTTTTGGTAGCCAATGACCTAGGAAGGTTAACCGACTAAAATGAAAGATGTAAGGGGTTACCAAATGTTATGATCTCTCTCTTAGATTTATAAAAATCTCCAGAGAAAAACAAAATTCTCTGCTACAAAACAAAAGGAGGCAAATTTAGTAGAAGAGTATGAAATAATGCTGTAAATTTTTTCACATCCAACAAACTAATTCATATTTAGAGGTGAAACGGAATGGATCAAACAATTAAATTTTGGAAAAAAGGGGACTTGGCTGCTTATTTCGGCTTACTCTCCAATAACTTAACCAATCTTTTAACCATGATGTCATTATTAATTTTCGTCGTGGGTATTCCATCAGCAGTCGTTTATGGGAAAATTGCTCCAGCTTTTGGTATGGGGATATTTATCGCAAGTTGTGC
>JAPSKD010000354.1 GCA_031177865.1 Bacillus sp. (in: firmicutes) | reverse complement strand
TAACAAATGACATCCCATCTGAGAGCGCAGTCATTTTCCCTAAAAATAAACTTCCTTTTCCTACAAACATGGCGTTCTCTATTTCATCCTTCATAATCATGTCTCTCGCATGGCCTAAAAAAGGTATTGCTGATGCAATATGGCCTTGGGTTGGAGAAAATCCTAACATTCCATACTTATCTTCAAAGTTGTCCAGTTCAGAACGCTCTATTTCTTTTCTCATTACAGCCATAGCGCCAATTGTCCGGTAATTTCCTTTTGGTACATTACCATTTCCATTTGGTTCCGTAACATCAGGATTGTGAAGTTCTACTGCAAATTTTCCGATATCTGTTATCTTCTTTCCGATTCTTTCAAGCGGCTTAACCACAAGAGATTGATAGATTGCCTGGGCAGATGACCCAGCGGAAATTTCGTGTTTCCCAAACGAATCGGTACGAATTTTAGGACTTTTTCCATCATCTTTTCCAATAAGGATAGCAATTGCTCCCATTTGATCCTCTGTAATCGGCATTCCCTTTGAAAGATTACCTGCATATTTCATACCTAATTTAGCTAAACAACCTCCCCCAATTACTAGTACTTCCTTATAAATATCAGCTTGAACAAAAGCAGCAGCAACACTTACTGCATGAGCTGGCGCACAACAGAATGCTTTAACGTCAGAGCCGGAAGCATTAATGCAGCCGGCATGTTCCGCAATTGATTTTGCCATATTACCGCCGCCTCGTTGGTAACGATCACCAACAGCTTCTTCGTCACAACCGATAACATAATCAATTTGCTCAGGTGTAACATCAAAAGAATGGAGAGCATGACGCATAGCGACAATCCCGGATGCTTTATTACATAGGTTCTCCAACAAAATATGTGCCGATAAAAATTTGTCCTCATCATGCCCAGCCAGGAACACCCCTACTAATTGATTCTTATTAATATAAAGGGGAAGGGCATCACTTTCAGCTAGTTTTTCATTAATTTCATTAACATTAACACCTTTACCTAAAGCATTTATATCTTCTGATGTAATAAGAGGATGACTTTCTAATTTAGCTCTTACTTGATTATTCAAGAAGTTTTCTTCTAAGAAAACCAGGTTATACTTATCAGCAATTTTTAACCAGCCATAAAACTCATCTTCAGGGAGAATTTCACCCCAGGGGCTGAATCTGTCTGCATTTTCAATCTTCACATTCGTCCAGGGTCTTTCATAATCTTTTAATAATTCAGGTCTCATATTACCGATGAACACCTGGTTTGGCGGATAAGTAACAGCATCATCAAAACTTCTTAAATTTGCTAAGATATCTTCAAGTATATATTTATTCTTCTCAATTTCTCTAACTGGTTTGGAACCATATCTGACTAGGCTTGGGGTATGTGTAATGACATATGAAGCTCCTTTAATAACCGGTGTGGCCATATTGCACCTCCATCTTCATTTCCTTTTGTTCTTCATCTATTTTTTCTACATAGTGTTGAGCAGATAGGGCGGCAATACTACCATCACCCGTTGCGGTGATTACCTGGCGCAATTTTTTTTCATTGACATCACCTGCTGAGAAAATGCCATTTACCGATGTTTTCATATCTCCATCCACCACAATATATCCATTTTCATTTGTGATCCCCAATCCTTTAACACAATTAGTAATAGGGTCCATACCCACATAAATGAAAACGCCATTGCAAGAAAATTCTCTCGTTTCCCCAGTATGTTTATCCTTGATAACTACACCAGTAACCAAGCCGTCGCCAAGAATTTCTTCCACAGTATGATTCCAAATAAAGTTGATTTTTTCATTTTCAAATGCCCGTTTTTGAATAATCTTTTGTGCCCGCAATTGATCACGTCGGTGAATAATTGTTACTTTTGTTGCAAAACGGGTTAAAAAGATTGCTTCTTCAACCGCCGAGTCGCCGCCGCCAACGACCACCAGCTCTTGGTCCGCGAAAAAAGCCCCGTCGCAAACTGCGCAGTATGATACTCCAAAACCGGATAACTCTTTTTCACCTGGAACGCCAAGGCAACGATGCTCAGCGCCTGTTGCGATAATAATCGATTTTGCTTTATATTCCCGATCATCCATAATGACTGTTTTCAGTGGATAACCATCTTTAATTTCCTTAATTTCACCGCGTACAAAATCAGCACCGAATTTTTTCGAATGCTCAAACATCATTTTTGATAAATCAGGGCCTAAAATAGATTCAAATCCTGGATAGTTTTCAATATCTTCCGTCTTTGTCATTTGCCCACCAGGAAGGCCTTTTTCAATCATTAAAGTATCCATTTTTGCACGGGAAGTATAAACGGCTGCCGTCATTCCCGCTGGACCAGCCCCTGCAATTATGACGTCGTATATTTTATTGAAACTCAAGCTGTCCCCTCCCTTTATAAGAACTTTTCTCTTGCTTGTTTTATCGCATTACAAATGCTTTCTTTATCAAGAGATAGTTCCATTAAACCAATTTGATCTTCATACACATTTTCAGGAATTTCAGCTTTGATTTCATCCTCAAGAATGTGATAAACAGGGAGGCCTAACGCCACACCAGCTAATGGACCTGCATAGGTTGGATCACCGACAGTTACCGTTTCTGCAAAAATATCGGCGCTATCTTCATCTGGTGAACCGAGAATGACAACGACATTTTTATTTCCGTATTTCTCAGCTGCCTTTTTTAATTGTTCTTGGACCACCTGGTCCATCGCACCTGCAGCCGTTCAAACAAAGCATTGAGTATCTTTATAAATAACTTCTGCCCCAATCGCATTCATGCACTCTTCAATTGCCGGTGCAGGAACACCGTCTCTTTCCCCAAGAACAAATACCTTTTTATCTTTTAACATTCCTAATCCCTCCAAAATTTAATTTAAATTTTCACTTCAAAAATAGTTGCTTCCTCTACTTTACTGGCCAATGCATCCAAGGCTACTTCAACACGGTGTCTACGTAATTTCCATTGTTCTTCTTCCGGAGTGTTAGGATCTCCTAAAGGATAGGGAATTGAAACAGTAGGTACAATCCGATTTGCTCCAACCGTTTTTGCGATTGATACAAGGTTAGCCATTTGTACAATCGGAATGCCAGCGCGTTCAATTTCTTTGGTCATCGTTGCCCCGCAACGAGTACAAGTCCCTCAGGTGGAGGTGAAAATAACGGCCGAAACATTAGCATCCTTTAAACACTGAGCAATTTCAGCTCCCATGCGGCTAGCCTCCGCTTGAGTCGTGCCCGTCCCAACAGTGGAATACATATACTCATGGATTCTTCCAATTTTCCCTTCCTTTTCAAAATATCTCAAAGCATCTAAAGGAACGATGCGGTTCGGATTGGCATTAGCTGCAGAAGGGTCGAATCCTGCATGAATGGTTTCCCATTGTCCTGACTCTAGCTCATCCAGTTCTGAGATATTGTATCTTCCCCACTTTGTCGCTGAAGCTGATTGAATACGGTCTGGGTTGCCTGCAGGGACAATCCCCCCAGAGTTGACAAGTGCAATTGTAGCTTGACTTATATCCTCAACTTGATTGGCGATAGGTACTCTATCAATAACCGGCATTGGCATTTCTGTTTTAAATTTTTCACCGTTTATTTTCTTTAGTAAAATATCCACTACACGCTCTGCACCACTAACAGCAGGTTCTTTGAATGATTCCAAACGAATCCCGCGCGGTAAATAGCCTTCTTTTTCTGCTGGTAAAATGGTTTCCCCTGAAAGGACCTTTTTTGCGAAATTTGCCATTTTCGGCACATCTTTCCGCATGGACACTGCGCCATTTCCGCCTGGAAAGATATAAATCTCCTTACTGTACATTTCAACTCCAGGGTTTTCTACATACATGCTTGTGATTACCGGAACATTAAACTTCTCTTTTACTGCTTTACAAATTCCACCGCAAGCTACTCCGTAACGCCCTGCCATGAAAGCTGGACCAGCAATAAAAATGTCAAACTCTTTATCTTTTAAAAATCCTAGAATTCTATCAATTGCTTCCTCTTTTTTCGAACCAAAGTAATTATCGCCACAAATAATTGTGTGAGATATTTCTATTTCAGGAGATAATAAGTTATTTAATAATAATCCGGGTCCAACGTAACCCTCACGTATTTCCGGTTCAAAATCAGCTTTATCTTCTCCGCCAATTTGTCCGAAAAATTGGTTAATATAATGTATCGCCTTTTTCATAATTCCCCCTCCTTAATACTCAACTACCGTCTTATAATAATCTCCAGTACTTGAATCCGCACAGAACATCCCATTATTCTCCATTTGGATAGAACCATCCTTCCATACTGATTCTTCCCATCCGCCGGAATTGCCATCTCTTGCTAATGATTCAAGCTCTCCAATTACAATTTCCATCGGTCCGAGCTGAATAAACTGTGATACATTACCGGTAGAAATAATTGCATCCGCTTTATCTGACAAATCAACTAGCGGTTGTGATTTCCCGTCACGGCCGGTACATTCGTTTGTAATTCCTACAACCTTAATACCGGCCTCTTCTAATTCATTAATTACAAGAATAAAATCGGAATCCGGGTTACCGTATCCTTCCTCCGCTACAATTGCCCCTTGAGTACCCAAAGACGTTGCAAGTTGACGTACGAAAAATGCTGAACGTTGTTTTTCTTCTAATTGAACATTTAAGTTTGAGACGATCACACCAAGGAAATTGATAGTTTTACCATGTTCCTTCATTAATCGTTTAATGGTTGCATTATTTACATGCTGGTATGTTGAAATTTTAGATGACGAAGGCATAAAACTTCCTGAGATAATCGCTCCATCCAGCAATTCATTCGGATTCATTAAAGTCGGAAGCATGCGATTAGCATCCCACCCATATACGAGTGCGTTGTAACCGGTTTCAAGCATTTGTGATTGAAGTTGTAAGATAAAGGAGCTAAAGAGTGATTCAAAAATTAAAGCTTTTTGGATTTTAGGGTTTTTTTTAAATGGCTTATGAAAGGCTT
>JAPSKD010000353.1 GCA_031177865.1 Bacillus sp. (in: firmicutes) | reverse complement strand
TTGGAATAAAGTATTTGTGTCAACTCTTGTCAATATAGGAAGCAGATATTGAAAGCATGCTGGATTTTTTATATAAAAAAGCTTATACTATTATGTGAAATAGGAGGGGTATACTGTGAATGAATTTGAAAAGAATGTGCAAAGTAAACGCAATGACGCAATTGATTCTGGGGTAGGCTTTATCGTTTCTTTTGGTTTTTTTGCTACAATGTTTATTATTGCAACAGTAATTAAAATTATCGGATCCTAATCTATGCTACATAATGAATGTTTGGAGGCTGCATATCTTGCAGTCTCTTTTATATTTCTGATGAGCTATTGCTTTATATTATGTAAAAAGGAGGAAAAGGTTCCACTCTCATGGTAAAACCGATAGGTAATTGCTCCATGCAGGTCAGTCCTATATATAGTTGTTTTTGCTAGTTGTTCTAACACTTCGTTATGAGGATGACCATAGCGGTTTTTTTCACCAACAGAGATCCAAGAGATGGATGGTGTACTCCTGTTGATAAATATCTCACTACTTGAGGTTTTACTGCCGTGGTGACCAGCCTTTAAAACATCAATATTCAAATCGGGATATTTCCTTATAATCCTTTCTTCCCCCTCTTGATCGAGATCACCACCAAAAAACCACTTAAGACCTCCAATATTTGCGAATATCGCGATGGATCCACTATTCCGCTCACCTTGAAAATTTTTTTCAGGACCTAAAACATAAAATAAGCTTTTTTCATTTTTCCATTGGCTTCCTTCAGAAACCTTCACCACCTGAATTCCCTTTTTATTCGCCTCCTGGATAATGGCTATTTCCGATTTTGAAGGTTCTGCAACAGAGGGCAAAATGATCTGTTTTACTTTAATTTCCTTTAAAATTGCAATAGTGCCGCCAATATGATCACTATCACCATGTGTAAGAATCAATTTATCTAATTTCTTTATTCCCTTGCCCTTCAAAAATGGGACGACGACATCTCTCCCAACTTCATATGGTTTAGCAGCCTTTTTCCATTCATCCTCTTCAAATTGAACCGTTCCACCAGTATCAATTAAATAGGTACCCTGACCAAATGGATAGTGGATTAATATACTATCTCCCTGACCAACATCAATCATAGTAACTTCTCCAAATGGATTTGCCCAATTCCAAACGTTCTGAAATGTAAATACAGTAAATGCTAAGAGAATGATCATTTGTTTTCTTTTTTGCTTCAAACCTGCTTCCCATAGTAGAAAAATAATCAAGATAATCAGAATATAAACTATAAAGTTTAGCCAATTGGGTCTCCCCGTTATCAGCTGAGCAAATGATAAGTCTGCAAGCTGTTCAATCAGACTATTTGCTAAATTAATGATTTTCATAAATAAATTAATGAGAATTAATGGGGTATCTTCGAAAATAATCTCAATAAAAAACAAAAGATATAAACCAGGAAGAAAAACGAACGAAAAGAGTGGAATATATAGAAGATTAGCTGTAATACTTATAAAGGAAATTTCAAAAAAGTGGTACAGTAAAATCGGCAGCGCTGCAAGTTGAGCAATGATGGATGTGACAACCATAGCCGAAATCGTTTGTTGATACTGTGGCAAAATACTGGAAGAGGATAAAATAATGGCAAAGCTTACAGAAAATGATAGCTGAAATCCTGCATCTAAAATAATGAGCGGAGTAAAAAACACATAAATCATTAGCGTAATACTTATGGCATCAATCGGTGACAGTTTTAATTGTTTCTTCCATCGTAAAATAAATAAAACAAGGAATATCATTAACACCGCCCGAATAACGGAAGGCGAAGCACCGGTTAAAATTGCATAAATCGGCAATATAACGAGAAGAAAATTTATCATGAACTGTCTAGTTAACCCGAATCTAATTCCTAAATAAAAAATCATTCCGATTAATAAGGAAACATGCAGCCCAGAAATGGCCAGTAAATGAACAATGCCCGTCTTTTGATAATCGATTAATGTCTCTGGATCAAACAGACTCCTATCCCCAAATATTAACGCTGCTGAAAGGGCAGCAATTTCAGATGGAAAGTTTTTCTCGAGGTAGTGTATGCCATTAAAACGTAATTCTTTAATCATAGTTAATGGAGTTGATTTAACGAGAGAACATTTACTTAAGGGGTGATTTTTTAGTTCGAGAATCCTATAAACTTGTTTACTGGTTAAGTATTTTCGGTAGTTAAAAGCATTTGGATTTTTAGCAATGGAGGGTTCTTTCAATTGTCCTGTTACTTGACATAGACGGCCATAAAAGTTGGTGTTTTTTAGTTCCTTTTTCTCTTCCTCGGATTTAATTTTATAGCGTATTAGAAGCTTTTCTTTCTTCTTACTGTCTAATGCTGTAACCTGAAGCAAATCACCATCAACTTTTGTGTTCTCTGTATATTGCAGATGAAAGGTAGATAGGCTGTCTGACAGTTTAGATTTATTATTTGCTGCAGTATGTTCACTGGTGAGAAAAAACATAGTGAACAGACAGATGACGAATAGAAGCTGGTAGTTGCTATACCTCTTATATTTGTAAAGGAGAAAAAGGTAAATGATGGTTAATAGAAGGAATAAAAGAAAAGAGAATAGTGAGGTTAATACACCTAATAATGAAGCAATCGCAAAATAAAAATATTTACCATTCATAATGTTCTCCATTTTTCAGGATAGGATTTAACGCCGGGGAGACCGGCGCTATTTTTGAGGCTTATTGATTTAATTGGCGTAAATCAATAACGGATTCTTTTAGTTCTACCTTTTCAGTCTTTACGTTTGCTTGCTGAAATAACTCAACTGCGTGAGGGTGATTCTTATAATCCTCTGCAAAATAGACTGTTTTAATCCCAGCTTGGATTATGGCTTTGCAGCACTGCAGGCATGGAAAATGTGTTACATAAATTTCCGAGTCAGCCGTGGGTACACCAAATTTCGCACATTGCAGAAGAGCATTCATTTCTGCATGAATCGTCCTTACACAATGATTATCTATGACATAACAGCCTTTATCGATACAATGGTCTCCGCCCGCAATTGAACCGTTATAACCACCCGCAATAATTCGCTTATCTCTGACAATCGTGGCTCCCACTGTAAGTCTTGTACAGGTACTTCTTAATGCAAGCAAATGGCTTTGTGCCATAAAATATTGATCCCAAGAAATGCGCTCCACTTTCTCCAACTCCTCCAAATTTCGATTTATTCTGCCTTAAGTGTAATATTGGAGACTTTAAAAGGTCAATAAGATTTCCTTATTGAACCGTAATTAAATCTTTTAGTTTATCAAATGTATTGTCACCGATTCCGCTTATATTTTTCAAATCTTCAACACTTTTAAATGCGCCATTTGTTTCCCTGTATTCTAGAATCGCAGCAGCCTTTGAAGGACCAATCCCAGGCAGGTTTTGCAATTCACTTTCATCCGCTTTATTTAGATTAATTTTCCCTTGTTTAGTACCTCCAGTGTCTGCAGGATTACTTGTCAGCCCCTCGGGCATACTCCCTTCCTCGCCCTTTGCGGGAATATAAATCACCATCGCATCCTGAACATGCTCAGCAAAATTCACCTTGCTTTCATCGGCATTTTCCGTTAATCCCCCAGCACGCTGAACCACATCTATCACCCTTTCTTCCTGACTAGATGAATATACTCCGGGCATTTTGACCTGCCCCTTTACATCTACAATGAAGCTTTCAGTTTCCTGTATTTGATTTTGCGGTCGTTCGGCGGCCTCCTCCCCCTCATTTATGTTTGTTGGGACAATTTCTTCCACATTAATTTCTGGAGTTGATTTTCTTTCCTCCAAAAAATAATAAACGGTCCCAAAAGCTATGATGACAGCGATAATGAGATAAATTTTATGCTCATACATCCAATCCTTCATAATGATTACATCCTTTCAGTTGGTATATTTCACTATCAATTTTCATATTGTTATTAGAGAATCTGCACGAAGGAGGGTCGGAATAATGAAAATAGGTATCATTGGTACCGGTAATATGGGGACAATTTTGATCGAGGCTTTGATCGATGGAAAAGCAGTTTCCCCTTTTTCAATGGTTATAACAAATAGAACAAAAACAAAAGCGATGCTGCTTAAAGATAAATATAAGGGAATAAGGGTTGGGGAAAATGCAGCTGCAGTCGCATCTCAATCCGATTTGGTGTTCATCTGTGTAAAACCCTTGGATGTTTATAAAATTCTTGATGAGATTAATCCCCATTTGAATAATAGGAAATGCATTATATCGATCACAAGCCCTATCGATACAAATCAACTTGCTGCTAAAACAATTAGTTCAGTAATTAGGGTTATTCCGAGCATTACAAACCGTGCATTAGCGGGAGTTTCTCTTATAACATTTGGTGATCAGTGTAGTGAAATTTGGAAAACAAAAGTGGAAAGCCTATTTGCGAAGATATCGGTACCGTTAACGATTGATGAGAATATAACAAGAGTGGCATCTGATATTGTTAGCTGTGGTCCAGCATTTTTCAGTTACCTGCTGCAACGGTTTATACTCGCAGCAGTAAAAGAAACTGAGATTGATCAGGAAACGGCGACAGTGATGGCGAGTGAGATGATTGTAGGTCTCGGGGAGTTAATCAAACAAGGGCATTATACATTACCTTCATTACAAGAAAAAGTTTGTGTTAAGGGCGGTATCACAGGTGAGGGTATTAAAGTAATGGAGGAAGAGCTTGGAGAAGTCTTTGAACATGTTTTCCAAGCAACACATTCAAAATTTAATGAAGACCTAGAAAAGGTTAATCTGCAGTTCTATAAACATTAATTCGCTAAGAAGTAACAAAATCCTTTATTTTTTTTCAAAAAAAGCCATCTTTTTTTGTCTAGCTTCAGCGCCTAGGGGCTCGAGGCATAAGCCAATCGCTTCGGAAGGCAAAAAACGCCTTCTGTCAGCGCTCGTCTTATGCTTGTCGCCCCTGGACCAGGCGCTTACGCTTTTCAATACAAAGATGGCTAAATTGTCGAG
>JAPSKD010000352.1 GCA_031177865.1 Bacillus sp. (in: firmicutes) | reverse complement strand
ATGAAAAGATTTGCCATTTAACGAAAAAAGAAATGGCGCTTCCTATGAATACAGGCGCGGAGGCAGTAGAAACAGCGGTTAAAGCAGCACGCCGCTGGTCTTATGATGTAAAGGGGGTTACTGAAAACCAAGCAGAAATTATTGCTTGCACGGGAAACTTTCATGGAAGAACGATGACTGCGGTGTCCTTGTCGTCTGAAGCCGAATATAAACGTGGGTTTGGACCAATGCTTCCAGGTATAAAACTAATACCCTATGGAGATTTAGAAGCTTTAAAATCAGCGATTACTGCCAACACGGCTGCCTTTTTAATTGAGCCAATTCAAGGCGAGGCTGGTATTGTTATTCCTCCTGAAGGCTTTATGAAAGAAGCCTTTGAATTATGTAAGAAAAACAATGTTCTTTTTATTGCCGACGAAATCCAGGCTGGGTTGGGCCGTACTGGAAAAATGTTTGCCTGTGAGTGGGAAGGAATTGAGCCAGATATGTATATTCTTGGTAAGGCGCTTGGCGGCGGTGTATTCCCAATTTCCTGTGTGGTCGCAAACCAAGATATTTTAGGTGTATTTAATCCAGGATCTCACGGTTCTACCTTCGGGGGAAATCCACTGGCATGCGCTGTATCAATCGCTGCTCTAGATGTACTGATCGACGAGAAACTCTCCGATAAATCATTGGAGTTAGGACAATATTTTGTAAGCAAATTAAAAGAAATTCAGAATCCGCGAATTAAAGAAGTAAGAGGCCGTGGATTGTTTATCGGTGTAGAATTAAATGAGTCAGCACGTAAATATTGTGAAGAATTAAAAGAACAAGGGCTGTTATGTAAGGAAACACATGATACAGTGATTCGTTTCGCCCCTCCTCTGATTATTAGTAAAGATGAATTAAATTGGGCAATTGAACGCATTAATAAAGTACTTAGTTAAACGAAAAAACTTGAGGTGCCAAAATGGGGAAGAATGATGTAACAAATCGTGTAGGTGACAACGATAAAGAGACATTAAATCTACTTACATCCACACAGATTGTTATTCAAGCTGCATTGCAAAAACTAGGACTTCCAGAAGCTGCATTTGAGTTGTTGAAAGAACCTGTACGAATGCTTCATGTGCGGATTCCGGTTCGAATGGATGATGGTTCAGTTAAAATTTTTAGCGGCTACAGGGCACAACATAATGATTCTGTTGGACCGACGATTGGCGGCGTTCGCTTCCATCCTAAGATAAATGACGATGATATAAAGGCATTATCAATGTGGATGAGCATGAAATGTGGAATTGTTGATTTACCCTTTGGAGGTGGAAAGGGAGGTATTATTTGTAATCCTCGTACCCTTTCATTTGGTGAACTAGAGCGCCTAAGCCGCGGATATGTCCGCTCCATTAGTCAAATTGTTGGTCCAACCAAAGATATTCCGGCACCAGATATGTATACAAATTCTCAAGTCATGGCCTGGATGATGGATGAATACAGCCGTCTGAGGGAGTTTGACTCTCCTGGTTTTATAACGGGGAAGCCATTGGTCCTAGGGGGGTCAGAAGTTAGGGAAGAAGCAGGGGCATTGGGTGCAGCCATTTGTATCGAAGAAGCTGCAAAATTACGCGGACTCTCAATTAAGGGGGCCCGTATCATTGTTCAAGGTTTTGGTAATGCCGGTAGTTACATCGCAAAATTCATGCGTAAATCGGGAGCGATTATCGTTGGGATTTCTGATGTGTATGGCGCCCTTTATGACCCGGATGGCTTAAATATTGAATATTTGCTTAGTCGCCGCGATAGTTTCGGGACCGTTACTTCCCTATTTGATGGAACCATTACCAACGAGGAATTACTCGAAATGGAATGTGATATTCTCGTACCTGCTGCGATTTCCAATCAAATTACCGCGAAGAATGCTCAAAATATCAGAGCAAAGATTATCGTGGAGGCTGCCAATGGTCCTACAACCATTGAGGCTACAAGAATTCTTACTGAACGAGGCATACTACTAGTTCCCGATGTACTAGCAGGAGCTGGGGGAGTTACTGTATCTTATTTCGAATGGGTCCAAAACAAGCAGGGTTACTATTGGGATGACGAGGAAATAGCAGCTAAATTACGTGAAAAAATGATCAGTGCGTTTCACCAAATATATGACATCTCAAACCTCAACCAAGTAAATTTGCGTACAGCTGCCTATATGGTCGGTGTTAGAAAAATGGTAGAAGCGGCTGAGTTTAGGGGATGGATATGAAAAAATCCTTGCAAAAGTAACGCAAGGATTTTTTTCTTAGGCTCTTTTCTTAAACTTTGTTGCTATAGGAGATTATGAAGCTTGAATAAGCTATGATTTGTTGCAAAATCGCATTCAATGCTAAGAAAAGAGCTATCGAGTTGTATCTGTTTGTGGTTCTCTAACATGCTGCTCATTTGGCTTGAACAGTAGTCCTAGGTTAATAAGTCCGGTGATTCCTACTAAACCATATATAATTCTAGATAGTGCTGAATTATCGCCAAAAATGGCTTCAACCAAATTAAATCCAAAAAAACCAATTAATCCCCAATTAATAGCACCAATGATTGTCAGGATTAGAGCAATTCTTTGAATTGTACTCAAGGTAGATTCCTCCTATCAATTTACTTTCAATATTAGCTTGCTGAAATGGAGAAGAAATATTCATCTGTGCAATCTTTGCAAAATATATTTTTTTAAATAATAATGAGATGTGGAAGGGATGTGCATATCATGCAAAATTTTACGTTTTGGAATCCAACCAAATTAATTTTTGGTAAAGGACAACTTGAACAGGTAAAGTCTGAAATTCCTCGTTATGGAAAGAAAGTACTTGTGGTTTACGGCGGTGGCAGCATTAAGCGCAGCGGTCTTTATGACCAAGTTATCAACTTGTTGAATGAAATCGACGCACAGGTGTTTGAATTACCTGGGGTTGAACCGAATCCCCGGATTACAACAGCCCGTAAAGGAGTAGAGATCTGTAAAAACGAAGGTATAGATGTACTCTTAGCTGTTGGCGGCGGCAGTGTTATTGACTGCACGAAGTTAATTGCAGCAGGTGCAAAGTATGACGGTGACGCATGGGACCTGGTTACAAGAAAAGCAGCGGTAAATGAAGCATTGCCATTTGGAACAGTTCTAACATTAGCGGCTACTGGTTCTGAAATGAACTCAGGATCCGTTATTACCAATTGGGAAACAAATGAAAAATATGGATGGGGAAGTCCTTTTACGTTTCCGAAATTCTCCATTTTGGATCCTATACATACCTTTTCCGTTCCACGTGATCAAACCATCTATGGAATTGTTGATATGATGTCTCATGTATTAGAGCATTATTTTCATTTGGAAGGGAACACATTATTCCAAGATCGTATGTGCGAATCATTACTTATTACCGTTATGGAAACAGCACCTCAATTGCTAGAGAATCTCGAAAGCTATGAACATCGTGCTACCATCCTTTATAGCGGAACAATGGCTTTAAACGGTATCTTAAATATGGGCTATCGTGGTGATTGGGCTACACATAATCTAGAGCATGCCGTATCAGCGGTTTATGATATCCCGCATGGCGGAGGTCTTGCGATTTTATTTCCTCACTGGATGAAACATAACCTTAATGTAAAACCAGAGCGTTTTCAACAGCTTGCTGTAAGAGTCTTTGGGGTAGACCCAGCAGGTAAAACTGCAGAAGAAGCAGGCCTCGCAGGTATTCAAAAATTACGTGAATACTGGAACAGCATTGGAGCACCCTCTCGCTTAGCAGACTATAATATCGATGACAGCAAACTAGAAATAATGGCAGACAGAGCAATGGTCTATGGTGAATTCGGAAACTTTACAAAACTAAACAGAGAAGACGTCTTAACCATTTATCGTGAGTCACTTTAAACAGAAAACTATGTTAAACGTTGATTGTTGATTTTGCACCCTGTTTGATTGGAGCGGAAGGCACGAAGACTCCTCGAAAATGCTATCGCATTTTCTTCGTGCGTGGGCGGACTCGAAGGAAGTAAAATCAATGTCCTGCGGAAGTACGGGGCTGGGGAGACCCCACAGGCGCTTTCAGCGCCGAGGAGGGGTTCCCGGCACGCCCGCGACAAAGCAAAGTGCTTGGAGCGGAAATCAACAGGCAAATTTAATATAGCCAATTAAAAGAAACGGGCACTTATTGGTGTTCGTTTCTTTTTTTCGACAAAATATGAAGAATGTAAAAAAATTGGCGAAAATGGGTACGCTTACAAGGGGAGCCCCTTCTTGATAATCTGTCCAGCTTTCGTTAAAGTGAGAATTGAAAATAAATTTATTGGAGGATTACATATATGACACACATACGTTTTGATTACTCAAAAGCGTTAACCTTCTTTGCAGAGCATGAAATTACATACTTACGTGATGCCGTAAAGGTAGCGCATCATTCCCTGCATGAGCAGACAGGTGCAGGAAGCGACTTTTTAGGCTGGATTGACCTTCCTACCAACTACGATAAAGAAGAGTTCTCACGCATTAAACAAGCAGCAGAAAAAATTAAGTCCGATTCAGATGTACTTCTAGTGATTGGAATTGGCGGTTCTTACTTAGGGGCACGAGCTGCCATTGAAATGTTACAGCACAGCTTCTACAATGCACTGCCAAGAGAAAAGCGTAATACTCCACAAATTATCTTTGTCGGCAATAACATCAGCTCTACTTATATGAAGGATGTTATGGATCTTCTTGATGGAAAAGACTTTTCGATAAATGTTATTTCAAAGTCAGGTACAACAACAGAACCTGCGATTGCCTTTAGAATCTTCCGTAAGCTTCTTGAGGAGAAATATGGTGTGGAAGAAGCCCGTAAGAGAATATATGCTACAACTGACAAGGCAAGAGGTGCTTTGAAAACCTTAGCCACCGAAGAAGGTTATGAATCTTTTGTGATTGCAGATGATATTGGCGGACGTTACTCTGTGTTAACAGCAGTAGGATTATTGCCAATTGCTGTTAGTGGTGCTGACATTGA
>JAPSKD010000351.1 GCA_031177865.1 Bacillus sp. (in: firmicutes) | reverse complement strand
CAATAGGGTACTATGACCAGGAACAGGCAGAGTTGACCTCGAATAAGCGTGTTCTCAATGAACTTTGGGATGAATGGCCATTAAAAAATGAAAAAGAAATACGGACAGTCTTAGGGAACTTCCTGTTTTCAGGTGACGATGTATTAAAAATTGTTTCAACATTAAGCGGCGGAGAAAAAGCAAGATTGGCACTAGCCAAATTAATGCTGGAGAAGGCTAACGTTTTAATATTGGACGAGCCTACGAACCATCTGGACTTAGACAGTAAAGAGGTACTTGAAAATGCACTAGTCGACTACCCTGGGACCATTATTTTTGTATCTCACGATCGATACTTTATTAATAGGATAGCCACCAAGGTATTGGAGCTTAGCAAAAATGGCAGCACTGAGTATCTAGGTGACTATGACTATTATTTAGAGAAAAAGCTTGAGGAGGAGGAGCTCAAGGCTTTAGAGAGCGCAAACGTCATAAAAAAACAGACTCCATCCGAAGTCCAAGATAGAAATTCGTATCATCAGGATAAGGAAAGTAAAAAGCTGGAGCGTCAGCGTAAGAGAAAATTAGAAGAAATAGAATTACGTATAGAAGAGTTGGAGGCACTCATCCAGGATAACGATGAAAAGTTATGTGAGCCTGAAATATTTCAGGACCATGAGAAAGTGCTAGAAATAAATTTAAAAAATGAAAAGGCAAAGTCTGAGCTCGAACAATTAATGGACGAATGGGCTGAACTTGCAGAATAAAAAAATGGGGGCTTGGATAGCGATATCCAAGCCCCTTTTTGCTAATTTAATGGAATGGTCAAGATGTCTGTTTTCGATCCATCCTTTGCGGAATAAACAAATAGCTCAATGGAAACAGCTTCTTTGTTCAAAAGCTCTTCACCAATCGATATTTCAAAGTTCCCCCATGCAGGAGCACCATCTGTTTGATAATGGTCTTCCAATAAAATCTCCGTTCCAGCGATTACTGCATATTGAAAAACACCTTCAAACACCCTTGCCTTTCCCTTCACCATTACCTTACCATTCGATTTTGAAACCGTTACTTCTTTAAAAGCGTCGTTTTCGTACTGTTTATTGTCTACCTCTTCTTGATTATTTCCATTATCAATCACGTCTGGTTTCTTATCACCTGTTGATATATTAATATCTACACTGCAGGCAGTTAATGCAAAGAAGAGAACGATGAAGAACCCTAATAAGACTTTTCTTTTCACCCCTATCCCCACCTTCAAACATTCTTTTTTTCTACTATATTCATTAATCACCTAAAATGAGAACTCTACAAATTAACTTAAAAGTCGACAAAATTCGTGGAAAACCCTTAAATTTATTTCCCAGATTTCCTTTTCCACAAGTTTATACACATATAAAAACTTAGTTCTACAACCCTCTGGCTGCTTTTCCACATTATCCACAGAAAAAGCTCTACTTATCCACATTGTCCACAAAATAACGGTGACTTACCCACATAATTCATGCAATGCACAATTTTCCGAAAAAAGTTATCCACAAAAAAGTATGATTTACACTCAATTAAGTGTGGATTTTTGGGTTAGCACTTTATTGTGACCGAATTTTCATCTTCACTCCTTTTTTGGTCACAATCCATCCATGATTATTACCCAATTTTCCTTTCCTCTGCCTTCTCGGTCACAATCCACCCTTAATTGTTACGCAATTCTCCTTACCTCTGCTTTTTCAGTCACCATTCGAAAAGAAACGAATCGAACCCTAAAAAACCTTTGCTCCCAACCAAAAAAGCCCTTCTTATTCAGAAGGACTCTAAACTAATTGTATAACTCAATGTCTAAACCAGGGTTTGCATTTAGTGAAAGGTCGGCACGAATTCCTTTTTCAAACATTATGCTTCCTGCGGCAGCGATCATGGCCGCATTATCTGTACACAAGTTTAATGGTGGAATGACCAAATCAATATCGGCTTTAGTTGAAAAGGCTTTTTCAAGTTCTTTCCTAAGACCTTTATTCGCTGCAACACCACCGGCTAAGAGCACTTGCTTAACCTTATATTCCTCGGTTGCTTTCATGGTCTTTTTCACCAATACTTCGATGACACTTTCCTGAAAACTTGCTGCAAGGTCCTCTGGTGCGATTGTTTCACCACGCTGCTCAGCATTGTGGACAGTATTAATAACCGCTGATTTTAATCCGCTAAAGCTAAAATCATATGAACCCTCTTCTAGCCATGCTCTGGGCAAATTAAGTGTATCGCTGCCCTCTTGAGCCAGCCGGTCAATATGTGGACCACCGGGATAAGGCAGTTTTAAGGTCCTCGCAACCTTATCATAAGCCTCACCTGCAGCGTCATCTCTCGTTTCACCTATAACCTCAAAATGCCCCTGTTCCTTCATATAGACTAGCTCCGTATGACCACCAGATACTACTAAGGAGAGAAGAGGGAAGGTAAGTTCTTTTACTAACCGGTTTGCATAAATATGTCCAGCAATATGATGAACAGGAACAAGTGGAATGTTATGGGCAAATGCTAGGGCTTTGGCTGCATTTACACCAATTAACAGGGCTCCAACTAATCCTGGCCCTTCTGTTACTGCAATGGCGTCCAGATCAGATAGTGTAATGTCTGCCTCTTTTAAAGCCTCTTCAATGACAATTGTAATTTGTTCAACATGATGACGGGAGGCAATTTCAGGTACGACTCCGCCAAAACGCTTATGACTTTCAATTTGAGAGGCAACCACATTGGCAGCGATCTCCCTGCCATTTTTAATAATGGCTACAGCTGTTTCGTCACAGCTTGTTTCAATTCCCATAATCCACTGATCTTTTATCATATATTCACCCACATCACTAAGGCATCTTCTTGATTATCTGTATAATAATTTTTCCGAATGCCGCCATTTTGAAATCCTAACTTACGGTAGAGAGATTGTGCAACATTGTTCGTCACCCGAACTTCAAGCGTCATGCTTCTTGCTCCCATATCCTTTGCAACAGTCATCATTTTCCGAAGTAATGCTTCCCCAAGATGTCTGCCTCTGTATGCTGGGAGAATCGCCACATTGGTAACATGGGCTTCATCGATAACAACCCAGGCACCACAATATCCAATAATTTTATCGTCTTCTTCCAATACGATATAAACTGCAAATTTGTTATTATAAATCTCATTATAAAAAGCTTCTCTGCTCCACGGTGTAGCAAATGAGGCATGTTCAATCTCTAAAATTTGATCAATATCCTCTTCCTTCATATATCGAAAAACAAAAGAATCTACCATATTTCTTTAATCCTATCCTTTTAAAATTTTCCCATTTGCCTCTAACCACTTCGCCTCTGCCTCTGCTAAACGGATATAATTAGGAACAAAGGAATGGATGTCTTCCCCCTGTTTATCTTTCCCTAATAAAGCCAGCTCCGAAGGACGTGGATTATGCTCCGTAATCGCCGCAAACAGTGCCTGGGTACTTAGTGTTTCTTCTATCACAGCTTGATGAAGCGGTAGGTCGTTCCCAACAAATAATATGGGTTTGTTTACTTCCTTTAATGCAGCTGCCCAATCAGCTGACAAAACTAAGCGGTCCTCTTTAACCGTCGTAAGCTCCCCACTTTGGTATGCATAGAGGCCTGTATAGACTTGTCCTCTTCTCGCATCAATGAGGGGTGAAATATAACCATCAAAGTATCTTCCTGCCCCAGCTGCAATAATTTCAATACTAGACACTCCAACCAATGGTATCTTTAACGACCAAGCCAATGTTTTGGCAATTGTAACGCCGATACGAACGCCTGTATAAGAGCCTGGGCCTTTTGCAACCACCATTTTTGTTAACTGTGCTGGAGTTCTTTCACAATCCTTCATTAATGTCTGAATCGCTGGCATGATTCGCACAGAATGATTCTTCTTTAAGTTGGTCATATATTCGCCTAGAACTTGATTATCTTCTATAAGTGCAACCCCTAATGGATAATTAGAAGTATCAATCGCTAGTATGGTCATTTAGAAAAATCTCCTTACATAATTGCTCATATCTTTTTCCTTTCGGAACAAACACAATTTTTCTCTTTTCCGGACCCTCGTGATATAAATAGATGGTTAACAACTCTTCTGGCAGCTGTTCCTCAATTAAATGAGCCCATTCTACAACCGTTACCCCATCGCCTTCAAAATATTCATCAAAACCTAAATCCTCGTAGGAATCGGCGACCCGGTATACATCCATATGATACAAAGGCAGTCTGCCCCTATACTCTTTTATTATGGTAAAGGTAGGACTGTTCACGGTTTTCTTAATATCCAGCCCCTGTGCTAACCCTTTTGTAAAGGTGGTTTTCCCTGCACCTAGATCTCCTTCCAAACAAATAACATCGCCTGGCTGCAACAGCCCTGCAAGAGTAGAAGCCAGATGGAACGTTTCACTGGGGTCTTTTGTATATTTTTCATACTGATTCATATAATCACCTTTTATTCTAACATAGCCTATCGCTATCTACATTCTACCTTATTTTTGTAAAAAAAAACCTTAGGATAGCTCCTAAGGATGTCCATTCATTATGTATTTTACCTAACTTTTACTATTTAAGCAAAAAGGCATAAAAAAAACGAAACATCGTTTCGTATTTTAAAAGATATAGATGGCGGTCTGGACGGGACTCGAACCCGCGACCTCCTGCGTGACAGGCAGGCATTCTAACCAACTGAACTACCAGACCAGAGTTTTTTCAAGTGTTTTTCTTGAAAACAACTTAATTGCGGGGACAGGATTTGAACCTGCGACCTTCGGGTTATGAGCCCGACGAGCTACCAGACTGCTCCACCCCGCGACAATAATATTAGTGAACCAATATATTATATGTTTTAGCAAATAATATATGCACACATTTTAAAAATAATACAGCCTGGCAACGTCCTACTCTCACAGGGACTTTCGTCCCAACTACCATCGGCGCTGAGAAGCTTAACTTCCGTGTTCGGTATGGGAACGGGTGTGACCTTCTCGCCATTATTACCAGACTGTTTTTGA
>JAPSKD010000350.1 GCA_031177865.1 Bacillus sp. (in: firmicutes) | reverse complement strand
TCCTTCCGTTTGCAGGATGAAGCTTGGGTTAATCCATTCCTCAAAGGACTTTCACTTATCACATTTGCTGAAAGTCTTGGCGGAACAGAAAGCTTTATTACCTACCCTGCAACACAAACCCATGCTGATATTCCTGAAGAGATTCGAATTCAGTCAGGTGTTTGCAATCGACTATTACGATTTTCTGTAGGGCTTGAAGATCCAACCGATATCATTGAGGATCTTGAACAAGCATTAGCGAAATTAAAAGAAGGAGTGATTGGATAATGAGTTCAGAAAATTATCGTTTTGAAACCAAGCTCCTTCATAATCAGCATAAAGTCGATCCGGCCACGGGAGCCGTTAGTGTACCAATCCAACATGCGTCAACCTTCCATCAATTTGATATAGATAGTTACGGAAAATACGATTACGCTAGAAGTGGTAATCCCACTAGAGAAGCGCTAGAGGATGTTATCGCGGAATTAGAGGGTGGAACGAGAGGCTTTGCTTTTTCGTCAGGTATGGCGGCTATTTCAACTGCCTTCCTCCTTCTTTCCTCTGGTGACCATATCGTTATTACCGAAGATGTATATGGCGGTACATATCGTATGGTCACTCAGGTACTGACTCGGTTCGGCATTGAACATACATTTGTCGATATGACAGACCTAAATCAAGTAAAAGAGGCAATTAAGCCTAACACGAAAGCATTCTATGTCGAAACACCTTCAAATCCACTATTAAAGGTTACAGATATTGAAGCTATTTGCGCTTTGGCTAAAGAGATCAACGCCATTACGTATGTAGATAACACTTTTTTAACTCCTGAGTACCAGAGACCTTTAGAGCTAGGAGCAGATGTTGTTCTCCATAGTGCTACTAAGTTTTTATCCGGTCATAGCGATGTCGTTGCCGGTCTAGCGGTTGTAAAGGATGAAGAATTAGGTAAAAGGCTGTATTCCTTACAAAATTCCTTTGGTGCTGTACTTGGGGTACAGGATGCATGGCTTGTACTTAGAGGAATAAAAACTCTTCATGTTAGACTAGAACAATCACAAAAATCAGCTATTAAACTAGCGGAATTCTTAGAGGATCAACCATTAATCGAAAAAGTTTATTACCCTGGACTTGAAAACCATCCACAGCACCAACTGCAAAAAAGGCAGGCAGGCGGACCTGGTGCTGTTTTATCCTTTGAATTCACAGATGAACAAGCACTCCAAGTGTTTCTTTCAAATGTTAAAATACCTGTTTTTGCTGTTAGTCTTGGTGCGGTTGAGTCCATTCTTTCCTACCCTGCCAAAATGTCTCATGCGGCAATGCCACAAGAGGAAAGGGAAAAACGAGGAATTAAAAACAGCCTCATCCGCTTATCTGTAGGCTTAGAGAACCCAGACGATCTCATTAATGACTTCTCTCAGGCTTTACATCAGGTGAAAGAAAAACTATTGGTCTTGCAGCAAGGAGTATGATCATGACCTTTTTAGATAAATTAAAAAGCCAAATTTTAATAGGTGATGGTGCCATGGGCACCCTTCTTTATTCATTCGGCAAAGATAGCTGCTTGGAAGAGTTAAACTTTTCTCATCCAGAAAAAATTCAAGAGATTCATAAAGCCTATATTGAAGCGGGTGCGGATGTCATTCAAACCAACACATATGCAGCAAATTATCTAAAACTGCAGAGATATGGTCTTGAGGACTCGGTTAAAGCTATTAATAGCGCCGCGGTCCAGAATGCAAAATTAGCAGCACAAGAAAATGCTTATGTGCTAGGAACAATCGGCGGTAACCGCGGGATTAAGCCTAGTACGTTATCGATTGAAGAATTAAAGCGCAGTTTCCGTGAACAGCTGTATTGTTTATTACTAGAAGGTGTGGACGGCATTTTATTAGAAACCTTTTATGATTTTGAGGAACTGGAAACGGTCCTTACGATTGCTCGAAAGGAAACTAAGCTGCCGATTATTGCCCAAGTCTCCCTTCATGAGCCTGGCATTTTACAAGACCAGACCCCGATTAATGAGGCGTTCACCCGTCTCGAAAACATCGGTGCTGATGTCATTGGCTTGAACTGCCGGCTAGGACCCCATCATATGTTAAAAACACTAGAGCAGATTGAACTGCCTAAACATGCTTACCTTTCTGCCTACCCAAATGCGAGTCTGCCAGCTTATACAGACGGTAAATTCCATTATGAGGGGGACGCAGATTATTTTAAAAAATCCGCCCAAAGCTTCCGTCAGGAGGGAGTTCATTTGCTTGGCGGCTGCTGTGGAACGACTCCAGCCCATATCCAGGCATTTGCAGCAGAACTTAAGAATAGCGTGCCTGTCACCGAAAAAGTAGTTAAATTAGAATCAAAGAAAATCATCATTGAACACCGTACGGCTAAAAGGGACCTTGTGCCGCTTGAAGAAATTGTTAAGGAACGGCCGTCAATTATTGTAGAATTAGATACTCCTAGAAAACTTGATACTAGCAAATTTTTTGAGGGTGCAAAGGCGTTGAAGGAAGCAGGAATCGATGCAATTACAATGGCAGATAACTCCTTAGCACAGGTACGGATTTCCAATGAATCTTTAGGATATCTTGTTAAACAAGAATTAGGAATGCGTCCGCTGATCCATATTGCCTGCAGAGACCGCAATATTATTGGTTTGCAATCTCACCTAATGGGGCTTCATACCCTTGGGATGCATGATGTACTCGCTATCACCGGTGACCCTGCTCGAGTCGGAGACTTTCCAGGTGCCTCCTCTGTTTACGATGTATCATCATTTGAGTTAATCCAAATGATTAAACAGTTAAATGAAGGATTGTCATTCTCTGGGAAAGACCTTGGTCAAAAAACAGCTTTTAGTATTGCAGGTGCTTTTAATCCAAATGTCCGTTCAGTAGAAAAAGCAGTGAAGCGTCTTGAGAAAAAAATAGAATACGGTGCCGATTATTTCATTTCACAGCCTGTTTTCTCTGAGGAAAAATTAATTGAAGTCTATGAACATACCAAACATCTAAATGCACCTATTTACATTGGTTTAATGCCTTTAACGGGCAGCAGAAATGCGGAATTCCTTCATAATGAGGTACCGGGGATTAAAATCTCTCAATCGATACGAGACAGAATGGCAGCCTTGAATGATCAGCCATTACAAGCAGCACGCGAAGGAATTGAAATAACAAAATCTTTAATTGACACAGCACTGGATTTATTCAATGGAATATATTTAATCACACCATTTTTACGCTACGAACTAACAACAGAATTAGCCATATATGCCAGACAGCGTGCTAGTCAAATTAGGGGGAACAGCTATGTCGAAAGCTCCATTTAATGAACAATTACACAAACGAATCCTTGTAATGGATGGTGCCATGGGCACGATGCTGCAGCAGGAAAATTTAACAGCAGAAGATTTTGGCGGCGAGCAATATGATGGCTGTAACGAATATCTGAACATAACAGCTCCTCAAACAATCGCAAAAATTCATCGCGAATACTTAGAGGCTGGTGCGGATATTATTGAAACCAATACCTTTGGGGCCACTAGCATTGTTCTTGATGAATACAATCTTGGTTTTAAGGCGTATGAATTAAATAAAATTGCCGCACAAATTGCGAAAAAGGAAACTGAAAAAATTTCAACTGCCGAGTGGCCTCGGTATGTGGCAGGGTCAATGGGACCGACCACTAAGACGTTAAGCGTTACTGGCGGGACAACTTTCGAGGCACTCGCTGCTTCTTATGAAGAACAAGCAATCGGGCTGATTGACGGCGGTGTCGACCTTCTGCTTCTTGAAACAAGTCAGGATATGCTGAATGTAAAGGCTGGATTTATTGGAATAAAAAATGCTTTTAGTAAAACAGGAAAAGTTCTCCCATTAATTGTATCAGGTACAATTGAACCGATGGGCACAACCCTTGCAGGACAGTCGATTGAATCTTTTTACATTTCCTTAGAGCATATGAATCCTGTCGCAGTGGGACTAAATTGTGCGACTGGTCCGGAATTTATGCAGGAGCATATCCGTTCCCTTTCCAATCTTTCTTCAACCGCGATTATTTGTTATCCAAATGCTGGATTGCCTGATGAAGAAGGACATTATCATGAAACACCTGAAACGTTAGCGAAAAAGCTCGCTGATTTTGCTGCTCATGGCTGGTTAAATATTGTCGGGGGCTGTTGTGGAACGACACCTAATCATATCCGTGCGATTTCTGAAGAAATGAAAAAGTATTCACCGCGTGAGGCACAATCTTCTGATTTCCATATGGTATCCGGGATTGAACCATTTGTCTATGATGACCCGACGCTGCGTCCAATTATGGTCGGAGAACGTACAAACGTCATTGGTTCTCGTAAATTCAAACGCCTTATTAACGAAGGTAAGATTGAAGAAGCAGCAGAGATTGCACGTGCTCAGGTTAAAGGCGGCGCACATGTTATTGATATTTGTCTTGCGGACCCTGACCGGGATGAGCTTAGCGACATGGAGAATTTCATTCCAGAGGTAGTTAAGAAAATAAAAGTTCCACTTGTTATTGATTCTACAGACGAAAAGGTACTCGAAAAAGCACTCAAGTATTCTCAAGGAAAAGCCATTATTAATTCAATTAACCTTGAAGATGGTGAAGAAAGATTTGAGGCAGTGGTTCCTCTTATTCATAAGTACGGTGCAGCTGTCGTTGTTGGTACGATTGATGAAAAAGGTATGGGAGTTACTGCTGAAAAGAAATTGGAAATTGCCAAACGATCTCATGACATTTTAGTCAATAAATACGGTTTGAAGCCTCAGGATCTAATTTTTGACCCGCTTGTTTTCCCTGTAGGGACTGGTGATGAACAATATATTGGTTCTGCAAAAGCCACGGTGGAAGGTATTAAGTTAATTAAAGAACATCTTCCTAAGACACAAACCATTCTTGGTATCAGCAATGTATCCTTCGGTCTGCCGCCTGTCGGAAGAGAAATATTAAACTCTGTGTTTTTATACCACTGTACCTTAGCAGGCCTAGATTATGCGATTGTAAATACTGAGAAACTAGAAC
>JAPSKD010000002.1 GCA_031177865.1 Bacillus sp. (in: firmicutes) | reverse complement strand
ATGTATATTTATACCACTTAAAGATTAAAATCGGCACATTTTTTATTATAGCAGCATAAACATCAGAATTGTTTTCATTATAACATGGGAAAAAATGTTCTATATTAAAGTTTTATTACATTCTGTTGAAAATTATGTGTTTCAAACTTTGTCGATTTATAATGAAATAAGTCAATTTATAATTTAAAAGAGAGACAGGAAGGAGCGGTTTACATGCTGCCCCATTACTACACAGTAAAGGGATATGGAGAAAATGAAATAATTATAGACAAATCC
The DNA here is from genome assembly GCA_031177865.1 of Bacillus sp. (in: firmicutes). Classification (GTDB taxonomy): domain Bacteria; phylum Bacillota; class Bacilli; order Bacillales; family Cytobacillaceae; genus Neobacillus. The sequence goes on along the minus strand of JAPSKD010000002.1, from coordinate 89,948 downwards.
CGGTTTATTGCACATGTATCCCGAGCAAAATCAGAAGAGGAAGCACAGGAATTCATCCTATCTATAAAAAAAAGACATTATAATGCAACACATAATTGTTCTGCCTATTTAATAGGGGAAAATGATCAAATTCAAAAGGCAAATGATGACGGAGAGCCGAGCGGCACAGCTGGTGTTCCAATATTGGAGGTCTTGAAGAAAAAAAGGCTAAAGGATTCCGTTGTAGTCGTAACCCGATACTTTGGCGGTATAAAGCTGGGTGCAGGCGGCCTAATTCGCGCCTATGGGAAAGCGACTTCGGAAGGATTGCAGACAACAGGGATTGTCGAAAGAGAACTTGTGACTACCATGCATACCAAAATAGACTATACCTGGCTTGGAAAAATAGAGAACGAACTCAGGTCCTCCATATATCCAATTAAGGAAATCCACTACCTTGAATCAGTTGAGATAGAAACCTATGTCAAGGATGAACTCATTGACTCTTTCACCATGTGGATGACGGAATTAACGAATGGCCAAAGCCAAACGATTGCTGGAAATAAACTATACTTGGAAACACAGATTTAGTCGTTTACTATATCGTGAAAATTCGATAAAATTAACTATTGCTAACGATAAATTTTTAAAAAAAGTAGGGATAATATATGTCTGGTACTAGAATTGTCAGGCGGAAGAAGAAAAAACTCCGAATTTGGCGAGTGCTCCTGCTGTTCACACTGATTACGGTTATTGGCGGCGGAACATACTTCGCCTACAATCTTTATTCTCATGCTAAAGGTGCTTCCAGTAAAATTTTCCAGGAATTGGACAGAAGTAAAATTCCGAATCACCGAACAAAGGAAGTCGAAATTACCAAGGATCCGTTTACGGTTCTTGTTGTTGGAATAGAAGACCAAGAAGGCGGAGAGCGTTCAGATGTAATGATGCTGGCAACAGTAAATCCAAAAACAGAAGAAGTTTTCCTGCTGAGCATTCCTCGTGACACTAGAACATATATAGAAGAACTCGGCTATAAGACAAAATTAAATCATTCTTATGGTGCAGGCGGTATTGAGACAACTATTGCAACGATCAATGATATGATTGATATTCCAATTGATTATTATATAACCACTAACTTTGAAGGTTTTGAGGATATTGTCGATACATTTGACGGCGTTACCGTCGATGTGCCATTTACCTTCGACGCCCAGCTGACAGGCAGTTTAAAATGGAAGACCTATTCTGAAGGCAAAATGAACCTAAATGGAAATGAAGCCCTTGCTTATGTAAGAATGAGGAAAGCTGATCCACGCGGAGACCATGGAAGAAATGAACGCCAGCAGCAAGTCATAAAAGCGATCATTGATAAAGGCACTTCCTTCTCTTCCATTACGAAAATTGATGATGTAATGGATGACTTGGGAAAAAATGTAAAAACAAATATTCCGCCATCCAAATTTGCAAGTTTTGTAAAATTATATTCTAAAATTAAAGACACTAAAATCCAGAACCTTAGTCTAAATGGTACGGATGAATATATTGACGGTGTATATTATTATATCCCTGATGAAGAATCTCTATTTGAGATTAATAGTACCTTAGAAACTGCACTGGCCATTTCAGAAGGCACATCAATATCAGACTCTGAATTTGGGTCAGAATCTAACTCAGAATTTGATTCAAACTCTGAATCCGGATATGATTCTAATGGATCGGGAACAGAATATGATTCTGAGGAAAACTCTGAGTATCAATCTGACAGTGATACTGATTCTGACTATAATTCTGACTCAAATTATTGATAATATCTATTTCTTCGGAAGCTTTCCAACTGGAAAGCTTCCTTTTTTGTTATATATTTCCTTCATTTCTATCAAAATCATGGATTGGAACATTTGACATTTTTTGATAGAATATGACATAGGTCTAAAAAACTATTAAAATGGAGGGTTATCGTGAAGAAAATTATTGCTTCTTCTGTTTTGGCTACTGCAGCGTTGCTTCCCAACTTTACATACGCAGAAGAAACAACATATCCTGCCAGTATGACAACGGATTCTGCTGTTGAAATCAGAAAAGGAACAACGCCTGATGATCAGGTTGTAACTACCTTGCCTGATGGGGAAAGTGTAGTAGTAGTTGATGAATTTACAAATTCATCAGGAGAACTTTGGTACAAGGTTGAAAGTGATGGCATTTCAGGGTGGGGACTCTCTACAGGATTTCAAGAGGCAAACGCTTCTCTTGTTGGCCAAGATGCAGTTTCTACTGGTTCGAATGTAAATGTTAGAAGAGGAGCATCAACCTCTTATGAAGTAATTGGCAAGCTAACACTTGGTCAAAAAGTAAAAGTAATCGATCAGCATGAAAACAGCCAAGGAGAGCTTTGGTATAGAGTTTCATTTAATGGCCAGCAGGGATGGACAATAGGAGCATATTTGGAAGCAGATTCCGATCAGGGAGCGCCATCAACCTCCGAACCTTCCATTATAAAAAAGGCTGTTCAGGTGGACAGCGCATCAGTACGCAGAGGAGCCTCATCAGAGTATTTGGCTGTAGCCTCTCTTAACAAAGGACAAGAAGTAAAAATTATCGGCGAACACGAGAATTCCAAAGGGGAATTATGGTACCGGGTGGATCTTGACTATATAATCGGCTGGGTCAACAGTTCCGCTTTTGAAGCCCCTGCCTATCCGGTTACGACCAAAGTTGTCCAGATTGACAATTCCAATGTTCGACGAGGTGCTTCTACGGAATATACAACTGTCGCCACTCTGGATAAAGACCAGGAAGTAAAAATCATCGGGGAACACAAGAATTCCAAAGGCGAGCTTTGGTACCGGGTGGATCTTGGCTATATTATTGGCTGGGTTAACAGTTCCGCTTTTGAAGCCCCTGCCTATCCGGTTACAACTAAAGTTGTTCAGATTGATAATTCCGCCGTCCGCAGAGGTGCTTCTACCGAGTATACCACTGTTGCCACTCTGGATAAAAACCAGGAAATAAAGATCATCGGGGAACACAAGAATTCCAAAGGCGAGCTTTGGTACCGGGTGGATCTTGGCTATATTATTGGCTGGGTCAACAGTTCCATATTTGAAGCCCCTGCTTATCCGGTTACAACCAAAGTTGTTCAGATTGATAAATCCAATGTTCGACGGGGAGCTTCTGCGGAATATACGACTGTCGCCACTCTGAATAAAAACCAGGAAGTAAAGATCATCGGGGAACACAAGAATTCCAAAGGCGAGCTTTGGTACCAGGTCGATCTTGGCTATATTATCGGCTGGGTCAACAGTTCCGCTTTTATCTATGCCGTCACAACTAAAGTCGTTCAGATTGACAATTCTGCCGTCCGCAGAGGTGCTTCCGCCGAGTATACCACTGTCGCAACTTTGAATAAAAACCAAGAAGTGAAAATCATCGGGGAACACAAGAATTCTAAAGGCGAACTATGGTATCGGGCCGATCTTGGCTATATTATTGGCTGGGTCAACAGCACTGCCTTTATCGCTCCTGAATATACCATCAAAACAGTCCAAGTAGATCATGCAGTTGTTCGTCGAGGCGCGGATTTGAGTTATCAAACAGTTGCATCACTTGAGAAGCTCCAACAAGTGAAGATTATTGATGAATTCACAAACTCTAAAGGTGAACTCTGGTATAGGGCAGATCTTGGCCATTTGCTGGGCTGGGTAGACAGCAGTGCGTTCAAGAAGCCAGAACCAGGGGCAATATCTTTAACAGGCACTTATTATGTTGGTAACCGTAACACCAATCTCCATTCGGGTGCTACCTATGATTATAGAGTGGTAGAAAAATTAAACATTACAAGTAAAGTCACTGTATTGAGCGGATTTATAAACCAATCTATGGAAACTTGGGCGAGAGTGAGCACTACATCCGGGAATATCGGCTGGGTTCCTTTTAAAGACCTGGTTGCTTCCACAGCAGAATTAAAATATGTATATGCATTAAATGACGCAGCCTTAAGAAGAGGAGCATCCACTACATATCAGATTACAGCTTCCTTAAAAGCAGATGAGCCTTTGCTTATCCTAAACAAGTTGAATGGGTGGCTAAATGTCGAAACAAATACTGGACTGCGCGGCTGGGTGCTGGAATCCCAAACTTCTCCTGTATCCTTAAAACGCCTTTCCTCCCCTTCTACTTACACTGAAGGTACAGCAAGCTACCTGGTATGGAAAAAACCGACGGATTTTGATTTTACCTATACAACATTATCTGCGAATCGATTAAAGCTTACTCAAGGAATTACGGATGCTGACCTGCCAAGTTTCAAAGTAAAAGGCATTAAATCGATAGAAACAGTTCAATCTTCATCTACACAAAAATCAGTTATCCTGACCTTCGAGCCTGGTTATACATTTACCATTCGAGATTATAGCGATAAGGTCTCAATAAAAGTTATGCCTACCGGTTTATTAGGCAAGAAAATTGTCATCGATGCAGGTCACGGCGGGAAAGATACAGGCGCAATTGGCCCAACGGGATTATTGGAAAAGGATGTTAATCTGGCAACAGCCTTTCTGCTGAAAACAGAACTTGAAAGATCCGGTGCAATCGTAAATCTGACCCGCAGCACTGATATTTTCCTGGAGCTTGCTGAAAGAACAGCTATTGCAAATTCAAGCAATTATGATGCATTTATTAGCATTCATGCAGACTCTTTCTCCAGCACTTCTAGGGGATCAACCACATTTTTCAATTCTACAGTAAACTTTAATGGCCCCAAGAGTGAAGAATTGGCAGATTCCGTACAAAAGTATATGGTTTCTTCTCTGGGTACTTATAATCGCGGTGTGAAAGAACAAGAATTTTATGTTAATAGAATGAACCAGCTTCCTAGTATACTTGTGGAATTGGCATTCATTTCGAACCCAAATGAAGAAAGCCTCCTGCGTTCAACAGCATTCCGCCAAAAAGCCGCAGAGGGAATCAGAAAAGGGTTTCAGGATTATTACAGCAATTTTTAATCAGAGGATTTTATAATGCTTTGGGATATTCGCCCAAAGCAACTTTTTTTAACATATAGGGGGAAAAATAAAAAGATGAATCGTGTGAAAAAATTGGTCGCAGCTGGCATTGTAACCGCAGGTATTGGAACAGGTGCCATTTTGTTTACTCCTTCGGGATCTGACGCTTCCACTAATGTTGTATTGGCAAGTGTTGAATGGGTTAATACGAAATTAAACCCTATTAATACGAAACTATCATCACTGGAAACTAAGATTAACAGTTTAGAAGCAAAAGTGGCTTCCCAACAAAAAGAAATTGAAGCTCTTAAATCAAATGGAGGCGGAGGTTCAACCACTCCAACAACTCCTCCTCCAAGCGGATTGCCATCTGCTGTTTATACAACAAAGGATAGTGTAACCATTCACTCAGGTGCTTTAAGAACATATAGGGTTGTTGCAACCATGTCGAAAAATACAGCATTATCTGTTGTAGATTCTCATACTTCCAGTTCAGGTCTTTGGTATAGGGTTTCTGTATCATCTACTCTCTTTGGATGGGTTCATTCCGGAGATGTATCCACTACGAAACCATCCACAGTTAAAACAGTTGTCACCACAGCAGATGTTAACATGCGCAGAGGGGCAAGAACCGATTATGCAGTTACCGCCTTATTGCCTAAGGGAACCGTTGTAAAGTATCTTCAAAGCCATACAAACTCAGCAGGTGAAGTTTGGTATAACGTAGAGACTTCATCTGGCGTCCGGGGCTGGATTATCAGCGACTATGGTGAGGTGAGATAAGTTGAAGAAATTTATCTCGATCATTCTTTTTATAGCTTTGCTCTTTTCAGGTGTGCAGAATCCATTAGCGGCGGGGATTAAAACATACCCCAATAGCGTTAATGTTTCTGTTCACATTAACAAGAATGTTACCTTAACCCTGAATGGAAATTATCAGCTAACAAATAGGCAAACTGGCAGTAAAACAATGATCCCTCCTGGAACTACCATTACAGCAACCAGCAATAGCACAAATGTAACAGTTTCATATACTGGATTTAGCCAAACATCAACATCTGGCTTTGATGTCAATGAGCTGGCAGGAACAGCTCAATTGGCAGTCTTTACAGCCCAGGCAGATATGAGAAGGGGCGCGGATACATCCTATGCAAAGGTTTATACCTTTCAGACAGGAGATAGCGCTAACTACCTCGGCTCTTTTACCAATAGAACAACAGGTGAGCTCTGGTATAATGTGAATATTGGATCCTATACAGGGTGGGTTCCTGCAAAAAACGCTAAATTAACACAGGGAGACAAGCTTTCCCTTGCAGCGGTCAGTAACGGCTTAACTTACAGGGGCAGCTTTTATTTAAAGAAAAATGGATCACAAGTCGAAGTAATTAACATCCTGGATATGGAAGATTATCTAAAGGGCGTAGTTCCTAATGAAATGCCCGCATCCTGGCATAAAGAAGCCTTAAAAGCACAGGCAATCGCAGCGCGAAGCTACGCAGCCAATATGATGATGCTTACGAGCACTGCCGCAAGCCAGGTATACAGAGGATATTCCTATGAAGACACACGGGCAAATACTGCTATTAAAGAAACGGAAGGCTTACTCGTTAAATATAATGGAAAGCCAATTCAAACATTTTTCTTTTCAACAAGCGGCGGAAGAACTGCCAATGTTGGGGATGTTTGGAATTCAAATCAAAGCTCTTTCCCTTATTTAGTATCGGTTGAAGACAAATATGAAAAATCTCCATACAGCAATTGGAGCGAAGCATATTCTGCTGCGACCATATTAAAATCGTTTGGGTTTGATAGCACGGCAAAATTATTGGATATCAGCCTTGAAATAAAAGGGGCAAATGGTGAAGTAGGTGCGGTTACAGTCAAAACCTCTAAGGGAGACAAAACGGTACGGGGAAATGAAAGTGTGATCAGAAAACTCTTCCCTTTACAGAGTTCAGCACATTATAATTCCCTTTATTCCAACTGGTTCACAATGGAGGTAACAAGGTCTCAGCCTGCGCTATCTGTCCAAACTAACAGCGGGTATGTTCCTATTTCAGATATGAAAGGACAGAAAGTCCAAACATCTAACGGCGAAATAACTCTATCGGATTCCAAGGTTTCTGTTCAAACTCCAACAGGTGTCATAACAAGTGAAAGCGGGACAGGAGAAGTTCTCTCTGTCACTCTAAACGGAAAAGGCTGGGGACACCGTATTGGCATGAGCCAATATGGAGCAAAGGCTTATGCAGAAAATGGATGGACGTCCACGCAGATTATTACTCATTACTTTAAAGGAACTTCGGTTTCAAAATAAATAATAAAAGGAGAGAAGACATGAAGGTTAACCCATGCTTCTCTCCTTTTTATTTTCACCCTCAAGCTGGTGAACCAGATCATCAACAATACTTTTCCAGGAATATTGATCAATGGCTAATTTTCTGCCATTTTGGCACATCATTTCATAATTTCCCGGTGAAATGGATGCTAACTCCCTGACTCCTTCAGCGATTCCTTCAGGATTTTCTGGAGGAGCAATTTTACCACAGCTATATTCGTTTAAAATTTCAGCACTCTCTCCCACACCGCAATACAGGACAGGAGTACCTGTGGAAATAGCCGGAAAAATCTTTGAGGGCCTTGCCCCTTTAAACAAATCTATATTTCTTAAGGACACGATGCTAAAATCGGAAACAGAGAAAATCTTCGGCATTTCATCCAGCGGCACCGAACCGTAAAAAGTGACATTTGTCAGCTGAAGCTCTTCTTTAATTGCAAGCAGCTTGTCCTTTTCCTGACCGTCCCCAACAAATAAAAAGTGTACATCCGGATGGGAATCCTTAACTAAAGCTGCTGCATGCAATACGGAGTCAAGTCCCTGTGCATAACCGAAGTTACCTGCATAGGTAAAGACCTTTTTACCCTCAAGCCCAGCTTTTTTTATGATTTCCTGGTCTTTTTCCAAAGGCTTAAAGTAATCCGTATTTACCCCGTTAGGAAGTAAAAATACATCCTCTTCCGGCTTTCCCTTTTTGACATAATAGCTGCATATGCCTTCCGTTGCACCAGCAATTTTCCAAGAACTTCGATATAAAAAGTTTTCGAGGCCTTCAGCCAGTTTAATAAAGGTTTTGTTTTTAACAAGCCCTAATTCTACTGCTGATTCAGGCCATATATCTGCAACATTAAAGACAAACTTGGCCCTTTTCAATTTAGCCCCGAGCCACCCTGTAATTCCAAGAAATAACGGAGGTGAGTTACAAATGATTACATCTGTCGGCTTCGCCTTCGCCAGCGAGTAAAAGGCACTAAAAGTAAAGGAGAAATAGGATGCCAGTCTCTTCCAAAAGCTTCCCTTCGGCGAAGGATAAATCCAGGAACGATGAACAGGTATTCCGTCCCAGTTTTCAAACATATAAAAGCGTCCCTTATACTCCTTAGGAATAATCCCATGTGGATGATGAGGAAAAGCTGTTAATACTTCCACCTGATGTCCTCTATTTATGAGTTCCTTGCTCACTTCATATACACGTATTTGAGGAGCGCCCGTTTCAGGGGGAAAATGCTGACATAAATAAATTACTCTCATTTTCCCAACTCCATTACTTTTCATTTATTTCCTTCAAATAAGCTGACAGCTTGTCTCTCAGATCTGGACGCTTTAAAGCAAAGTCAATGGAGGCCTGCAAAAATCCAAACTTGTCACCCACATCATAGCGGTTGCCCTGAATGATATAGGAATAAATAGATTCCTTTTCCAGCAGGCTGTCAATAGCATCTGTAAGCTGAATTTCACCTTTCTTATCCGGACCGACTTCTTCAAGCATATCAAAAATGGCAGGTGTTAAAATATAACGGCCAACAATGGCTTGAGTCGATGGTGCATCTTCAATTGACGGCTTTTCAACAAGACTTTCAACTTTAAAGAGGTCGCCTTTATTTTCCGAGTAATTCACAATACCGTATTTATTAACTTCTGAACGCGGTACTTCATTACAGCCCAAAATACTTGACTGCACTTTTTCGTATTGATCAATCATTTGTTTTAAAGCCGGCTGATCACTATCTACTATATCATCGCCCAAAAGTACGGCAAATGGCTCGCTGCCGATAAATTTCTTGGCGCATAACACGGCATGGCCAAGTCCTAGGGGCTCTTTTTGGCGGACATAATGAATATCGACCAAATTTGAAATGTTCTCAACAACTTCAAGCATTTCATGTTTGCCGGTTCTTTCAAGTAGCATCTCAAGCTCTACTGATTTGTCAAAATGGTCTTCAATGGCTCTCTTACTTCGGCCAGTCACAATGATAATATCTTCAATTCCTGATTCAACTGCTTCCTCGATAATGTATTGTATAGTTGGTTTGTCAACGATCGGAAGCATTTCCTTCGGCTGTGCCTTCGTTGCAGGCAAAAACCTTGTTCCAAGGCCTGCTGCTGGAATGACAGCTTTTTTAATCATGATTTCATCCCCTTTTTCAAGGTTTGCTCGTACAGGTTGACCATGCCGTTTGCATTATCTGTCCAATTATAATTAGCTTTAACATGTTCAATGCCGGCAATGCCCATTTCTTTACTCTCATCTATATGATCAGCAAGGTATAGCATGGCTTTAGCCAATTCGTCCGGATTTTCTTTAGGAACAACAAAACCTGTTTTTCCTTCAAGCACGACTTCAGGCAGCCCGCCCACATTTGAGACAACAGCCGGAACACCGCAAGCCATTGATTCAACAGCCGCCACTCCAAAGCTTTCGCTGTCTTCGGTTGATGGAACGCCAAACACGTCCATCCTATTGATATATTCTGGCACCTGATCATTTGGCACCCTTCCAGTGAATGTTGTCACATGGTCAATCTTCAGATCCCTTGCCAGTTGTTCATATTCGCTACGTTGAGGTCCGTCCCCTACAATTAGCAATTCAGAGTTATTTTTCTCTTGGTGTATTTTAGCAAAGGCTTTAATTAAATCTCCGATTCCATATTTATCTGAGAGTGCTTTTACAGTTCCAAAGGTGATTTTACCATCACTTTTGAACTCTGGCATTGGCCTGAATTTGCTCATATCTACACCAAAAGGTGTTACAAATACCTGTTTATTTGTATACTTGTTTGTTTCTTTTGCCATTATATGACTTGTTGAACAGATAACATCCGCTTTGGAAAGGGTGTATTCCACAATTTTACGGTTTGTGTTTCCCTGCAGAGGAAATTGGAAAATGTCCCTCCCCCAGACAGACACATAAAATGGCCGGTAATTTGCAAGCGCACCAACAAAACCATAACTTGAAATATAATGCGCATGCAGAATATCCGGCTGGTAGCTTTTTAATATTTTTTTAAGAGCGAAAACACTCGAAATATACGACAATTTCCCGGGTAATAGCTTAGGAAGACTGATAGTGTCGATTTCTTTGGCATTTTCCTCAGAGTAGTGGTCGGAAAAGGTTGCAACCTTTACATCAATGCCATTATTTTTATAAAATAAAGCCCATTTATGTGTATGGATTGATCTGCTTGGAGCTAATATTAAAACCTTCATAGTTCCTCCTTTAACAAGGCACTCTTGACTTTCTTCACTCTAGCCTTCCAGGAATGTTCTTCAACGAAGGACTGCTGAATGTTATGCTTGAACTTCTCCGTATTAACGGCCATAGATTGGATCGCTTTTGACATATCCTCTGCATTATCTGCGCAGATAAGCCCATAACCGTCTTTTTCAATAATTTCTTTTTGCGCCTCACAGAAAGTGGCAATCACAGGAAGCTCGTTAGACAGATACTCAACGAGTTTAACAGGCACGGAGAAATCATTATAGGGGCTTCTATACCTCGGTATGAATGCATAGTCCATCTCTTTATACAATTCATTCAATGGCTCTCCGCTTAAGTGCTTTACTTGAACATCCAGCTCAGCAAACCTGTTTTTTTTCTTATCCGGAAGGTTTGCAAATTCTTCTTCCCTGCAAACAACCGTCAAATCACAAATTCTCTTTTGGCTGTTAGCTATTTCCAAGGCATCAAGCAAGAGAAACAGCCCATAATCCTCATTGTTAATGCCGCCTACATAAATTCCTTGGGACCGTCGGTCACTTCTGACCTTTTTAGAGATGCTTTTGGCTTTGCCTCCAGGAGGAAGCGCAATTTTTCTTTTCGCAATGTCCACATATTCGCCCATCGCTTCACTTGGAAGAAAAATTACATCACAATATTTTTCGTAAAACTTTTCTTCCTTCCTGTATATAGCTTGCATAATGGTCTTTTTTAGGCCTTTTAGTGAGTAGAGTTCATCAAATTTCCAATAAACATCCCGATAAAATACTCCAACTGGCACACTTTTTTCTTTGAGATAACGGAGCACTTTCCGATCCACAAATGGCCGTTTTGGCTTATGTCCAGGATCTGTAAGCCATAGCGGGATTGTCTGGTTCTCCATATAGCAAAACCACAGATTTTCCAACTTGCCAGATGATACTAACTCATTAAACTGCTGTTCCCGCTGTTCAGACGTCCCGGAAATCACAATAATGTTAACATCATTCTCCACTCCCCAGGCATGGAATGCATTTTTCATTTCGAGGGGACGGAGTTTGGACCCGCTATTGGGGTTTTCTGATAAAACAAAAGGGTAATAAACCAAAACTGATTTCATGCTAATACTCCTTTTTTCAATGCAATAACTGCCTGCTTTGCCCAATATTGAAAGAGCATCTTAATAATCAAACAGTTTAGGCTTTTAGACCATCCTCGAGTACTTCAACGATTTTGATTGCTGCTTCACCGTTTCCGAATAATTGCTTATACTCAGGCTTTACCTCTTTATTAATGGCATCAGTCATTTTTGCCTGGTCGGTTCCTACCAGGATATTGGCTTCTCCCTCAAGAGTTTCAACCCATTCCGTTTGTTCTCTTACTGTAACACAAGGAACTTCCATAAAATATGCTTCCTTTTGAACGCCGCCTGAGTCTGTAACAATCTTGCGTGCATTTGCTTCAAGCGTTAACATATCCAAATACCCTACAGGGTCAATTATTTTTAAATTAGGAATTTCCTCTACGTTTAAACCGTAATCAGCAAGCTTATGCTTTGTACGCGGATGAATTGGCCAAACCTTTGTCTCCTCCGTACTCGAAAAAGCCTGAAGAATACTTTTCATTTTTTCCGGATCATCGGTATTTTCTGCACGATGAATCGTAATAAGCAAGTACTCTCCCTTTTTCAGCTGGGTTTCCTCAAGGATTTGCGATTTCTCCTTGGCGAGCTCCCGGTTATACAATACGGCATCATACATAACGTCCCCAATGTTGATGACGTTCCTTGTAATATTCTCGTTCCTAAGGTTTTCAACAGCTGTATCAGTCGGGCAGAACAGGAATTCAGAAATATGATCCGTCAAGATTCGGTTCACTTCTTCAGGCATAAGCTTGTTAAAGCTTCTCAAACCTGCTTCAATATGAATGACAGGGATATGCAGCTTTGCGGCAACCAGTGAACCTGCAAGTGTTGAATTGGTATCCCCGTAAACCAGCACATAGTCAGGCTTCTCACTTAGAACAATCTCTTCAATTTTAGCCATCATTTCGCCAGTCTGCTTCCCATGGTTTCCGGAACCAACCGCTAAATGGTAATCAGGCTTTGGAATATTTAACTCCTCAAAGAAAATATCGGACATATTGGCATCATAATGCTGTCCTGTATGTACAATAATTTCCTGATGATTTTGCCTTAGAGCCCGTGAAACAGGAGCAGCCTTAATAAATTGAGGGCGAGCGCCTAAAACTGTTACGATTTTCATTAACAGAAACCTCCAAATTATTCTATATTAGAAATTGTTTTCGACAATTATAAAAGCGTAAAGGAGCGATACCGCTCCCATACGTTTTATCTTATCAGTAATTATAATAATTCTCTTTCCTCAACCATTCTAAGGAACTTTGCAGGAATGCCCTTAACAACTGTTTTCTCTTCTGTATCTTTAGTAACAAGTGCCCCAGCAGCTACAAAAGTTTCTTCCGCTACTGTTATACCCGGGAGAATGATGGAGGCGCCGCCAACCCTTGCACCGCGTTTGACGGTTGCTCCCTTGATCTTATCGAATCTTTCTTCCGTTCTTCCCATAAAGTTATCATTTGTAGTAGTAACACAAGGAGCAATAAATACTTGTTCTTCGAGAGTTGTATAAGCTGTTATATAAGAATTGGATTGGATTTTAGTTCTGCTGCCAATCTTCACATAGTTTTCAACCGTGACACCACGGCCGACGATTACATAATCACCAATCTCTACGTTTTCCCTTACACTGGCAAGATCGGCAATAAGGGTATTGGAGCCAATGGAAGCACCGCGGTAGATTACACAATTAGCGCCAATAGTAACATCTTCCCCAACCTCAAGTGCTGGAATGGAGTCAGACAGCTTAACGGTACTCGTTTTCGCCGGTTTTGGCGGTTTTCCTACAACTGCGCCATCAGCAATCGTTGTGTTATCTCCGATAACCGTATCTTCATGTATAGTAACTCGATTTCCGATTACAACGTTCTGTCCAATCTTCGCACCTTTTTCAATGACACTAAAATATCCCACTTTTGCTGAAGAATCTACTGCTGCGGAAGGATCGATAAAGTTCATGTTGAGCTCTCCCTTGTATAACGATTATAGTTTGTCGTATTTATTTGGCTTTGCCACATCTTTCATTGCGTTACGTGTGTCAAAGATGGACTTGCTTTCTCTTGCGATCATATCATAATCAAAATCAGAGTGGTCTGTCGTAACAAGAACAAGGTCAGATTCGTTTAACAGTTCTTTTGTTAATTCCACTGTTTCAACTCGTGTATTACAAGATTTAAATGATTTTACATAAGGATCTACCACTTTGTAATCGGCCCCCTGAGCATCCAGTAATTCAATGATCTTAAGGACAGGAGATTCACGTACATCATCAATATCTTTTTTGTAGGCTACACCTAATAATGTTACTTTGGAACCCCTTAAAGCTTTTCCATCTTCATTTAGAAGGTGCATAGCACGGTTAACTACAAATTCAGGCATTGAATTGTTAATTTCCCCGGCTAATTCGATTAGTCTTGTATGATAATTATATTCTCTTGCTTTCCATGTTAAGTAGAAAGGATCGATTGGAATACAGTGGCCGCCAAGACCTGGTCCTGGATAGAATGCCATGAAGCCATAAGGCTTTGTCTTCGCTGCATCAATTACTTCCCATACATCAATTCCCATTCTGTCACACAGAATAGCCATTTCATTTGCAAGGGCGATATTAATATGGCGGAACGTGTTCTCAAATATTTTCTCCATTTCCGCAATAGCCGGGCTGGATACTTCAAATACATCCCCTTCAAGCACATTGCGATACAGTGCAGCAGCTACTTCCGTACAGTTTGCTGTAATACCGCCGACAACTTTAGGCGTATTCTTGGTTTTAAATTGTTTATTGCCAGGATCTACACGTTCAGGTGAGTATGCAACAAATACAGTTTCACCTGTTTTAAGTCCTTTTTCTTCCAGAGCAGGCTTAACGATTTCTTCCGTAGTACCTGGATAAGTTGTTGATTCAAGAACAACCAGCATGCCTTCATGAGCATATTTGGCAATTTCTTTAGCAGATGATTCTACATATGAAGTGTCCGGCTGCTGATAAATATCCAGTGGAGTTGGGACACAAATAGCAACAGCATCAACTTCCTGGATGCGCTTATAATCTGTAGTGGCTTCCAGCTTTCCGCCTTTTACCATATCCTTCAGGTCTTCATCCACAACATCACCAATATAGTTGATACCCATGTTTACTTCTTCTACTCTTGCTGCCTGTACATCAAAGCCAATAACTTTAAATCCGGCTTTTGCTTTTTCAACAGCTAGTGGTAATCCCACATAACCTAATCCTACTACTCCAATGACAGCTTCTTTATTATTAATCTTCTCTAATAATGTTTTATGATGGCTCATTTTCTTCTACTCCTTTATTGGATAAAGACTTTTTTTCCAGTTTCTGCGGATTCCAAAATGGATAAAATCAGTTTAACGGGAGCAATCCCATCTTCACCAGTAACAATAGGCTCACGATCTTCTTTAACGGCATGTACCATATCCTCTATAATGCACTGATGACCTGGAGTGCCAAATGGATCTTTACTTACTTCATCCTTAAGAGAAGCCGCCTCTTCCTCTGAGACTCCTTCAATATCCCATGTTTCAATGTAATTTGCTGTTCGGCCGCTGATTTTCACCGAAGCAGTTTCACCGAAAACAGAAATGGACTCTTCAAGGTTTTTAGGGTAGATTGTCGTAGCTGCTTCAATTACACCTAGAGCCCCACTCTTGAATTGCACGACAGCAGCTGCCACATCTTCTGTTTCTATTTTGCGCAGACGGGTGGCTGCCATAGCCTGGACGGATTCTACAGGACCCATAAGCCATAGCATTAAATCCAGATCATGGATTGCCTGATTCATTAAAACACCGCCATCAAACTCTTTCGTTCCGCGCCAATCAGCTTGATCATAGTAGGCTTGACCGCGATTCCATCTAACCGTTGCATTTGCATGGCTCAGCTTACCGAATGAACCTTTTTCAAGCTCTGCTTTCAGCTTCTGAACTGCAGGACGGAAACGGTTTGGATGAACAACCGCAAGCTTTACGTTATTTTTCTTTGCTACTTTAATCATTTCTTCCGAATCCTCTAGTTTTAAGGACATCGGCTTTTCCACAATAATATGGCGTTTGTGGTCGGCAACCACTTTTGTCAATCTTGCATGCAATCCTGAAGGAACACATATATTGACTACATGGATGTCTTTGTTTTCAGAAAGCATTTCATTTAAGTCAGTATATTTTTTAACTCCTGGCAAATCAAGCTCTAGCCTATCAGGATTTGTATCACAGATAGCATAGAGATTAGCGCCCTCCACCTTTTGAATGGATTCAATATGCTTGTTAGCTATATGCCCCATTCCTACTATTGCAAAATTTATCATGCTTCTATCTCCTTCCAACAGCCTCTGAAGTATCTATCTCCAACGAAAGCAAGTAAAGAAAACGCCCCCTTTTTTGTCGGCGACGTCTCCTAAAAAATTATTTTCCAAAGAATTCGGCTATTTTCGCCACAACATATTCTTGCTGCTCTAATTTTAGTTCAGGGAACATAGGCAATGATAATGCTTCTTTAGCCGCCTTCTCAGTTACAGGGAAATCCCCCTCTTTGTATCCAAGCTCCTTGAATACAGGCTGAACATGAAGAGGAAGCGGGTAATAAATCATTGTAGCTACTCCCTGCTCTTTCAGATATTCCTGCAGTTCATCGCGCTTTTCTACTCTAATTGTATATTGATGGAAAACGTGATAGTTCCCTTCTTTTTCCACAGGTGTGACAACTTGATCTCCCAGTGCTTCTTTAAGAAGCTTAGTGTAATTTTCAGCCTTTTCGCGTCTTAGTTCACTCCAGCGATCCAAATGCGGGAATTTAACATTTAAAACAGCAGCTTGAAGCTCATCCAGACGGCTGTTATAGCCAAGAACATGATGATAATACTTAGGCTTGCTTCCATGCACACGAATAACACGGCTTTGTTCAGCAACCTCATCATCATTTGTTACAACCATTCCACCGTCTCCATAGGCACCCAGATTTTTAGTTGGGAAGAAACTATAAGTTGCAGCAGTTCCAAGTTCACCAACTGTCTTTCCATTATGTTTCGCACCTATCGCCTGAGCAGCATCTTCAACAACGGCAAGGTTATGTTTCTTCGCGATTTCAGCGATCTTCTCCATATCTGCCATCTGCCCGTATAAATGCACGGGAATAATTGCTTTTGTTTTTTCTGTGACAGCTTCTTCAATCTTTTCCGGATCAATATTAAATGTAACAGGGTCAATATCTACGTATACCGGTGTAGCACCTGCTCTTGCAATTGCACCGCCTGTTGCAAAGAATGTGAAAGGAGTTGTGATAACTTCATCCCCTTCACTCACTCCTAAAGCCTGTAATGCAATATGTATGGCATCGCTTCCGTTGCCGCAGCCAATTCCATGGGCAACATTACTGTATTTAGCAACATCTTGTTCCAGCTTTTTTACATTGTCACCCAATATAAAACGTGACGAGCTCATAACCTCATCAAGAACTTCTAAAACTTCACTTCTTAAAGACTGATATTGTTCACTAAGGTCAAGCATAGGAACTTTCATTGTAATACCTCCGAAAATGTAAAATATCAACATGTTTAAAACATGTTTAGTTTATCACAAATCATAAAATTTATATGATTTATTTATGTCGAAAAAAGTATAAATAACAAATTTGCTGGCATAATTAGGATTATCCTCTAGTTTTATCTATATAGTGAAAATAATGCATAATGTTTCTAAAAAATGTTCATACTTAATGGTGACAATATTTCTTAAAAAAACCGTTTGTCACTTTCCAGCTAACAAACGGTTTGATTAATATTAATTTTTATTTATTCCCTGTTCTGCCCAGTGGACGGTTACCCATTATTTTTTTATACAAATTAATAATAGGCCTGTACCGGTCATGAACCAAACCAATCAGCTCTGCAATTACTTCTGTAACAACAAGCAGTCCAAATATTATAAAGATTGTACCCCAGAGTGTCGATTCCGACACCAATACTGCACTTATGCTGAATAAAATGCCAAAGGCATATATAGCTAAGACTGTATTTCTATGCGAAAGTCCTAATGCTAACAGCCTGTGGTGCAAATGGGATTTATCCGGAGAAGATATTGGCCTGTTATTAACCAGTCTGCGCAAAATGGCAAAGGTGGTATCGAATACAGGAACACCAAGGATAATGATTGGCACCAAAAAGCTGAAAAGGGTAACGCTCTTATACAATCCGAGCAGCGATAAAATTGAGATGGAATATCCCAGAAAGAGGGCTCCGGTATCCCCCATAAATATCTTGGCAGGATAAAAGTTGTAATAGAGGAATCCCAAAATACTTCCAAGCAAAATTGCTGACAAGGTGAAAATTAGCATGGTTCCAGACAGTGCCGCCATAATAGCAATTGTCGCAATGCCAATTGCAGAAATCCCTGCGGATAAACCATCCAAACCATCTATCAGATTAATCGCATTTGTAATAGCGACAATCCAAAAAATAGTGATCGGGTAACTCCACCACCCAAGATTGAAATCGCCAATATATGGGATGGTTAATAAATCTATTGTCAAACCGCTTGCCACTATTAAAGAAGCAACAACGATTTGACCAGCAAATTTGATTTTGGCTGACAATTCGTATTTATCGTCAAGAATGCCGATAATTACGATTAAAATAGCGCCGACACTTATCGCAGTAACCTTTTGGTTATAGACACCGCCTGCAAAGTAGCCGGCAATAACCCCAATAAAAATAGCTAGACCACCTAAACGAGGCATAAGCTTTTGGTGAACTTTTCTGTGGTTCGGTTTATCTACAGCACCAATTTTTATTGCGAATCTTTGTACAAAAGGCGTGGCAATCAGAACAGTAACTAAGGATACTAAAAAAGCTATACCAGCTTGAATATACATGTGTCATCACCTTTATTGGAGGTTTGTTTTAGTTTACTCACTAACCCTAATCGTATCATATTTCTTTAAATCCGCAATCATTTTTTTATTGCCATGGATGAAAGAGAATATATTGCAAATAATAGAGCTAAAAGTAAAATTCCCTGGATTGAGCTTCTTAAACTCCCCACACATTGTTTGACGAACCTTATCGAAAAAAGTTTCAACTATTCAAGATTTCCTCAAAATTATTCTGAACTCTTGTCCCATTTTAGTGAATAAATAAGTACAAGTCCATTGCATAAATATTAAAAAACAATTAAAACCCCTGTGCTTTCTTTACATTTTTATGACCGGGATCTGAATATTCATTATAATTAACCGATACATTTGTAAAGTTATTGTTAATTTCCCTTTAATTTACCGTATAACTTTGTTAATATTTGATTACAAATTCTACTAAATTAGTAATTAAAGGGTGTGAAGTATGAAAGACCAATTAAATAAATCAGTTTGGTTTTTACCTGCTATATTAATAGGGTTAATAACAGGCTTATGGTTTTTTAAAACCCTCTATTTTATAGATGAGCTGGAACTGAGTCCGCATAAAAAGTTCATCTTGTTCTCTTCGGCCGGATTCAGCATGGTTATAGCTGCTGTTTTCTTTGCGAAAAAATCCTTACTAGGGAGCATCTCTGCATTTTTGATTTACTTTCTTTTGTCTTTTCTTTTATATGCGGATGTTGTGTATGAAAGATATTACGATGCAATCCTTCATATCGAACTGGCTGGCCAGGCAAATCAGCTGGGAGATATCGCGGATTCGATTGTCTCATTAATGTATAAAACTGATTTGCTATACTGGGCCGATCTGCCCGTCCTTGCTGTCTGTTTTTATTTTATTTACAAAAAGAATGTTTCATTGGACAGCCGCTTAAAACATTCTGCAGCAGTTGGGGGAATCGGTATTGCCGCCCTTTTAACAGCTGCATTTCTTCCACTTCAGCCAGCCCACACAGACCAATATAAAGTATCCTTAACAGGAATTATCCCTGCCCATATTTATGATGTGGCCCAAAGTTATCGTGAGAAAGCACTGGCGGATGAGTATGCACAGCAGCAAAAGGAACAGCTGGGGAAACTTAAGAAAAAGTTTGAAGATAAATTCGAGACACCGGCAGAGTCTGCAATCTTTGGCAAGTATAAAGGCAAGAATCTTATAGTGATTCAGGCTGAATCCCTTAACACCTTCCCAATCGGCTTGAATATTAACGATCAGGAAATTACTCCCAACATTGATTCATTGATAGAGTCCAGCAGCTATTACCCGAACACCTACCTTCAAATCGGAAGGGGCAATACTTCAGATGCAGAGTTTGTTGCCAATAATTCAATGTACCCGATTGCTGCAAAGGGAGTCTATCAGACATATCCCGATAACAAATATCTATCACTGCCTGTCGCCCTGAATAAAATGGGGTATTCGACAAGTGCCACGCACGGGAATAGCGCTGATTTTTGGAACAGACAGGAAGCATACCGCGAACAGGGATATGATCAGTTTTATCATATTAATCACCCTGAGATTGACCGAAGTAATATATTAGGGATGGGAATCTCTGATGAAAGTATATTTAATCAAATGGCAGACCTTTATAAAGAAATGGAAAAACCATTTTATAACTTTATTGTTACGCTGTCAGTCCACAGGCCTTTTGAATTACCAATCGAACAGCAATACCTCGATTTGCCGGCTGAGTTCAAGGATACCCCTACAGGAAATTACCTTCAAAGTGTCCATTATTTTGACAGGGCATTAGGAAGTTTCATTGAGGAGCTTAAAGAAGAGAATCTTTGGGATGAGACCCTATTTGTCATGTACGGTGACCATTATGGACTAGTCCCTAAAAATGAAGGTGAAATAAAGAAGCTTCTTGGTGTTACGTTTGATGAGAAGGAACGATTCAGGATTCCGCTTATCATTCATCATCCAGATCAGCAAACAAGCCAGGTTAATACAATTACTGCAAGCCAAATGGATATTTATCCAACCATCTCTACTCTTTTGGGAATTGAAGGCCCTCTCGTTCAGTTTGGAGAATCTCTGGACTTGAAGAAAGAAGGTTTTGCAGGATTTGCATACGAGACAACCAGATTCACCTACTTTACAGATGACTATGATTACATTGCATCCCATGATGGCAAATTTGAATCGGGGACTTGCATGAATAACAGAACTGGGAAAAAAGCTGATATAGAGTCTTGCAGGAGGATGTACAATAAGCTTACAAACGACATTCAGGCCTCTAAGTTCTTGCTGGAGAACAATCTGATAAGAAAAGTATTTGAAATGAAGTAAGGCGGGCTTATGCCCGCCTTTAATATTTACCACTCGATGCAGTTAACTAAAATAACTATTTTTTACTCTCCTGGTTTTTAAGCTGTACCTTATTTATAGGAATCTTTAATTCCCATTCTCGAATCCATTCAGGTATATAATTTGTTGTAAGGAAATATAAATCATCACTGTACGAGGTCTTAAATTTTATCAATTGATTTTTGCGTTTATTATTTTTTAGATTCCCTTCACCTTCTATCCGTTTTTCGGGTGCGGTTTCCTTTCCCAGTTGTAAAGAAAGATTATTTTTCCTTTCTTCTGCAAAATCACCCACTACATCGAAATGCACCCATACTTCATCTGTTTTCCTTTCAATTTTATTGACCACAATTCCCCCTTCTTCCCCTTGGGGCAAATAGAGGGGCAGCTCACCTGTAATGGCTGCTGTATATTCCTTGATTAGGTCCGGATCAAAAAATCGATAGTATGGTTTTAGGGTAATGGATTCTGGTATACTTTCCACCGGAGAATATAGCCTCTCCCCCTTCCCTGTTCCTAAACCATCTTTATATCTAAAAGAATCACTCGAACCCCCAATTAGCTTTATCTCATTCCCTTTCTCATCAAACAGCTTATAATCGATCATTCTTCCATTATTGATCCGCTCCGATGGTTGTTTCCGTTCTATTTCCAAAAGAACACCACTTGGAGCAAATGCAATGTTGTTAACTTTTATTTCCCCTAGCTCAGTATTTTTTGATGAATTTGGCTGGAACGTGTAGACTTCCCCCACTCTCTTAACCGGGAAGGAAAATCCCCATTCGCCCTTGATATATTCCGACTCCATTTTTTCAGGATTAGAGACGAGCAATTCCTGAATATCAAAACCTAAAGTAAATTGGTCTGGGAGATCCTGTTTTATCTCTAAATTTTGCACTTGAATCACCTGATCTCCCTGCGTATCCTCCACCCCGCCTGATAATCCATATTCCCTTACTTTTTCACCATTGACCTTTATATCAAACAAAAAAATATCGAGGAGTTTCCCTTTCAAGTCTTCAGCTTCTGGTTCAAGTGAATAAGCAACAGAAATTCTTGCCCCATCATAAAGCACTTCATGAATGGTAATTCTGACTCCCTCACTAACAGATGATTGATTTATAACCTGCACTTTACTCTCTTTCACTGCCTTCTTATGCCCTTCATCTCCATATTTTGAAAAATAGGTTTGAAGAAACGGCAAGGCTGTGACTACTTCCTGTTTCATTGGTGTTTGCAGCATGATCGCTACGATTAGAATGGCAAGTGCAACAGGTGTTAGAATATAGGCAGCAGCCGCCTTAACTTTATTTTTCCTTTTTGGCTGTTCCTTGCATTCTTCTATTTTATTAAAAACAGCTATTCGGTCATCAGCAGTGAACCTCAACTTTTCATTTTCTTCTTCTGACAGCATTTTATGTATTTGATTGAAAGGGTCATTCATATGTGAGTACCTCCTTTTCCAATATAGGGGCCAGCTGTTCCTTGGCCCTGCGAAGCCTGGTATGCACAGTTGGTTCCGGAAGATTGAGAATAAGGGAGATTTCCTTTATGCTTAAATCCTGATAATATCTCATCAATATGACTTCCCTATACTTTAGCTTTAATGTAAAAACAGCTTTTTTGATTGTATTAGAAGTTTCCTTATCCAGATAATTTTCATCTATAGGAGTTTCCTTTTTATTTGTTTCGGGAGTGGAGCCAAAGAGCACCACACGCTGAAACAAAGAGCTTTTCAGGTGATCTTTGCACTTATTGATCGTAACCCGGTAAAGCCAGGTTTTGACCGAGCTGTCACCTCTAAATCCCGACAAATGCTGGAAGGC
This sequence comes from Bacillus sp. (in: firmicutes), assembly GCA_031177865.1. GTDB lineage: Bacteria > Bacillota > Bacilli > Bacillales > Cytobacillaceae > Neobacillus. Next base: position 67,226 of record JAPSKD010000002.1, on the reverse strand, counting down.
AGCTACAAAAACGTTCTGTACAATATCTTTTGCCTCCTCAGCGTTCTTTACATATGAATAGGCAAGAAAGGTCAGTTCACTTCCATACTCAATCATAAGCTCTTCTATTCTTTGTTTAATATTATTTTCGGGATTGCTCATATCTATCTTTTCGGCATTCATTTGCATCCCCCTTTCAAATAGTTAGACGAGCATGCAATGGATATTTGTTCAATTTTGTTATTTTATTACGCCCGGCTACAGCACTTGGGAATTTCTAATAAACAAAATCCCCATATCATTATGCAGTCGGTGGAATTATTTAAGATATCTATGGTAAGATAAAAATGTTTTTATTTTGATAATTATAAGGAGAATTATTAATGGAGAAGATTAAATATCCTGTTTACGACTATATCAAGTTCATTTGGAAAAAGAAGCTTTTGCTGATCGGTTTTACTATTTTGTGCATGGTGATTGGCGCGGCGCTAAGTTATGCAAGACCGACAGTCTATACATCAACTGCACTGGTTTTTACCGGAAATGGAAATAATGATGAACTCTCGAAGCCAGATTTAATTACAGGCAGGTATAAAGAGGAGCTTCCGGATGAGTTCAAGAGTTCCCTAAATGTCAAAGCTGACCCGTTTCAGATTACTTTGAGCTTAAGTGGAGCAGACAAGGAAGCAGTAGAAACTAACCTGAATAAAGTGGCTGACAAGTATACAAATGACTTGAAAGAAGACTTTGATGATCTAAATGAGGCCATGGATAATTATAAAAATGCTCTTGAAGAAAAAGTGAAGAAAACGGAAGAGTCCATTACCCAATATGAACAGCTAATCCAAGAAACCTCGAATGATAGTAAGCTTATCAGTTATTCTGAGATTTTAATTAATAAAATGGATATGGTTGATAAGTATAGAGCTGATTTTCATGAAGCCGAATATGATTTAGCTTTATTAGAAGCACCAAAGAAAAGTGATGTCAAAACGATACAGTCATCAAATAACAATCTTCTCAAAAACGCCCTATTGGCAGGTGCTTTTGGCTTTCAATTAATGCTTGTCCTATTAGTCCTTTGGAAATATATCATCAACGCCAGACGTGCATTATCCCAACGTCAAGAATAATATAACATTCAAACCCTTAAAATCCTTGATGCCTCTGGTATTTTTAAGGGTTTTCTCGGTTTTATAACAGAAGGTGTTTATATGAGTAATTCTTTTATTAAAAATACAGTTATGACATTGACCAGGCAAATCTCCGGAATTTTGCTGGGGCTGCTGGCTTCTATTATTATTGCAAGATCATTGGGTCCTGAGGGGAACGGGCTCTACCAATTAATTGTATTGCTTCCAACTACCCTAATGACATTGCTGAATTTTGGAGTAGGAACATCCAGTGTATATTATGTTGGACAGAATAAATATGAGATTAAAGATATTATTAAAACAAATACCGCTTCAGGAATTGTTTTAAGCCTTGTTTCTATTATTATAGGCTTCGTCGCTGTCATGTTTTTTTCAGATAAGTTCTTTGAAGGAGTGCCACAGGACTATCTTTATATTATCCTGATGATTATGCCTCTGCTCATGCTGAACGAATTCTATCTGGTCATTTTTCAGGGCGTTCAGGATTTTAAGTCCTATAATTCCCTTGCCCTTTTACGGCAGCTGGCAGCATTGCTCAGCTTGGTGCTATTTATATTTTTACTCCAAATCGGCCTGGTCGGTACAGTAATTGCTTTTACAGTTGGAGTGATCACCCAATTTGCTGTCACTCTCTTTTTGTTCAAGAAGAGTTTGAAAACCAACCTGCTGGCAGGGAAAATATCAAGAGATTATTTTAAAGATTCATTTTCATTCGGTTTCAAAGCACACTTCAGCAATGTATTGTCCTTTATCAATTACCGTGCAGATATTTATCTTATTTCGATGTTTTTAAATCCTGCTGCCGTAGGGCTTTATGGGGTAGCAGTCAGTATCGCAGAAAGATTGTGGATTGTCTCTCAATCCATTTCTTCTGTTTTATACCCTGTCATTTCTTCTTCCAATGATATTGAAAGCAAGAATAAATTAACCAGCATTATAAGCAGAAATGTTTTATTCTTTTCTATTTTGGCCGGAATTGTGTTCTATTTTGTCAGTGATCTTATTTTCCGGATATTGTTCGGTGCTGCTTATGACGAAAGTTCCGATATCCTTAAGATACTCCTTCCAGGTATTATTTTGTTTTCAGTTGATAGAATTTTATCTAACGACTTAGCCGGAAGAGGAAAACCTGAGCTTAATATGTATACTTCCATTTTCACTGTTGTTTCTAATATCATCCTGAATTTTGTGCTCATACCCAAAATCGGCATAGCCGGTGCAGCTGTTAGTACCTCAGTAACTTATAGCTTGAGTACCATAATTAAAATAGTTTTATACAAACGGGAAACAGGTGTAGCTTATTCCAAGCTTGTCCTATTGCAGAAAGAAGATATGGTCCTTTTCAAACAATTAATTAATAAGGCGGTAAAGAGAAAATGAAAGTCTTAATCATCCCATCTTGGTACCCCATAAAAGAAAATCCTATACTAGGCATATTCTTCAAGGAGCAGGCAAAAGCTATCCAAAAAAGCGGATGCGATGTGACAGTTCTCTACCCGGAGATCAAAACGATGCGTTCCTATAATACCGGCTGGAAAAAAGGTATTCAAGTTCAAAATGAGGATGGTTTGAAGACTTACCGTTATAAAGGGTATAATCCCTTCCCTGCGAGAATTCCATATGCCACTGCGTTTGTATACTATAAAAGATTAAAGATACTTTACAAAAAAATGATTGCAGCAGAAGGGAAACCTGATATCATTCATGCCCATTCCTGCTTGTGGGGCGGCTGGGCTGCAGCAAAAATTGCAAAGGAAGAAAACATACCTGTTGTGATAACTGAACACTCCAGCAAACTTGTCAGAGGAGTCCTTAAGCCTTATGAAGAGAAAGAAATTGCTGCCACCATGAAACTAACGGATAAAATTATTTCGGTAGGCCCAAGCTTAAAAAAAGCACTCAATCAGTATACTGATAAAGAAATAATTGAAATCCCAAATATTGTAGACTTTAAGAGATTTCAAAAAGAAAGTAAGCAGCAGTCTGGAAAAGCTAATAAGTTCAGATTTTTCTCCCTGGCTTTGTTAACGCCTAACAAGGGGATGGATATTATTATAAAAAGCTTTGCAAAAGGGTTTAAAGGTCAAGAGGCTGAATTGGTTATTGGCGGGGATGGCGCACAAAAACAAGAATTAATGGCACTTGCAAAGTCATTGGGAGTGGAAAATCAAGTTCAATTTCTTGGAACAGTGGAGCGCAAAGAAGTGGTGCACCACATGAATGCCTGCGACACTTTTGTTCTTGCCAGCAAATTCGAGACCTTCGGGGTTGTTTTGATTGAAGCTCTTGCCTGCGGAAAGCCGGTAATCTCTACGAACTCTGGCGGACCCAGCTCCATAGTGAATGAAAAGAATGGAATTATTGTACCTGTAGATGATATCAATGAATTAAGCCAAGCCATGCAAAGTGTCTACAGTAACTATTCATCGTATGACCCTGAGGAAATTAAAAAGGATTGTTCGGCAAGGTTTAGTGAGGAAGTAATAACGGAACAAATATTAAAAATATATCAGACGCTAGTTTAGAGGTACCCAACATGAATTGGAAAACCACAGCTTATATAAGCTTATTTGCTTTGATTTTTATAGACCCATTTTTCTTCAATATTCCGATCGGTCCCTTAAGAGTGACCTTATTAAGGGTGGTTATTGGAATCCTTTTCGTCATAATGCTTGATCATATTTTTATTAAAAGAAACCCATTTCATACCGACCATATTAGGTTCCCGTTAACGTTTCTGGGGATATGGTTTTACTATGGTGCCTTATCATTGATATGGACAGGCAATAAAGGCACAGCGCTCAAAGAGCTTTATTACTTCGCGGTCTTTCTATTATTAATTTTAGTACTGGTATTTTTACTGCAAAACCTAAAGAGCTCAGTGATTACAACTACCTTCTGGCTTATTGGAGTTGTACTTGTCCTTATTTCCATCTTGGAATATACATTTGACGTTCATCTCCCAACATCCCGATTTGTGATTGAAGCTGAAAGATTTTCAGATATAGATTATCGGAGGGCAACAGGTTTTTTCTATAATGAAAATGACTTAGCTTTGTTTTTAGTAATCCTGCTTCCATTTTATTTATCTGGTTTACTGAAAAAGCATTTATTCGTTACATTGGCGAATATCATTTTAATACTTGCTATTCTTATTATTACTTACCTTAATGACGCCAGATTAAGCGTAATAGCGATGCTATTGCAAATCCTGCTATTTGCATTGCTTTCATTTAAAGATTTGATTAAACATGGCACACGTCTATTACTTTTGTTCAGCCCGCTTCTTTTCCTTGCGGCAGCCGGAATTGTATACTCTCTTCCAAATGCTTCTATATTTGAAGGAATAAAGGCAGGCTATGGATCAGAGTACATACGCATGAATTTATATTTAAATGGTCTTTATGCCACATTTCAATCCTTTATGTTAGGTGTAGGTCCGGGGAACTTCCAGCACCATATTTATCCTATTTTTAATACGTTAGGATTTATAAATCCCCATAATTGGTGGCTTGAAATCCTTACAAACTATGGCCTATTAATATTTGCCGGATATTGCGTTTTCTTTGGTTACCTTTTAGTCCAGTTATACCTAATTTATTGGTCTGATAAAAGAAATAATAAATTGGCATTGACTCTTGTTTTAAGCTATATTGGGTTTTCAATAGGATGTCTAGGGCCAAGCAATTTATTTTATTATTGGCCGATGTGGCTGATGTATGGCGTGACCCTTGGATATATTGTTCAAAAAAGAGAGTATTTAAGAAGGGGACGTAAACCTGATCATTCTCTAGAAAGTAAAGAAGGCTGACTCAAATGAGTCAGCCTTCTTTTTATTCCATTACTTAAATAGGTTTTTTAACTTAGTAAATACAGTCTCGCTAACAGCACCTTTTCCACCAAGTACCGTAACCTTTTCTACGGATTCTTCAGCAAGGAAAGCTTCTGTCTCTGCCGGCAAGTTAGCATCAGTTAACAAAATGCCTGTATCATTCTTAGCAGCTAAAGCAGCACCCGCAAGAGCATCAGCAAATTGCTTTCCAGTTGCTACATAGTACTCGTAAGCACCGTTATCAAAATGCTTGGCAACATTTAAAGAAGTTTCATAACGAGTCTTCCCGCCTAGTCGGTAAGGGTTAGGCAATTCACTTGCTACTGAGAAAGATACAACCCCGGTTCCGCCAATTACTAGTGACTTGGAAGCACCTAAATCTCTGATAGCAGTGCTTGTTACGGATGGAAGGTTATACATTTCAGTTAATAGAATCGGCATTCCATTTGAAGCAGCATAGGCAGCAGCAGATAGAGCATCTGGGAAGTCCTTGCCTCTAACCACAACAACTTCTTCTGCCCCATTAGGAGCTACCTCATATGCAATGGCTGCAGCTGTTGCAAAACGGTCTTTACCGGATAAACGCTCAACATTCAATCCAGAGTCTTCCAGATCTTGAGCAATTGCTTCACTTACAGCACCTTTTCCTCCGAGAATAATTACTTTTTTGGCACCTAAACGCTCAATTTCAGCCTTTGTTGCATCCGAAAGACTGTTTGGTTTTGTTAATAACAATGGAGCATCATTCTTCTTAGCTAATGGGATACCCGCAAGAGCATCGGCATAGTTATCACCGGTTGCCAATACGACAGTGTCAGCTTCAGTCCAGCCTTTTTTGCTGATTTCAACAGCTGTCACATAACGATCAGCACCAGAAATACGGTTCACACGTTCTGCTTCTTCGTTACGGTAGATGTTTACTTCTTGTTCAGTTTCGTTTCCTGCACCATCTACAAGAGTTAATGTGAAGGAGTTATCCCCTTCTTTTACAGGAACAGTAACTTCCACAGTTGCAGAATCAGGCTCAGCCAATTCTTCCATCTGCTGAACGAATACCTTTTCACCATCTAATAATAATGTAAAGGCATTGAAGTTATCTTCAATATCAACATTAAATGTAACTTCTTCAACTTCTTTATCAACAAATCTAGGAGCATCCGTGTTTAATACAGGGCTAGTTGTATCAATCATGATTTTACGTGCAAATGAAAACTCTTTTCCGGAAACGTCTGTTGCTACGATTTGGACATCATATTTTCCGTCCTGTTCAAACGTAACAGTTGCTGTAAATTCATATTCCCCATTGTCGTTTTGCTTGAAAGTAACATCCTTGCCATTTACAGTTAAAGACTTAAGGGCGATATCCTCATGTACCAGTCCAGAGAATGTAATCGAACGAGTATTGTATTGTCCAAATGGAACTAGCTCATCGGTAGAGACATCAATAATCGGAAGTTCTGAATCCCCTACAGCTACTTCATCAAAAGCAACATTATAAACATTATCAATAGCTGCCACTTCAACTAATGCTTGTTCAGGAATGGAATCCAGAACTACACTTGTTTTGTCCGGTGCTACTTCTTTAATTAACTTTCCGTTTACAAATACAGCATAAGCCCCAATACCAACTCCAGCATCAGATGCTTCCCAGCTTAAAGTATTTGTTTCTGCTTCCAATTTAGCCTCAAGCTTTGGTGCAGTATTATCTACATAAACCGGCACTTTCTTGGACTGCCATTCAGCGTCATCATAATGAACTTTTCCTTTCAGCTCATAGTAGTATAAGCCATCTTCAACAGTCTTGCCTTTCACCTTTCCATCCCAAGCGCGTTCAGGATTGAAATCATATGGAAGGTTATCCCCAGAATCGTACCAATTCTTTCTGACATTTGACTCAAGGTTTACTCTTGCAACCTGCTTGCCATCTTTATCAAGGATATTTGTCTGCAATTCCTTGGCATTACGAAGCATTGCCGGAAGGGCATTGATATCATCAAAATTGCCATCGCCATTTGGTGAGAATGCATAAACATCCTTGCCATCAACTTTTAACATATTTGCGAAATAGTCACCATTTTCGACAAGCATATCTGTAGGGAATGCATCATAGAATCTGTTTTCCCCAAGAGTCTTAAAGCCATCGAAGATTTCTGGGCGATCCCACTCACCATAGAATCCAAGGTAAGGTACAGTTAGTGTTGGATTTGCACTATCCTTCTTGGCATCTTCTAAATGTACAAATCCTTCTACAAAGATATCTTCTTTAAGGTAAAGGGAGATAGGCTTTCCATCCTTATCCAACCCTGGAAGTTTTGCTTTAGAGATATCAACCTTGACAGTAAACTCAACAGTTTCACCCGGTGCTGCAGTAACTGTTTCAGGACCTTCAATTTCAACACCTGTTAAGTCTCCAGCGATCAAAGCATTTCGGTCTTCTTCACCTTCAACCTGCTGAATTGTATCAGCTAATACACGTGTTTTAACATTATAAGTAACTTCTTCTGAATCAGAAATATTTGTAACCGCTAAAGGCAGTTCAAATTTTGTTTCTTTAAAGTCAAAGAGTTCTACTTTCGCTTCCCCAGATGACTGATCCGTTAAAATAGCTGGTGAAGAAACGGCACTAAATGTTTGCATCATTCCAGCACCCTGACGGCGAGGAGAGAAAGGCTGTCCATGAACATCTTCAATTGTTTTCGCTGTATTAACTAATAGAACCTTCGCCAATCTTGTACGCTGTTCAAAATCTAAATCAGAGAATCTATCATCCTCTTGCAGATATTGCTGTACCAATGCAGATCCGCCGGCAACATGTGGAGCTGCCATGGAAGTTCCGCTCATAACCGTATATTTGTCATCATTTACTGTAGAATAGATATTTCCGCCAGGAGCTGTGATTTCAGGCTTCAATCTTAAATCAGGCGTAACACCCCAAGAAGTGAAGTCCGTCATACGGCCCATTACCGGATCTTCTTTTTTGCTGGTTTGGGCAACAGAAGCAGTTGCGTCACCATTCGCAATCGCTTTTTCAAGTTCCTCTCCATCGCCAGCTGAAAGCATCATGAATGGCACATCCCAGCCGCCCTGGTTCTCATAGAATGTTCCGCCGCCTGAATCATATACAATGATCCCAGCTGCACCTGCTTCCGCAGCATTTACTGTTTTGTCAAAGAATGATAGAGTTCCACGCTTAACAACTACAATCTTGCCTTCTACATCGACACCTTCGTAATCAGAAGGGTTTCCGCAAACTTTACAAGCCTTTCCGCTTTCTTCAGTTACACCATTTGCCTGAGACAAGCTTACAAGTTCTAAGCCCGAAGCAGCAAGACTGGACCAATCATCCACTCCATATCCAGTAAATGTCTTTCCGCCAACCGTTGCTTGATGCTGGTATAAGTATGCTACGTTACCTGAAGCAGCAACCTGCAGTGTATCCGGATTTAATCCTGGGGATCCAACTACGCCAATATCCGGGTTCTTAGCATATGGCGCATCCCAACCGCTTCCCAGATGTGCAGAGTTACCCGCTGAGACAGCGCACACAATACCGTTCTCTACTGCTCTAGTAATGGCAATATCCTCAGCGCCCTGCTCTTCATAGAAAGCAGCAGTTGATCCTAAGCTCATATTTAATACATCAGCACCGAGTTTAATAGAATCATCAATAGCCGCTAAATAAACATCAGACCATGTTGACGGATAATTCGGGTCGTTACTGAATACTTTCATGCCAAGAACCTGTGCTTCAGGAGCTACACCCTTGATGCCTCCTGTTTTTTCATCCCCATTTGCTGCGACTGTGCCGGCAACGTGCATACCATGCATGGAGGCAGCAGGCCCAAGGTCTAAAATGGTGTCATTGCTATCATAGTAGTTATAGCCATATGGTACTTTATCTGAATAATATTTACCTTTTAAGCCATCTTCTTTAACAAGAGCATCCACTTCGCTCTTTTCCAGATCAGCATTGGTTTTATCAATATTCTGGAAATCTTTATGGGAAGGATCAACACCTGTGTCAATTACAGAAACGATCATGCCTTCCCCTTTATAACCTGCATCTCCCCAAGTGGCAGCTGATTGGATAAAGCTGTGGCTTGTCTTCATGTTAGGCTCTACTTCTGGTCGGTTGTAAGCATTGGCTAAATAAACAGCTTTAACACCAGATAAACCTTCAATTTTAGCAACTTCCCCATATTTTACTTCACCGCTGAATCCATTAAAAGCAGTAGAGAAGTTTTTAAGATATTCAAATTTTACGCCCTTTGATTTAATCGCACTTTTTACTGAACTTTGCTGTTTATTCACTTTTGAAGCCAGTGATTTTTTTGTCGACTCTGATAATTCTTTGTAAAGTTTGCCTTCTTCAGTTGCAGCCTCTAAAGGTGTTTTTCCGTCCAGTTCAACAATTACGCGAACTTTATCAGAAGCCTTTAATTCGGATTTAAGAGTCTTATCTTTAAGTTCTGTTTTCTTTAATGTCTCTGCTTTTAATTCTTTAATTTGGCTGATTTTTTGGTCGTAGAAGTCTTTTGAACTTTTGGTAGTCGCAGAAGCTGTGTAGCTGAAGCTTGATAGAACTAATGCAGAAGTAAGGGCATATGAAGCTATTTTACCGGCCTTTTTTCTATTTTGTTTTTTCAACTTTTTTCTTCCCCCATTATCCTTTAATTATTAGAATGCTATGTACAATTGACCTTAGTACAATATTACTAAGACAAGACCTGCCTCCTTTTACAAAAATGGTACTAATAGTTATATTTTACAAATTGCTAGAATGTTAGTCAATCAATATTTAGACAGTTCTAAATATTTAACCTATTACTTTTGATACAAAAAAAGGGAGACACTGATGACAAGGTCTCCTTTTCTCCTATTTTTTATAAACATTAAGCTTTCACATACCACTTTTTCAAGTGGAGAATAATAGCAACAGCAGACCAGGCTAAAAGCATTACGCCGGCATAAGCAAGCTGGGGATATTGGGTGATCAGGTCCATTTTAATTAATAGCCAGGCCGAAAAAGACACCTCTTCCCCTCCAGCATCGATCATTATGCGGGCCAGGAAGGAATAAACGATAAACTTGCCAAAATAAATGAGGAAGCTATTTCGGCCGAACGCTTCTATATACCATGAAAATATAGTTTTTTTCGTATTTCTTAGCTGATCAAATATCAGATGGATAAAGGCGAATACAGTAATTATGCTTCCAGCTGTCAGCATCGCAAATGAAGGAGTCCAGATCTTTTTATTAAAAGGCAAGAAGTTTGAAGCTGCATAGGAAAGAAGCAATACAATTGCACCAAAAAGGATTAATTCCTTCCAGGCTCCCTTATCACGCTTTTCCAACAAAATTCTTCCCGCTATCATGCCCAGGAGCACATTCGATAGAGCCCCTATTACCGTCATAAAACCTTCTGGGTCATACCCCATTTTCCCCTGATGATACAAATGTTCAGCCCCGAATACCGCAACATCGATAATGCCCGACGGATTGCAGTCCGGCTGCAACAGCCCGTCCGTACAACTTTGGCTAAATGAAAATAAAATATATCCATGAATAAGCAGGATGAAAGCAACAACAGGTATAAGCAATCGCCATGATTTTACGAGAGTGGAGATAATAACTGCAAGCAGCCCAAGAACTCCATATAATTGAAGTACCCCTGTAATACGTATAGTAGATAAATCAACTTTCCAATCGACAATCATATTAAAGATTAATCCATAGATTATTAACCGGATGGTTCTCTTAATGAGCTTGCTCCAGTTAACGCCGCGATGATAGGCAAAAGCCATCCCTATTCCAAAAACGGTTATAAATCCAGGCAATATATAGTCCATGATTGTAATATCGTACCATCTGGCATGGCGGAGATACTCGTATCCTCCTGCCGGAATATGAAATAAAAACACAGACAGCAATACAATCAACCCCCTTGTTATATCAAGGGAACGAAATCTTCTCTTTTTCGGTGTTTCTTTTAATGCACGTTCCATAAACAATGTCCTTTCTAGCTAATGTCATTACTGTTATATGATATAATACTTCATGGAAAAAAACGCAGAAAAGAGGACTTTTCTTGAAACGATTGATAAGTATATTTGTAATCATAGCATTATTTATTGGCGGATATTTCTTGTTTAAAAAAGAAACAGTTATTTTTTATTCTCCCCATGCAGATGACGAAGTATTAAGCATGGGAGGATCGATTATAAAGGCAGTGGAAGAAGATAAAAATGTCATTGTGATATTGCTGTCCAAAGGACTGGCCAGCAGCGCTTATCACAAGGTGAACACAAAGCTTCAGGAAGAGGGATATGATAACATATCTTCGGAGGAATTTGGTGAGGCCAGGATTAAAGAGTTTAAAAAATCCGTAGAGACAATGGGCGTGAAACCTGAAAACATCCATATTTACGATTTGCCGGATGCTAAATTCACGCCTGATATGGTAAAAGAAATCATGATTGATATGGAAAAGGACTACCCTGATGCGACCCACCATGTGATGACTTATCATGACCCACATCCTGATCACGCTTCAACGGGTAAGGCTTTAAAAGCCCTGCAAAAAGAAGGAACAATTAAAAAGTCTGGTTATTACCACATCCCCATTCAGGAATTCGAAAATTTAACCTATACAGGCAAAGATGAGATAAGTGAGGAAAATGCGGAGAAGTACCAAAACGCTTTAGATGCTTATGGCGAGTGGTCACCTGAGGAAGGCAAGTTTCAAATCGGGCAAATCTCGGTAACAGACTACTTTGAGAATGCAATTACATACTTGGAAAGCAGATGGCATCAGTAAAAGGAGAAATTTGTCATATATTAGTGGATTTTGGTTTTAAAAGAATGGTAGGATTTTATAGAGAGATTATTGAAAGGCGGAGGAGAATGATTAAAAAAGCGTTACCTTTTTTTCTTGTATTCATTTTGATTTATGGTTCATTTACCCCAGCGGCCGCCACTGCTGAAGCAATCTATGAAAATCCACCTTACTATGAAGTTAACAAGTTATTAACAGAAGCGGCACTGGCAAAGAATATCCCACCAGAAATCGCTAAAACACTCGCTTATCAGGAAAGCGGCTGGAACCAATTTAAGGACGGAAAGCCATATGTAGCGCCGGATGGCGGAATCGGCATTATGCAGATAACAAATGATGACAGATTTGATGAAGACCTATTAAAGACTGACATCGAATACAATATTAATGCCGGTTTACAAAAGCTTGATGAGAAATTTCGCGGCGTTGATGGCAAGCTGCCAACCTTAAATAATAATGACCGTGATATTCTCGAAAGCTGGTATTTTGCTATTCTAGCTTATAATGGCAGAGTTGAGGAAAATAGCCCATTAAAATTAACTACAGATGGCCGCAGAAATGCAGATGCTTATCAGGAGAAGTTCTTTAAGCTAATGAACGATTCCTTTTATATCGGAATGGATATCCACCCGATTCCATTTGACTTTAAGCCTGAGGATTTCGAATATAGCGGTGAACCAGATCACCTTTTAATCTTCAAAAAGGATCGATATGAAATTCCTGAGCATCTGCTGCATAAGACAGAGCATAAATTTACACAAAATGATATCTTGCTTTCCGCGGATAGCGCGAACTTCCGGGAGGCTCCCTCCAGTTTATCAAAATCGCTGAAGGATCTTCCATCAGGCGAAAGAGAAGCTGTGAGAGTACTGGATAAATCATTTGCTTATGATCAATCGAACCAATATGGATTAGCTGATGACAAGATGCGGTTCCGGCAATACGTTTGGTATAAAGTAGAGATGCAGGATGGCAGAACGGCTTATACTGCCTCAAGTGACCTCAAGCATCTTGGCAAAAGATTATACGGGAAAACCCGTTATGATACAGCGGTTTCCATCTCTCAGGAAGGATGGAAAGATGGTGCAGACACAGTAGTGCTTGCCTATGGAGAAGATTTTCCTGATGCACTTGCTGGTACTCCGCTAGCCTATCAGCTGGATGCACCAATGCTTTTAACTAAGGTTAATAGCTTACCAGATTCAACAAAAGCCGAGATTAAAAGATTGAAACCAAAAGCAGCATATATCCTTGGCGGTACTGGTGCTGTAAGCAAAAATGTAGAATCTGAACTTAAACAACTAGGAATTACGGAAATTAGCCGTCTCGGCGGCAAAACCAGATTTGAAACGGCAAATGAAATTGCTATGCATATGCCTAATAAGGGAGATAAGGCCGTCCTTGCATATGGACGCAACTTCCCAGACGCACTGGCGATTGCTCCTTATGCAGCCAGGAACGGATATCCTATTCTTTTAACTGAGACGAATAAAATTCCTGCCGCGACAGCGACTATCCTGAAGGGCTTTAGTAAAACCCTTGTTGCTGGTGGCTTTGGTGTTATCAGTGATAATGCGATCGCCAACCTAAACACTGTCCGTTATAGAGGAACGGATCGTTTTGAAACAAACGCCGATATCGTAAAGAAGTTAGAGATGGGAAATGAACAAGCCTTTGTAGCCACCGGCAATAATTTTGCAGATGCTTTAACAGGAGCGGTTCTGGCTGCTAAAAAGAACTCACACCTTCTGTTAACACCGCCAGCTTCCATTAAAGATCCTATAAGGGCGACAATTTCGGAGAAAAAGTACGATCACTTCCAATTCCTTGGCGGTAAGTCAGTGGTTGGTATTGAGAATGAACTTGGAAAAATGATAGAAAAATAGAGAAGGCTTTGAGCAACTCTGAGATAAGACAACCCCCACTTTTGTGAAAGTGGGGGTTGTCACATTTAATAGCTATCTACCTCGAAAAAGAGAACAAAATTTAAGGGTTGCAGATGAACACATATATCAACCGTATCTTCCGCAATTATCAAACTTTCTTACACCTCATAACCAATCAACCAATCTAAACGCTTAATTTGAATTGAGCCAGGCATTGTACTTAGTAGAAGATTCCTGAATTGGATTGCTGCAGGATTCTCAAGTTGCATAAATCTCCCCATAACTCTAGATCCCCTTACAATTTGTGTGGTTCGCGGAATTCTCATTCTTTCATAATCCCTAAAAGCTTGTTGCATGTTTTCTGGATTTTTCTCTATGCAGCGTGATAATACTATAGCATCTTCGATAGCCTGGGCTCCCCCTTGTCCCAAATTTGGCAACATCGGATGTGCAGCGTCCCCAAGTAAAATAGCCCCGCCTTGACTCCATGATTTAATCGGTTTTCTATCAAAAATTTCATGAATAAGGATATTTTTTTCCTTAGTTGAGTCAATGGCAGCTTCTATCGGTCCCCACCATCCCCTAAAATGCTCCAAAGCGGTTTTTTTCCTGTTCTGCGCTGTCCTCAATGTTCCCTCTGGGGTATTGATAGCTGCGAACCAAAAAATTCGGCCTTTACCTAAATGAGAAAATCCGAACCTTTTACCGTGTCCCCAAGCCTCAAAACCACCTCCCAGTTCAATAGGAAAGCGAACATCATCAAAATTAGAGATACCTCGAATAGCAGTAAACCCAGAATAACGAAGAGGTGTAGAGCCAACTAACAATCTCCTTACTTGGGAATGAACTCCGTCGGCACCAATTAAAAAATCGCCTTCGACAACCTCCTCTTTCTCAAATATCGCGCTGATTTTCGATCCCTGTTCTATGCTAATAAGCTTTTTCCCTAAAATAACAGTACCCGGCTTTAAATTTTGATATAAAATGCTTTGTAAATCTGCCCGATGAATTAAATAACTGTAAGTCCCATATTGTTTTGCCTGTTCATGAACCGGTAAATCCACCAGCAGCTTTCCATCCCAAGTCCTTATTTCTGCCTTTTTAACCGCTGAGCCCATTTGGCGTACCTGTTCCCCTAACCCCAGCTTGTCCAATGCCTTCATAGCATTTGCAGCCAAAACAATACCTGCACCCAATTCCTTTGGTTCCGCAGCCTTCTCGTATACAGAAACGTCCAAACCTAACTGCTGCAATGCATTTGCTGCTGAAAGTCCACCTAACCCGCCACCAATAACGATTGTTTTGGGGAGAGCAGCTGGTATTCTCATATTTATCACCCTTTCATGCAATGCTTACTGTTTAAGATACTACCAAAATCAGTTCCTTACCGCCTCAAAAGCTTGAAATTTCTTGTGTTTTCAATCGGGTATTTGGTATAATTTAGAAAAATATAAGGTGTGATAAAGGTGTCACTTGCCTATTTGTTAACTGTTATCCCTCTTTTAATTCTGGGCACATTTTTTTAAGTACTGAAAGTCTCTCCTTCTATGTAAAGTCCATTCTCCCCCTATTATTAATAATTCCAATTTATTACTTAATTTTCCTGGAACCAATCGCAGAATTAGAAAAAGGTATGGTATTCCAATAATAGGTTTGATGGTTGTATGTTATTTATTCCTATGAAACTAAACATTTCTACTGTATAGAGTTCATTATGGATTAAATAAAAGTGTGGGGTCTATTTTGATTTTCAGCAAAAATTTTATTCCTAGTTTTACAGGTGATGTTGTTATATTCATGTTATTGTTTCTTTAATACCTGCAACAATAAAGTGGGCATTTGCTCTTTTTTTAATTTCATTTTTTATTACCTAACTTCCGAGAGATCATGTTCGAAAATAAGTTGAGAAGTTTAAAGTAGCATTTTATACATCAATCATTTTCACATTAGTATTTTCCATTTTCCTGCAGCTTTCGTTGTTCATTTCCTTTGATTTTCCCAATTTATTTTAACTTCTTCTTATCTTTTTTTATTGCTCAATAGGCATCTTTAGCTATGGAATCCCCTCTTCTATCATTGCTGAACTTGTTTCAAGAAGGTCCATGAGATTCCAACCCTTGATATCAGGAATAAAATTCACATTGAATGGGTCTCTTTACTGGTATTATTGGAATTTATTCAGATTTGATAGAGCAGCTTTTTTTTAATTTATACGTTATGTTCCGTAATTTTCTTCCTTTTTGATGAATTTAAGGAAGATATAAAATAACAGATTACAAATTTTGTTTAGATAGCGATAGCTGCTTATGTTCGTCAAACTTCTGAAAATTATTTGATTACTTTCCTTAGGTTTGAGCACAAGATCATTTGGCTGACTGATAGTCATGAGCCATCTCTATTTTTCTGTAACTAAACACCCATGTCTTTCGTCTATTATACAAGGGGATATTTACTAAGACTTTTCTACTGAATAATTTTCCTTACAGACTGAAATTTCAGTATGAAAGTGGATGAGATTCTGTTATTCTATATTTTATGATGTAACTTTTTGTAAATTTATTTGGAGGGAAGCAACAATGAGGTCAGAGAATAAAAAAAAGAAACGAACCTGGCTCCGTGTGACCGTTATTCTGTTTTTATTAATATTAATCGGCACAGGAGTATATGGTTATACCGTTTATAAATCATTAACAAGTGCAGTAGAAACAATGCATGAACCGATAGAAAGAGAGAAGTCCGAAAAGCGGACAGAGCAAATTACACTGGAGAAGAAGGAACCTTTCTCGGTATTGATGCTTGGTGTCGATGAGCGCGAGGGAGACCGCGGCAGATCAGATTCCATGATTGTTCTTTCTGTTAACCCAAACCAGAAATCAGTTAAAATGCTTAGTATTCCGCGTGACACAAGGACAGAAATTATTGGAAAGGGTTTTGACGATAAAATTAACCATGCCTATGCATTCGGAGGTGTTGAGATGTCCATGAATACAGTAGAGAACTTCCTTGACATCCCTATCGATTACTATATGCAAATCAACATGGAAGGCTTTAAGGATATTGTTGATGCCGTTGGCGGAGTAACAGTGAATAATGATTTAGATTTCACCTATGAAGGTGTTCATTTTACAAAAGGGCAGTTAACTTTAACTGGAGAAAAGGCATTAAAGTTCTCCAGAATGAGATATGACGACCCGAGAGGCGACTTTGGCCGCCAGCTTAGGCAGCGTGAGGTAATCCAAGGGGTGCTTAAGGAAGGTGCAAGCTTATCTTCTTTAACAAACTATGATGAAATATTCACAGCTCTCGGCAATAATATTAAAACCAATATGAAATTCAATGAAATGGTGGATATTCAGAAAAACTATCGGGCAGCTGCCAAATCTGTTGAACAAATGTCTATTAAAGGTTCTGGAACAAAAATTGATAAAGTCTATTACTTAATGGTTCCGGATGAGGAAAAACAGCGCGTTCAGAACGAATTAAAAACTCATTTAGAGCTTAATTAAAGGGAATCCTCTTTCACTTATAGTGAAAGAGGATTTTTATACATAGTATTTAAAAATTTGATAATCATAAGATATTCCATTCCCACTATTATATATATTATTTGGAGTCGGTTAAAGTGACTAAAAGAAAATATAATAAAGAACGCTACGATTTAGGGATCAAGATCCTTTATATTCTAAATTTTGGAGTAATCATATTATTAGGGTTGGCCATCTTGCTCACAGTTTATTATCCAGATTTTCTAAGAATATTTAAATAAACCATCTCATTTCAGAGATGGTTTTACTTTATTTCGTATTTTTAAATTTATTATCTCTATAATAAACAATGTTCCCCATAAAATAACCCTAAGGAAATTACATTTACTTTTTTTACCTTCCACACTACTTCCTCCTAAATAATTCTAAGAAAGTATAACATAATAAATGGTAATATTATATATATTGTTACCATATTGTAGATCTATCAATTACATAATTTTTTCAATCAAACGTTTGATTGAAGTATAGAATACCCAAGTTCTGCGGCATCTTATTTATATAAATGATGCCAAATGCTAGGAAAAAGAGAGTGATTAATTGTTTGCTCGACAATCATTAATCACCTCTAATGCTAATTCATTAAATCCACTACTTGCTTTAATACCGAATCTCCAATGCCCCCGCCAATCTGATGGACATCATTAGCATACTTCCCTTTAATCACATTAACTTGTGAAGAATCCAGCTTATTGGATACCAATAAAACAGGAACATTGTATTTAGCCGCCAAAGGCCCTGCTGCTAGAGCATCTACTAGTTTAGTGGTACTTGCATGAGCTACCATAATCGTAGGCATTTCATCTTGCTTGTAGAAGGCTTGAATGACTTTAGCATTGGTCTCCTGGCGGTTAACACCGCTTAACCGATTATTTACCACACTTTTTGCAGTGATGCTGTTCATCTCAGTTATGATAGCCGGGTAGATCACACCTTTCCCCCCAATAAAGTAGGAGGTTTGAAGACCTTCGCCCTTTAGCCATTGATACGTATTGGCTGGTACAGCCTTTTTCTCTGTTAAGATAATTGGCTGCTTGGTTTGACCGGTTTGAGCTGAGATTGACAAAGCATCAGGTTCTCCGTGGCCATAAGCCATATAGACCGTATGGACATCGACCAATTTATCCAGCTCCTGTGCGATCTTAAGTGACGTCTCATATCTCGTTTTTCCGCCAATTCGTGATACCGAGTATCCTTGAGAGGAAAGACTATTCTTTACTCCGTCCGAAATGACCCCTGATCCCCCAATAAGCACAATATTTTTTGTCTTAAGCCGCTTGATTTCTGACATCGTCTCTTCAGGCAAACTATTTGTTGCCGCTAAAAGAATCGGAGCATTCTTAGCAGAAGCCAATGGTGTAGCCGTTAATCCATCAGCAATCGCCCAGCCATTCACCAGGAAGATTGTATCTGATGCAGACCAGCCCTTTTTTGAAATTTCAACAGCTGTAGTATAGCGGGTTTTTCCAACTAGTTTACTAAGCTGGGTATCCCCTTTGATGACTTTCACCTTTGTTGGACTGCTTGCATTTCTCTCTGCATCAAAGGCAATGATGACAAGCTCTGTTCCTTCATTTTGTTGAGCATGGATTTCAACGGCAAAGAAGCCACTCTCTCCTACAGCACCCTTCCCGATTTCAGAGGTACCTATTCTGACAGAGATGGTCGAACCTGGTTCTGCTGTTCCATATATTTTCAAGTTGCGATCAGATACTGTATTTACCATTGGGGCATTAGGAGGCGTTCCATCAACAACTGTGACCTTTGCAGAAGAACTCGCATTCCCTGCTGTATCTTTAGCTGTTACTTCAATAATTGTACCTGCTTTTTGTTTTGGAATTGTGATTGAGAAGTGACCCTCTGTATTGGTAGTCCCTTTCCAGCTTTCCGTTCCAATTTTAACAGTTACTTCTGAGCCATTTTCAGCAGTTCCTGTAACAGCAGTTGATTGGTCTGTTACCTTATTTACTGCAGGAGCTGCCGGCGGAGTTTTATCTGCCACTGTTACTGTAGCAGCAGCACTGACATTTCCGGCATCATCTTTGGCAGTAACTTCAATTTGAGTTCCAGCTTGCTGTTTTGGAATAGCAACAGAGAATTGACCTGCTGTATTTGCCTTTCCTGTCCAGCTATCCAGTCCGATTTTGACTGTTATTGAAGAATTAAGTTCGGCTGTTCCGGTTACTTTTAAGTCTTGATCTGTCACATTATTTACTTGTGGAACACCAGGAACAGTAACATCTTCTACTGTCACTATAGCAGGTTCACTTACATTTCCGGATTGATCCATAGCATAGACTTCAATTCTCGTTCCTGCTATTTGCGGTGAAATAGATAGCTGAAAATCTCCTGCTTGGTTTGCTGTGTCCCTTCCAATTTCACTTCCTTCTGCAATAGCATAGACTGCAGCATTAGCTTCAGCTTTTCCAGTGATAGCCGAATCCGCGTCTCCAACCTGATTCACGACAGGACTGGACGGCGGTGTGGTATCTGTTTCTCCCGAAGTCATGTCCAGAATAGTATAGGTAATATCCGCCCCTTTTTCGGCAGGCTCTTCAAACCCTTCCTCTGAATTAAATGCTGTTACAACCGAGCCGCCTCCACGGAGATTAACTGAATTGCCATTAAAGATCTTTTCATTTAACGAATCGAAGAATGGATCACCCTTAAATCCACGTAAGCCGTCACGCTCTTTTAATAGTAGTGCAATTCTAAAATTGGTCATTAACTTTCCGAAAGTCATATTTGGATCGATATATTTTTTTGCAGCATTTTCAACTGCTGCATAGTCATTTTTGGGATCCTCAAGGATTTCTTTAAAAATTTCATCCCCTATCCCGGCTTGAATTTTAATATATTGTCCAAACAGATAAGACAAGGAATAGTTGGACAATGTATCTCCATAACGATCCCAATAAAGTAATGAATGGCCATTTTGAATAGCTTCCGATACATTGTAATAATTCACTCTGTCTTCAAGACCGTATCCTGTATATATTTGTTCTGCTGCCATGGATAACGACTCATTCAGCCAGGTGTCCATATTTCCTCCACCCTCAATAAGGGCATTGCGATTAAAATTCACCATATGCTGAAACTCATGTGCCAGCGTTTCATATGAACTGGTCACATCTTTGACAGATCCCATTCCCATTGCAGGATAGGTATCAATATAAAAAATCTCTGACATATTTGAACCAGGGACATTATACAAATCTCCCGCCCAGAAATAACCTGCGACATACCCCCCGCTACCAGAAAAGCCATCCTGAATATCATAGGTTAATATATTTATTTTCCCATCATGATTGACATCAGATTCCGGGCCAAAATGATTCGTAACAGAGGAATGAATCTTACTGTCAAACTCAACACCTAATTT
Source organism: Bacillus sp. (in: firmicutes) (assembly GCA_031177865.1). GTDB lineage: Bacteria > Bacillota > Bacilli > Bacillales > Cytobacillaceae > Neobacillus. The sequence goes on along the minus strand of JAPSKD010000002.1, from coordinate 46,613 downwards.
TCCCGCATCTGAATCTGTGATTTGATTATTATGAACCCACACATTTGCCTTGGTCCCGCTGTATGCCAGCCTGGCATTTATTTGTTCGTTAGCATTGGTTGTCAAATTGGAAACCCAAAAATTCTTATAATCACCAACACTGTAAAGGCTATTTATAGACTTAGTATTTTTTTCTAACAGCCTCCCCTTATTGCTTGAACTATCAAAAGGTTTATCGTAATCGACTTTATAAGCACTCGGTTTCAAACTGCTGTCTTTTGTATATTTCATTTCTTTAACATCAAATGTTCCAGAAGACTGTGCTGTCTCTGCATCAACGGACTCATTGCTTATGACCGCATATTGATCAGGCGGTAAGGATGGATTCACTGAAGCAAATGGGTTTTCAACCTTAAACAGCGTTACATCTGAGTAGTAAGTATCAGAACTGTTTTGTGATGTACCTATTCTCATATAAAGATAACGCTGGTCTGCAAAATAACTTTTTTGCAAATCTACGCCAAGGGTAGCTTCAGTAAACCATGCAACAGGAAAGTCACTGCCACCCACATAAGATAAGGAATTATTGGCTTCCTTATAGAACTCAATGGTAAGCAATCCGTCTTTCGCAGAAGACTGATTCGATCTGTATAGTAAACCGAGTTCCATATACTCTGAGTTATCGGGCGAGTTTGCTAGATTATTAAAATATGTATAATGATTCACCCCATAACTGTCTATCAGGACATCAATCAGCTCCCCATTATTCTTAAGAGGGTAATTAGATGGTTCTTGATAATTGGCTTCTCCTTCAAGTGATAATTTAGGCTTTGAATCAACTGAAAAATCTGCTGATATGGTTTCCCCAGCCTGCTTATTCTTCTCTTCCTCTCCTTGGGCCGATGCTGCTGCCGGGACGAGTAATAACTGTAAAACTAGAATGATGGATAATAGTTTCTTCAAGACTTCTGCTCCTTTTATATGAGATAATTTACCTAATGATATTTTACTAGATTCGATTACAAGTTACACTAAAAATTGGAATATACCTTCCACTTTTAATGTAGAAATCATAAACCATTTCAAAGATAGAAGATTATCGTCAGAAAATATAAAAAACCAGCTCAGTCCTTACCAAGCCAGTTTCCTGTATGAAAGAATTATAATGAATTCTTTAGCTTTCTTATTGATAGGCATATGAGTAGAATTCCTAAAATGGCTGTCAAAAAGGGATATAAAAGAGGAAAATAGAAAACAGGATAGCCATTCCAGTCATCTGTATAATACCCTGCTCCTCCAAAGTGCATCGGCGGGATCAGCTTTGTCTGTAGTTTGTTTTTATTTTTGTATGTAAATGGTTCTTTTGTTAATGTGCCATCTTCCTTGATTGTAATAGCCATATACTTGAACTCTTCGATTGGGACAAAACCTTCCATTCTATTGCCAATCATTCTTTCCTTTGCCCCGTTCATCCGGAGAACAATAACGAAGGATTCCCGATCTGTTTTCTTATCCAATGAGTATATTGATTTAAGCCATCCTTTCCGACTTTCACAGGGTAGCCTTTTAGGACTTCCTGTGTTAAGCTATCGACGGTTACATAAATATCTGCCGGGGTAACCAAATCGCCCCTTGGATTCTCGTATGACTTGTTTTCTTCCAGTATTCTGTATATGTCGATCTTTGAACCCCCAAACTCATACTCAGTTGGAGCCCCTTTATACATCTCGTTTAGCTCTGTTATTCTATATTTTTTTTCCATTTCAAAATCATAAAACTTTTCCATGATCATTTTACTGGTAACCGGAATAGATACCACAAATAAAAAGATTCCCAATAATAATGTAATAGCCAGTGTTACTTTTCTTAAGTTCTTCATGTTCTTTCCTTCCGTGAAACAAGATGCCTTTAGTTCTCATTTTACCAATTTCATCTAGTAAAATATATAAAAAGTCCCAGCTGAGACTGAGAACTGATCTTTCTTCAGTGATAGGGTTTTTCAGGACCGGCCAGCTAATAGGATTTAAAAAAGTCCTAAATAGAACCTTTTAAAAATACGAATCGTCTAATTACCAAGAAACAAGAATTGCGAGGAAAAAAATGACTAATTTGGCAGATGACTCAAAAGCAGAACCTCTAGATCATTTAGATTGTGAAGAAAAACTTAAGTGGTTAATGAAAGCCTATGGAAATGATGTTATAAGAATTGCTTATACATACCTAAAACAAAAACAATTGGCAGAAGATGTAGCACAAGATGTATTTATAAAGTGCTACGAGAAAATGGATACTTTTAAACATCAATCATCATATAAAACGTGGCTGATAAGAATTACAGTAAACAGATGCAAAGATGTTTTGAAAAGCTGGTCCTTTAAAAACGTACTTATAACTGACTTTTTTAAATCTAAACAAACGTTTTCTACTCTTGAACAACAATACTTTAGCTCCGACGAAAGTGAAACAATTTCTCAGCAAGTCATTGCACTGCCAGTGAAGTTGCGAGAGGTCATTATTTTATTTTATTATCAGGATTTTTCAATTGAGGAAATAGCGGATTTGTTACAGATTAATCCTAATACAGTGAAAACGAGATTGCATCGGGGACGCCTTAAGTTAAAAGAATCACTGGGAGCGTGGTCATTTCATGCAGAATGAATTGGAAAATTTAAAAGCAAAAATGGAAAAAAGTATTTTAAAAGATGTTTCGTTTGATAATGTACACTATCAAAAAGTTTTGGCCACAATTGAAAAATCTAAGTCTCAAAAGAGAGCGATAAAGAATAAGTTTAATGCTTTGCTCAGTTTTTCGGTTGTTTCTGCATTATTTCTGGGAATCACATATTTTGCCGGAACACAGATTAATGTATTTGAAACCAACAGAGCTACTGAGCCAAAGGATAATATACAGGAACCTTTAGACACATCGGATGAAAAAAGTGATAAAGACGATAAGACTACCCTTAAGACTGTTGGACAAATAATCGAATATAACGGGATGATAAGCGAACTCCTTGTTTTAAAAGAAGCAAACAAAACAATCGATCTAAATCCAATATCTCTTACTATTAATAATATAAAGCTAATAAATATGAAAGTTACTGATGAATATCCATACGGCTCATCCGAGCCCGAAGGGTTTGGCAGTAAAAATTATAACTACATGCTCATTGATTACTCGGTGGAGAACACCTCTGAAGACGATCTTAGATTCTACGTTCCTATAGATAAGGTCATATTAAACACGGATGAAGATAAAATAGCCGCTAATATCGAGTTTAGGGGTAAAAATAATGAAGGAAAATTTGGTAGTAAAGAAAGGGATGAATCAAGAATTGGATTTATAGTGGAACCTGAACCGCTAAAAGTAAAAACGGTAAAAATAATAACTGGAAAAGTTACCGATAAAGAGAATAACACAATTACAGAACCGCAAGAAATTACCTTTGAATTAAAGTAAAAGGCTGGAGAATGAGATATAAAAAAACGTTACTTGATGAATATAGTTTTCCCATCTTTCATGATGCTTTTTACTAATTCTTGATTAAGATAAACTGAAATAGCCACTACTCATCCTTCAGGATTTCAATTTTGCAATAGCCCATTTAGACTCATCCAATGAAGAGTCTAAATGGCTATAATGGAAGAGACAAGTTTTTTTCTAACCGGACCCTTTATATCTATATACATTGAGTTAAATCACTCATTTAATTTAATCAAACGTTTGATTAAAAGCAAACTTTCTATATCAAAATACAAAGATTTTAGTTAATTATTTTACCAGCTAACCGTAATCCATCCATCCTCTTTTTGATCAATTGTAAACGCTTTGTGTCGCGTAAATTCAACACTAACCTTTGCCCCAGTTTTTTTTACAAAATCTATATTTTCATTCATACCTTCATATACAATCCCCTCTCCTGTAAACACTTCTTTAAGCAATTCCGAAAAGCCAGAAGGGGCAGCGGAATAGCCCGTACTGCTGTTATAGATCATTTCCCCATTTTTAAACATTGCATAAAGATCAGTGTCCTGCACAACGTATAGCTTTGAACCATATTTGGCTGCAATATTTATAATATGCTGTAATCTATTATTCTCGCTGCCGTCAATGATTTCCACATAAAGAAGGTCCCATATTTAATTGTTGCCACCTGTTCCTCTTCTTTTTCCTTTGTTTCATCATCGGCATCTTTGTTATTTTCAGTTGTTTTTTCTTTGTTTTCACTCGATTGAACTGCTTCTCCAGTCTCCTCCAATTTTTCTGTTTCGTCATTTCCTTTTGTTACTATCTTGTTTGCAGGGGGGATTTCTTTGGATTCCATAAATTTTTCTGTGTTACCATCTTTATACTCAGCGTACTTCTGTGATTGTGGAACTTCATTTGATACCAGCTCTTTCTCATTTGCATTCGTTTCTTTAGGTGCACCTCCATAATAAAATGCACCCACTGTAGATAAGGACACCGCAGTAAGGATTATTAACGGAATTTTCCCTTTCACCTCCTCCACACCTCTCCCATTGAATCTATATTAGTTAGACGTTTAAAGATAAAATAAATTTCAATATTTACCAATTTGTTTCGTTTTTGTTACAAAATTTTCTTGATAAATTTATTCTGTGAATACTCTTTTTTTCAAAACCAAGCTATTAACACTAATCGCCATGGTTTAATAAAAATAAACAGGACAGAATTATTCTGCCCCGCACACTCACAATATATGAAACTGTAATATTAACAACTTAATCCAACCAAATAGTGAAAGCCAACATATTCCCCCTATACAAGTACCCCAAAGCAAACCATGAACAAAGCTTTCTTCTTTATACATAGCACACCCCTTATTAGGATTCTCTTAAAGTGTTCCAACAATTATTTATAGGATATCTTACACTACATGCAAAGGGTGTCGTATAAAGTGAAATTAATTACTTCCAATTTGAAGAAAGTTCGACAGACACTGGGCTCTTAGAAAAAAGTAGTGCTGCCTAAACTCGATGATTTGTGTAGGTGAAAGTGGTTAATGATAGAGAAGGAGAGAAAAGTAGGTAATAAAGAAGAAGAAAATTAATATTAGCACTCTTCTCCATTATTAATGTAGAATTGTATTTACGACTCGTAAAGCTCAATAGGCACACCATCTGGATCAGAAAAAAACATGAATTTCATATCTGTGTATGGGTCTATTCTAACTGGTTCAACATCTACCCCATTAGATATAAGATACTCTTTCCATTCTTCTATATCATCTACCTCAAAAGCTAAATGACGAAGTCCCGCTGCTTCAGGAAAGTTTGGCCGTTCTGGCGGATTCGGAAAAGAGAATAGCTCAATCTGGTAAAGCCCGTTTACTTCCAAGTCCAATTTGTATGATTGCCTCTCCTCACGGTAGACTTCTCTTAAAACATTCAACCCAAGAGTATCTATATAAAACCTCTTGGACTTTTCATAATTAGAACAAATAATAGCGATATGATGGATACGTTTAAGTTTCACTTGAATTCTCCCAACACGAATAAAGCCTCCCTGCACGGGAGACTTCTCTTATTTTAGAATCTCTTCTATTCTATCCATAACAGCATTTTTTAACTCTTTAAGCTTTGTTTTGCTGTCTTCCAAGTTATCTGATACTACACTAAAATAAAACTTAGCTTTTGGCTCTGTACCTGATGGACGAAGGCAGAACCAGGATCCATCTGTAAGGTGATATTTAAGGACGTTTGATTTTGGCAACTCGATCGGTCCTTCTTCCCCTTTCAGTACATTGAAATATGTACTAGAAGAGTAGTCTTCTATACGGTTAACCTCAATTCCATTAACTTCTTTCAATGGCTGTTTTCTAACGGCTTCCATTAGATGAGCAATCTTCTCGGCTCCTTCTTTACCTTTTAGAGTGATAGATTCCAAAGCTTCCTGATAGAGTCCGTATTTTTCGAAAACCTCTAAGAGCCCTTCATATAAAGTCATTCCCTTTGATTTATAATAAGCTGCTACTTCCGCTGCAAAAATTGCAGATTGAACAGCATCCTTATCACGAACAAAGTCACCAATCAAATAACCATAACTTTCTTCATATCCAAATAGGAATGAGTACTGACCAGTTTTCTCAAATTCATTAATCTTTTCTCCAATGAATTTAAAACCTGTCAAAGTATCCAGAGTTGGAATACCATAGACCTCACCAATCTTTCGACCAATTTCAGAGGTTACGATTGTTTTAATAAGAACCCCATTTTCGGGAAGAAGTCCCTTCTCTTGCTTTTGAGAAAGCAGATAATCAAGCATTAAGGCACCCATTTGATTACCTGATAACACTTCATATTGTCCTTCACTATTTTTCACTGCAACGCCAAGCCTGTCTGCATCCGGATCTGTTCCTAATAAAATATCAGCATCAATTTCTTTTCCATACTTGATTGCCAATTCAAACGCAGCATGCTCTTCCGGATTTGGAGATTTTACTGTAGAAAAGTTAGGATCAGGTAGTTCCTGCTCTACTACAATCGTTACATTTTCAAAACCAAAAGCTTTTAACCCGTCCCTAACAGGCTTATTAGCTGTACCATAAGAGGGGAAAAGACAATTTTTAAATCCTTTGCCATCTTCGCAACTAGTTCAGGGTTTAATTGAATCGTTTTTAGCTGATTAACATATGCCCGATCAATGCTTTCACCGATATAAGTTAAAAGACCATTCTCCAGCATTTCTTTTTCATTAGCTACTTCAATGGTAAGCTCATTTTCAACAGCATTTACATACTTAATAATTTTATCCGCAGCTTCTGGCGGGATTTGACCTCCATCTAACCATAGACCTTAAATCCATTGTATTCAGGAGGATTATGGCTAGCGGTGATAACAACACCAGCATAAGCATTTAGATATCTTACAGCAAATGACAGTTCAGGAGTTGGCCTTAGTTCCTCAAATAAATAGGCTTTAATGCCATGCTTCCCTGCTGTTTTTGCCACTTCCTGGGCAAATTCAGGTGATTTATGACGGGAATCATAAGCAATAACAATTCCTTTTTGCTTAGCTTCTTCTCCCTGCTCTGCGATATACTGAGCAAGACCTTCGGATGCTCTGCGGATCGTATAGATATTCATCCTATTAGTACCAGGTCCAATCTCTCCACGCATACCACCTGTACCAAATTCTAAGTGTTTATAAAAACAATCTTCCAATAGCTTTTCTGTGTCTAATAATTCATGTAACTTGCTCTTTAAATCATTATCTAGATTATCAAAACTAAGCCAGCTGTTCGCTGATTTTCTCCAATTCATTCAACTATTGACCTCTTTTCTTAATTTTAATAAAGAACCTCTATAAAATAAGATATATCCAATTCGTGGTGGTAGATAATTAGATCATTATCAAATAAGTATGTAAAAGAGAATACAATAGCGATTATTATAAATTTTAAAAAGGAAAAGCTCATTGCAAATCAGCAATGAGCCTTCCATTAAATTGATAATATATATATCCTTTGCCGCTAGTATACTATAACTTATAATATTTGTTAGATTTTTCAATACCTTTAAATGTATTACGTGTATCGAATACAATTTTACTATGATTAGCGATTAATTGGTAGTCAAAGTCTGAGTGATCTGTTGTGATTAACACTAAATCTGCTTCCTCAAGAACACTTTTACTAAAAGTAGTTGTTTCAACATTCCTATTTCCCGTGCGGAATGAGGTAACATATGGATCCACAACTGTGTAATTTGCACCCTGTTGATCCAATAGCTCAATAATTCTCAAAACAGGAGATTCGCGTACATCATCAATATCCTTCTTATAAGCAACACCCATCAATACTATCTTCGATCCACGGAGTGCTTTGCCCTCATCGTTTAATATCTGCATTGCTCTGTTTACAACATACTCAGGCATAGAGTTATTAATTTCGCCAGCCAATTCAATAAGGCGTGTATGATAGTTATATTCACGAGCTTTCCAAGTTAAATAGAAGGGATCAATTGGGATACAATGGCCGCCTAGACCTGGCCCTGGATAGAATGCCATAAATCCATATGGTTTCGTTTTTGCAGCATCAATTACTTCCCAAACATCTATATTCATTCGTTCACAAAGAATAGCCATTTCATTTGCTAAAGCAATGTTAATATGCCGGAAAGTATTTTCAAATATTTTCTCCATCTCGGCAATAGCAGGACTTGATACTTCATGAACATCTCCTTCTAAAACAGAACGATACATTGCTGCCGCTACTTTCGTACAATTCTCAGTAACTCCTCCAACAACCTTCGGTGTATTTTTAGTTTTAAAATGTTTATTTCCCGGATCTACACGCTCTGGAGAATAGGCAATAAATACAGTTTCACCAGCTTTCAATCCTTTTGCTTCTAGAGCTGGTTTTACAATTTCTTCAGTAGTACCAGGATAAGTAGTTGATTCTAATACTATTAACATTCCTTCATGAGCATACTTTGAAATTTCATTTGCAGAGCTACAAACATAAGAAGTATCAGGTTGCTGATATATATCTAAAGGTGTGGGAACACAAATAGCTACAGCATCCACTTCTGATATCCTGCCATAATCCGTTGTGGCAATAAAGTTTCCAGATTTGACAACTTCTTCTAGATCCTCGTTTACAACATCGCCTATATAGTTAATACCTTGATTTACTTGCTCTACTCTAGATTGTTGTACATCAAAGCCAATTACTTTAAATCCCGCTTTTGCCTTTTCTACAGCCAACGGTAGTCCAACATACCCTAATCCAACTACACCGATAACTGCATCTCTATTTTTAAACCTTAATAGTAGCTCTTCAAAATTACTCATAATTCAATCTCCTTAAATAAAATAAATATTACAACCCATTTGAAAATTTATAAGAGCCAGCACTCTTAAGAGAACTGGCTTACTTTACTTAAAGCTTTAGAATCTTATGTTTAAAACTTCTTGCTGTACTGCATTTCAAAATATTCTTGATATTCACCACTTATTATTCGTTGCCACCATTCTTGGTTATCCAAATACCATTGAATTGTTTGAGCTATACCCGTTTCAAAAGTATAGGTTGGCTTCCACCCCAGATTTTCTAGTTTAGTAGGATCAATTGCATATCGTTTGTCATGACCTAAGCGATCTTCTACAAACTCAATTAAGTCTTCAGATTTCCCCAAAGTATTAATTATTGTTTTAACTACTTCCAAATTTGTACGCTCGTTATGCCCTCCAACATTATATACTTCTCCCACCACACCTTTGTGTAACACTAGATCAATAGCTGCACAGTGATCTATTACATGTAACCAATCTCGTATATTCCTTCCATTACCGTATATAGGTACCTTTTGGTTATTCAGCACTCTAGAAATTGTAAGGGGAATCAACTTTTCGGGAAAATGAAAAGGACCATAGTTATTAGAGCAACGAGTAATATTTACTGGAAGTTTAAATGTTTCATAGTAAGCACGAACCATGAAATCCGATGATGCTTTACTAGCACTATAGGGACTATTTGGTTGTAAAGGAGTATTTTCAGTAAAGAAAGTAGTTGGATCAAAGTCTAATTCACCATATACTTCGTCTGTTGAAACATGTACAAATTTCGTTATATTATTAGCTTTTGCTGCATCAAGCAATACCTGTGTCCCCAGAATATTAGTAAGGACAAAAATCTCTGGATTAATTATTGAGCGGTCCACATGGCTTTCAGCAGCAAAATGAACAACATAATCAAATTTCTCTTGTTCAAACAAATCTGTGATTCTCTTTCTATCTGAAATATCAGCTTTAATAAAATGGTAATTTGATTCTAATTCGATATCCTTATGTTTAGTTAGATCTCCTGCATATGTTAATAAATCTAAATTAAAAATTTCATATTCAGGATACTTATTTACCATAAATTGAACAAAGTTTCCACCAATAAACCCTGCTCCACCTGTTACAAGAATTTTCTTTTTCAATTATTCCACCTCTTGACTTAATTTAGATAAGTACCGAGAGAGTGCATCCTGCCATGTTGGCAGAGGCTTAAACCCATTCAAAATTAACTTTTCTTTAGACATCCGAGAATTTTTTGGTCTAATTGCTCGTGTCGGATACTCTTCTGTAGATATCTCATTAATTTTCACTCTTCGATTAGATAATTTGAAAATTTCCTCTGCAAACTCTGCCCATGTACAAAACCCTTCGTTGGAAACATGATAGATACCATATCGATCAGTTTGTATCATATCGATCAATAATCGTGACAAATCATAGGTTGATGTAGGTGAGCCATATTGATCACCTACTACGTTTAATTCATTTCTTGTTTCAGATAGCCGAAGCATTGTTTGAATAAAATTATTACCATTAGTACCAAAAACCCAAGATATACGAACAATGAACCATTTATCTAATTCATTCTGTACTATTTCTTCACCAAGGTACTTTGTTTTTCCATAGTATCCTAATGGGTTTGGAAGATCATTTTCTGTAAAAGGAATCTCTCCTTCCCCATTAAAAACATAGTCAGTACTAATAAAAATAAACTTTGCATCAACCTCTTTCGCCGCTTGAGCCAGGTATTTAGTCCCGTTCACATTTACATCATAACAGTTTTCTTGATCATCTTCCGCTTTATCTACAGCAGTATAAGCAGCACAATGAACAATTGCATCAGGCTTAAGTTTGTAGACATAATCAAATACTTTTTTTTCATCAGTAATATCTAATATTTTTGAAGTAGTACCCAGCATCTTTAGTCCTCGTTTGGCTCCCTCCTTGACTACGTCATAGCCAAGCTGTCCTCCATATCCTGTTACAAGAACTTTCATATGGTTATTCCCCAATCGTAAAATTATTTTCTGCATTTTTTAATAGGGGTGCAACTTCGTCCTTAGCAGAAAGGATCGGTTTTACTTCAATCGGCCATTTTATTCCTATTTCAGGGTCATTCCATAAAATACCCCTCTCATGTTCAGGAGAATATGTCTCATCAACTTTATATTGAACTTCCACATCATCAGTTAATGTTATGAAGGCGTGAGCAAACCCCATAGGTATAAGTAACTGTTTTTTATTTTCATGGCTTAATTCAATACCATACCATTCCCCATACGTCCGACTTCCTTTACGAATATCAACAGCCACATCAAAGATTGAACCCCTTGTGCATCTAACAAGCTTCGATTGTGCTTTTGGGTTTAATTGATAGTGCAACCCACGTAAAGTACCTTTTGCTGCTGAGAATGATTGGTTGTCCTGTACGAATTCTAAGTTAATACCATGATCAGCCAATATAGATTTGCTGTATGTCTCAGAGAACCATCCACGGTGATCACCATAAACTTTAGGCTCTATTACTATTACTTCTTCAAATTTAGTTTTCGTAACCTTCATTATTTACACCTGCTTTCTATTATCAATCAGTACTTGGTTTGCTAGTCGCAATAAATATTGACCATACCCATTCTTTCTTAAAGGTTCCGCTAGATTAAGTAGCTGATCTTTTGAAATATATCCTTTTCGATAAGCTATTTCTTCTAAACAAGCAACCTTTAAACTTTGACGTTTCTCAATTGTTTCAATAAAAGTTGAAGCTTCCAGCAGTGATTCATGTGTTCCTGTATCCAACCACGCAAATCCACGACCTAATAACTCTACATGAAGGTCGTCCAATTTTAAATATTCTTCATTTATAGCGGTTATCTCTAATTCTCCTCTTGCAGATGGTTCAATACTTTTAGCAATGTCTATCACTCTATTATCATAAAAATAAAGCCCAGTTACAGCATAAGAAGATTTTGGTACTTCTGGCTTTTCCTCTATAGAAATTGCCCTCCCAAGAGAATCAAACTCAACTACACCAAATCTTTCTGGATCCTTAACATTATATCCAAAAACCGTTGCTCCATTTTCTCTTGATGCCACTTTTTCTAATAATTTTGTAAATCCATGTCCATAAAAAATGTTGTCACCTAATATAAGTGCAACATTATCTCCACCTATAAATTTTTCCCCAATGATAAAAGCTTGAGCTAGTCCATCTGGAGATGGTTGAACAGCATAACTCAACTTTATCCCTAATTCTGATCCATCCCCTAATAACTGTTCAAAACGAGGTGTATCACTTGGTGTTGAGATAATTAGAATATCTCTAATCCCCGCTAACATTAATATGGATAATGGATAATAGATCATAGGTTTATCATAAATTGGAATTAACTGTTTTGATATTGATCTTGTAATAGGATATAGTCTTGTACCACTACCACCTGCTAAAATAATCCCTTTCAAAGGATCCACCTCCGTATAATTTAGATATATTTATTTTAAGAAAAGTAATTCATAATCATTAACTATTTTATCCCAAGAGTATTCTGCTCTTATTCTTTCTTTAGCAGCTTTCCCCAGAATTTCTATCTGATTCAAATTATAAGTTTCAACTTTATTTATTAAGCTAGCTAGTGAACCAGGTTCTTTTGAAAAATAAACAGCTCCCTCTTTTCCAACTTCTTTATTAAATACAACATCTAGTAATAAATTTAAACTTGTAGAAGCCAAGGCTTCCAAGAGTGAAGGATTGGTTCCACCAACTTCATGTCCATGGAAATAACCGTAAGCATTTTCTCTAATTTTTTTCAATAACTCTTGATCATAAACCGTTCCTACAAACTTAATACGATGATCCTGCTCAAAAAGAGTGGATTGTTTTAATTGTTCGTAAAAATCATTTTTTTCAACATTTGCAATTAAAACAAAGTCCTTTTTTGAAGTAGATTTCATAAATTCCTTAAGCATTAATTCATAGTTGTTTTCAGGTACAAAACGGCCTACAACCAAGAAGTACTCCTTAGATTTTAAGTCGTGTTCTGTATACCAAGCTTTTAGCTTCATATCGTCATTACTAATTATGGAGGGTGTAATGTCAGCACCATATGCTATAAATGTAGTCTTCGGACTATACATTTCATAGTCGGAGAGTACATAGCTTTCTATACCCCTTGAATCACAGACCAATAAATCTGCGTTCTTAACCATGAGTTTTTCAGATAGTTTCCAATACTTTTTAATCCAATAATTCCATTTGCTACGTTTCCATTCATGACCATCTGGATTAACAAAAACTTTTACACCCATTTTTTCTAGTTTGGTTTTATAATGGGAAAAGAATGGCCCAATTCGACATGCAAGTATATAAACAATACAATCTTTTAGTTGCTTATCTTGAATATAATTAATGCATTCCTGGAGACTTAATAAATCATATAAAACTGCCCTTGCGCTTCCCACATTTGGTACCTTTACGCTGAAACAGCGGGCGTTGTTATGATAAAATTCATTGTTTTCGTCACCTAGACAGGACACATGGTACATAATATTGTTACTTACCTTCCGTGCAGTTAATTGCTCTACAAAGGTTTCAAATCCCCCATACTTAGCGGGAATACCTTTCGAGCCGATAATAAAAATATTTTTCATTTTATGACTCCTAATATTCTTAGTTTATTGCTTACCTTTTTATCAACTTTTGGGCTAACTTATTTTCTAAAAAGAAATAATGTAAGCCAATATAAAAACCTTAAAGGGTTACTCCACGGATCAACCATTCTTTAATAAAATTTTTATATGGCCAAACGATGATTTAATATCAATTCTATTTATTATGACAAAGATTACATAGGCAACTAAGTAAAGAACTGTTCCGATCCAAGAGGAAACTAACCAACCTGTCAGTATAAATATAAGTACCATTGCTATTTCAAAAATTACGTCTTTCTTAACCGATATTTTTAATATCTTTGATAAGAGTACCTCTGCTAAAATACAACGGATAGCTAGAAGCACAACAATTGTAACTATAGCTAATGATAAATTTTTTAGTAAAATAGTAAACATAAAGGTGAAAAATATGCTCAGAAAAACAGAGATAAGATTAATAAAAAGGATTAATTTCTCTTTACGTAAAGTTTTTAAATACGTATTAATTAACAAAGCCATTTTCCCCTCGTAAACACACATTGGAAAAAGAAGAGCCATAAATTTAAGACTATCTGCATATTGTGGTAACCAGCCTATTAATATAATTTTTAATGGATAATACATTACTAACAAACCAAGCAGGGGAAGCATTAAAATTGTCTTCATAGTTAAATAAATTTGTGGAAGCTTTTCTAAATTAGTTCTTTTTAATATTGGAAACATAATTATGCCTACAGCGTTGATAAATAACATTAATAAATTGGAGATACTCAATGTTAAAGAAACTTTACCAAACGTCCCTACATCCCACCCACGTTCAATACCGAATCTAACTATTCCAATGGTTAGCATACTGGCTATGTTAGCAAACATTAACTTTATTCCAACTGCTATGTTCTCAATTGTTTCTTTTAGACTAAAATAAAATGTAGAAAATCCATTAAAAACAATTTCTCTGCAACAATATGCCGCATAAACTAAAGACAAAAACTTACCTAATAAATCAGCAACTATCAAAAATTGGTAGAGTCTAACTCCTGCCGATAAAAATAATAAAATAAAAATGCAATAAAGAACTTTCTCTATAAGTACTATATTGGCATACTCTTTAATTCTATTTGTACACTGTAGAAGGTAAATTAACATTAATCGGACATTAACTAACAACATACATAAAACTGTCATTTTAATAATAACTAATTTATTAGAATCATCATTAAAGACTGCAGAAAAACTAAATATAATAACACCTATAATTATCTGAAAAAAAACAAGCATCCAAAATTGAGAAAAAAATAGGGTTATATTTAATTTTTGATATTCTCTTCCACCGTATCTAAGATATATTCCATCATTCCAACCAAAGTGCAGGAAACCCACATATGAAGAGTAAAAAATGTATAGCTGCCAATAACCATAACTTTCTACACCTATCAACTTTGGTACGATTAGTATCACCATTGTAGAAATGAATATTGATATTAAATTTGAAGAAAGCGTATAAGAGAAATTTTTCAGAAAAGTAATAGCCTTGTTATTCAAAATTCATCCCTCAACAGTATGCTCATTAAGTCATGCAACTAAATGGGCTTTACGTAAAATTACTTACTTAGACTTTATACTATTTTGACCTTTTCATTAATTCTTTCAATACCTTTAATGATTTACTAGAATGTTTGGTAATAAATCGTTTCTTTTTCTTATAATCTGAAAAACAGATATTTGTTGCAGCATCCTCCATATGTAAAACTTCTACAAGAGGTGAATAAACGAACTTTTCTTTTTCCTTTTGACCAAGGTAGTATAGAATATCTTCCTCGCCATATAAAAATGTGTCTGGATAAAATGGAAATTCATGAAGACTAACAAAATTGCCAGAAAAGATTAAGCAAGCCCCGTGTAAAGGACAGTTTTCAACCTGTACCCTAAAATCAGGATTAGGTTGAACCTTTATATTTGCATTTGATTTTTTTGGATTTTTAAATAACCTTTTTAAATCAAATGGAAGAAATGTCGCCATAAATCTAATTCTGTTTAGAAATATAGTTTTATTAATTCTCCCAATATTATCATGTACTAGCATTAAAGGATTTTGATGCTCATCAGTTTTTGTAATGATGTCAGGCCCCAATATATCGAAATTAGTTTGTCCATATATCTCTTCTATCAGTCTTATAAATTCTTTTTGCTGGATAAAAACATCACTGTTCATCATTACAATATATTCAGCTTGATATTTATATTTCGCAATTGTATAGCCCAAATTATTCCCTTTAGCAAAGCCTACATTATATTCAGCTTCAACAAATAATATATTACTTTCTTCCTTCATATTGTCCGCGAGAACTTTTAAGCTCCCATCTTTTGAACCATTATCTACTACAATGATTTGAATATCATTTTGGTTATCAAGTCCTTTTAAATATTGAAGACACTCTTTGGTTTCTATTAATGTACGGTAATGTAGAATTACAAAACAAAATTTCATAAATGTATTTCCTCATCTTTGTTTCGATTTTGTTTTTTTTCAGAAATAAAGGCGCCTAAGGTAAAGGCTGCGATAGTTGCCATAGAGAACCAATGAAAAAAGTTAAAAGAAAATAAATAAATAGCATAACAAATACTAGAAGTAATAAATAACATCCTTTTGCTAGCACTCATATTTTTACATATTTTGATGAGATAAACGTAAACTGCGCTTGAAAGTAATAATCCCAATATGCCTATTTCATACAAAACTGTAATATATTCGTTGTCTATTGCATAGAAGCCTTCTGTAGTAATTGTTAATTTCTCAATATAAACCTTATATGATAAAGAACCATATCCATGACCTATTAATAGGTATATAGGATTTTGATTAACTATTAGATTAAGAACAAATTTTATACTTTCTAGACGATGAGTATAGGACATTATATTCCCAGTGAATAAAGTTATAAGATAATCTTTGTATATCGATCCAATAATAAAAGTCAAAATTGCAAATATGAGAACATTCCACTTTAATTTACCATCTTTTTTACTTGTTCTATGAAGCTCTACTAAGAAAATACAAATAACAGCACATAAATATACAGTCCTTGTCTGGAAAAAGTACAAAGATATTAGACATAGTAAAAATGGGATTGCATATTTCTTTTTATCATTTAATCTTAAATTTATATAGGAAAAGTTTAAACAAAGTAAAATAGGAAAACTCATTACTAAGGGAGATTCCATACTACCTGATGCTCTGTATCCTCTTGCATCCCCATAAATGGTTTTTGCATACCAATCTTCACGAAAAAGATTCGAAAATAATAGGTTTTTTTCATATAAACCTTCTATAATGCAATAAATAGCCATAAACATTATTAATACTATGAAAGAATTAACAACTTTCTTTTTTTTATACGGGTCATTAAAAACTCTTATAAATAACCCGGTACCAATAATAAGCTGTGAGAAGTATGTGAATACCCTAAATATATAGCTTGAATAGTGGGAAGGATTTACTAATAAAGACCAAGCTAACAAGACTACAAGGTAAATACAAAAAAATATAAAAGCAATACTAATTTTCGGATTTCTAAGGATTAAAAATGACAGGTATACTAATTCTAAAATTAATATTATCCCCGGTAGAAAACTGGTTTCTAAAAGGGGTTCAAACAATACAACTATCAACAAAAGTAGAATTGAAAAATACATTATCAACACCATGTTCCAATTATTTTGTATTCTCAATAAAATCAATTAGTGGTTTAGCACGATTATTCCAATAGATATTGCTTGGAATATTATAATTTCTAAGTGACTTATATTCTTCGTTATTAATGAACTCAATCCATTCCCCTGTGTTATTCGTTATTCTTATAATATCTTTAAATTCATTTACACCTAAAATTGGAGTTGTGATAACTGGTCTCCCTGTGTTCAGATACTGATATAATTTAAGTGGATCCCCACCATTTTCACGTTTACCAACTGCGTGTGGTATGGACAGAACATCAAATTTAGTGAGAAAAGAATATATATATACTGAAGAAACCGGGCCTAAGTAAAGGATATTTTTTTGACTCTTTATTATCTTCATTAACTCTAGGTTTTTTTGGTCTTTTAAATGAGGGCCAATAAAAACAAAAAGCGTATCTGGGCACTGTTTACTTATTTCAACAATTATTTCTTCATTTATTCTTAAGCCTAATTTCCCAATGTACCCTACGGTCCTTTTGTATTTCTTTTTCTCGTTTAAAAATGTTGTGTATTGTGAGCTTTCTAAGCCCTTTAACAGCCGTGGCGGGAAAACTCCATTTTTTATTAGTATAGGATCAATATTAAAGGAAGTATTACAAAATTGCTTTATCGCCATGGAATTACATGAAAAGAAATTTGCAATCTTCGAAATTATAGAGTATCCCTTTAAAGCAGTATTTCTCTCTTCTTCATTGAGTGATGGATGCTCACAGAAATTATCCATCATATCAAAAATAATTGTTGCCCCTTTTTTATGACAGTACTCAATTAAACCATATGCAAATGGATTATTTGAATATAAAATAGTGTTTTCAAAATCAATTTTTTCTTTTTCCAATTTTTCAACTAGCTTGTTATAACCTTTAGGCCACCATGACCTCTTCTTTAAGAAAACATCTGAATTTAAACAAGTAAAATAGCGTAATTTTTTTGATCCATTAATCTGCTGCTTTAATAAATACTCGTATGATAATTCTGGGAAATTATTTTTATTACTATAATATTTGGCATCTAGTAAAGTTCTTGGTTTCCCTATACAATACAGGTCTTTAATTCCAGATTCTGAGAAAAGTAAAAGCATTGCGTATTCTCTAGTCATTATGCCACTATTATCATAGTCGTATATGTCATGATAAGGTATAAATATTAAGTTTTTCATAACTCTTCCTTCTAATTTATAGTTTTTGTATACAAGTTATCTACTTTATTATTAAAATGCATTTTTTGAACCAAATAACATAAATACAGTTTTAAAAATAATTCTTAAATCAAAAACTATATTTTGATTTGATATGTATTCCAAATCCAGTTCGACCATTTCTTTAAACCCAAGACTATTGCGTCCGCTTACTTGCCACAATCCCGTACATCCTGGAGTCACAATTAATCGTTGTTTATCATAAGTTGAGTATTCTTTTACTTCACGCGGAAGAGGTGGCCTAGGTCCCACAAGGCTCATATCACCTTTAATTACATTTAATAATTGTGGTAACTCGTCAATACTGGTCTTCCGAATAAACTTGCCGATTTTAGTTACCCTTGGGTCATCCTTCATTTTAAACATTGCTCCTGAAACTTCATTATACTGGAGCAAATCTTTTAGCTTCTCTTCAGCATCTGAAACCATGGATCGAAATTTATACATGTAGAATTCTTTCTCATTTCTACCTACACGAACTTGCTTAAAAAAAACAGGTCCCTTTGGATCTTCTATTTTTATTATGATTGCCACAATTAAAAACACCCAAGATAATAGGATCAGTCCAAAGACAGCACCAAAAATATCAATGGAGCGCTTTATAAATAAATAGTTCTTAGATTCCCTAACAGTGATAAACGATTCTCTATTTTCTACTAACTGCTTATTAACTGTACTACTACCGCTCAAGTTTCTTTCTCCTTTCAATACAAAGCTATCTTACTTGCTTTGAGGTTTCCACAACTTTTTCCATGAAATTTAGCAAAGAACCCCTTAACTCATCCATTTGTAAAGCTATTTCAATATTTGTTTGAATAAAACCAAATTTTTCTCCAACATCATATCGTTTACCATCAAAATCATAAGCAAACACACGTTGAATTTCATTCAATTTCTGAATTGCATCAGTAAGTTGAATCTCTCCTCCTGCTCCTTGCTCTTGCCTTTCAAGGAACATAAAAATTTCTGATGTAAGAACATAGCGACCCATAATTGCTAAATTTGAAGGAGCAGTTCCTTGTGGTGGCTTTTCTACAAAATTATTTACTTGATATCGTCTACCTTCTGTTGTAAATGGATCAATAATTCCGTACCGGTGCGTTTCATTTTCTGGTACTTTCTGAACACCCACAATTGATGAACGGGTTTCATCAAATTGATTAATTAACTGTTTTAAACATGGTGTTTCACTTTGAACAATATCATCCCCCAATAGAACAGCAAATGGTTCATCACCAATAAATTTACGAGCACACCAAATCGCATGGCCTAATCCTTTAGGTTCCTTTTGACGAATATAATGTATATTGGCTAATTTGGATGAAAGTTGAACTTTTTCAAGTATGTCAAGCTTATCTTTTTCCTCTAGATTTTGTTCAAGTTCTGGAGCGTTATCAAAATGATCTTCAATCGCTCTCTTCCCTTTCCCTGTAACTATAATAATGTCTTCAATCCCTGAAGCCACTGCCTCTTCTACTATATATTGAATAGTTGGTTTATCTACAATCGGCAGCATTTCTTTTGGCATAGCTTTTGTAGCTGGCAAAAACCTTGTACCCAGACCAGCAGCGGGAATTATTGCCTTTCGCACTTTCTTCATTTATCTTCCTCCATATTTCTTATTTCTGACAAAAAATAAATACCTAATGGTAAAACAGGAGATTTCCTGTACTAGCATTAGATATTTAAAGGTTTACATTCTAATATTTCTGTAAGCGAAATAAATTCGTGTGGCATTGTGCCTCGGAGCATCTAACCCCCCCTCACACCATGCTATCGACGACTCTGGCGTCTAAGGTAAGCCACTCTACCCACAGCATGGCCGAGTGTCTCCATTGGTATCGGATTAGGAGACATTACCGGTCACTTCTCTGACATATGCTTATTCTTCTAGTTGAAATAATTAAAAGATACCAAGAAATTTCTTGCGTTTAATTTTCTCAGGAATTTCTTTATAAATATTTTGATTTTGAACTAGAAGCTCCGCATTTTCTTTAAACATGTAAACCGTGTCTACTCCATACTGACTCTCTATTTCATCCAATGCTTCTGACATTTTAAATGTCCTGTTGTTTATGTTGTGAGCATCAGACGCAATAAAGTGAGTTAAGTTTGCCTCTATTAATTGATGTGAAAACTTTTTAATGTTCTTCCCAAAATATCCACATAAACTGGAAGCTGTAACTTGAGTTAATGCTCCTTTTTCCACAAACTGATATAGGAGGTCTGACTGCTCCATAATTTGTTTGTTTCTTTCAGGGTGCACAATGACAGGAATTAACCCTTGCAGCTGGATTTCAAATAAGAGTCTCTCTGCATATCTAGGTACATGATTTGATGGAAATTCAATAAATAGATATTGAGATTCACATAATGGAAGAATTGTTCCTTTTTCCAGATCCTCTAGGAGCTCACCATAGATTCTTACTTCTTGTCCAGAAAGTATTATCAAAGGGATAGCTTCCTCTTTAAGTCTCGTGTTTAGTTCGTTTACTTTCAAAAGAATCTCTGGTTTTTCATTCTGATAAGAAGAGTTATGGTGAGGGGTAGCAATGATAGAGGTAATGCCCTCTTTGACTGCTTCCTTTGCCATCTCCAGGCTATCTTCCATCGTTTGTGCCCCGTCATCCACTCCGGGCAAGATATGACAATGGATATCTATCATACCGCTATCCCTCCCGTTTTTTTGTCAGTTTTTTAGTTCTTTTGTAATGGTAACATGTTGCTTTAATACCGTAAAGAGTAAAAAATGTCGATATTTGTCAGTTTGCTCCGTAATAATAATAATGTTGGTTTTCCTTCATTTTCTTATTATTCAAAACGACTCCTAATAGTTTTCCTTGAGCACCGGTTAATAACTCTTTCGTTTTGATTAACTGATCTTTTTCAGCTTTTCCGCTGCCTGCAACAATGATTGTTCCCTGGCATTTGTTTGATAATATTTGTGCATCTGTTACCGCTAATACAGGCGGTGTATCGAATAGGATAATATCAAACTCTTCCAAAGCAGCCTTCATGAAATAATCCATTGCTCTTGATCCCAACAATTCTGATGGGTTAGGCGGAATTGGGCCGCTTGGAAGTATAAATAAATTCTTCACATCAATCGCTTTAACAGATTCCATAAGCGGAAGCTGGCTTGTCAGTACACTGGTTAACCCTGATGTATTCAATACATTAAAGGTATAGTGAACAGTTGGCTTTCTTAAGTCTGCATCAACCAGCAGCACCTTTTTACCTTGCTGTGCAAATACAACTGCCAGATTAGCCGTTGTTGTTGATTTTCCTTCACCAGGACCAGAAGAAGTCACCATCATGGTTCGAATTTCTTCATCTATAGAGGAGAATTGTATATTTGTTCTGATTGTGCGGTATTGCTCTGATACAGGTGATTTTGGATCGTTCTTTGTGATGAGCTTGCGTTTATGCTCCATCGCCATCTTTTTCACTGCTTTTTTAAGAGCCAATCGTCTCACCCCTTAATCTTGAGCTTCTTTCTGAGCGACTTGAACTTTCATTTGTTTCTTCAATCGTTGCAATTACCCCTAGAACCGGAAGGCCTACTGCTTTTTCAATATCCTGTTCATCTTTGATGGTGTTATCTAAGTATTCTAATAGGAAGGCTATCCCAACACCTGCCATTAAACCTACTACCATTGCGATTGCAATGTTTAAAAGCGGCTGTGGTTTTACCGGTGATGGGTTTTCCCCTAATTCAGCTTTGGCTATTATAGTTACGTTGTTTACGTTCATTATCTCTACAATCTCTTTTTGAAAGACCTCAGCGGTTTTGTTTGCAATGTCCGCTGCCATCTGAGGGTCTTCATCCTGAACTGAAAGAGTGACTACCTGTGAATTTTGTTCACTTTGAACTGTAATTTTTTCATTTAATTCCGCTGCTGTTATATCAAGATCTAGTTGTTCCTTAACTAATTCAAGAATAGCAGCACTCTTAATAATGACGTTATAAGTATTGATCAACTGAAGGTTTGTTTGAACCTCATTATAGTTATAAAGTCCTTGTTCATCTTTTGATTGGTTTACAAGAATCTGTGTTGATGATTGGTAAATAGGCGTTAATACGAAATAACTGACTATCCCGCTGATCATGACCGCAATGATGGTTATGGCTATAATAAGAGAGAATCTCTTTTTCAATGTCTGGAATAGTTCTTTTAGACTAATCGTTTCCTCCATGATATCCTCCTAGTTAGATGTTTAAAACAAAAGGTATTATATCATAAAATATTGCTAAATTTGTGTTTTTTTGTCATAATTTTAATAAAATTGTAAAGAACCCGTAATCCTCTTCCTATTTAACTATAAAATGTAAGAATTTGATAGATAGTATTCTTATTTGGCAATTATTACATATATAAATTTCTTTATTGGAGGCTGTTATGAAGCATTTATTGATTATTGTCCTTGCGATAGGCTGTGGAGTGATTCTCTTTTTGGGAAATGCCCATTGGAATGAAAGAACAGGTCTTTCCACCCAGAAAACAGAACTGGAAACTAAAGAGTCAGGCTCTAACACGGAGGCGTCTAAAGCCGAAGCTCCATCAAATACTTCAAAGATCACTTTAGAAGAGTTCGAGATTCTATCCAAAAATTGGCCTGATGCAGCAAAAAAACAATTTGAATTGTCTCTGCAAAAGGAAGCGCCTTTTAAAATTGTCCTTGCTGGTTCTGAAGCCCTTGGCAATGACACAAATGGCTGGGCTCAATTAACAAAGGCAGAACTTGAGAAAGCATATGGTACTGATTCTTTAGAGGTAGTGATCCAAACTTATAATGGAACCTCCATGGACTTCTCTGCTGAAAATAAAGCTAAGGAACTGGCAGCCCTGAAGCCTGATCTTATTCTATTAGAGCCCTTGACTCTAAATGATAATGGCGAGGTTCGTATTGAGGATTCTCATACTCATATATCTAATTGGATCGAAACAGTGAGAGCAGAAAATCCGGAAGCCGTATTTATCATTCAGCCTCCACATCCAATCTATCAGGCTAGTTATTATCCTGTTCAGGTGGAAGAATTAAAGAAGTATACAGAAACAAATGAAGTTCCATATCTTGATCACTGGACGGCATGGCCTGATCCGCAGGGTGAAGAAATTCTCGGTTACTTATCTGAAGAAGGAGACGTGCCTAACAAAGAGGGACACCTTCTTTGGAGCAAGTTTGTAAACGAATATTTAATCAGCAAGTAAATTTAAACCACCATTGTAAACTTCAATGGTGGTTTTTCATTTTAAAAACACGAAGCAGGCGTCGATGAATTCGGCAGCAGCTTAATCGGATCTACCGCATTGGACTTCGATCCATTCCATAACCCTAAATGTGTTTCAAAATGAAGATGCTGGCCGGATACCTGGCCGGTGCTGCCCATCCAGCCAATCTGCTGGCCTGTTTTGACAACCTGGCCCTTCTTGACTGATATGCTTCTAAGGTGTGCATATAACGTCTCCTGCGTGTCTCCTCTATGTCTGATCATGATGGTATTCCCGTATCCAGTCATAGAGCCGGCATAGCTCACGGTGCCATCGTAGGCTGCCTTGACAGGCACATCTCCTTTTTTGGCTATATCGATTCCATAATGGAAGCTTCCCCACCGCGATCCGAAACCTGACGTTAGAGTCCCATCTGCCGGCCAGTTAAAAGGCGGGCAGGAATTCCCGGCTAAAAGACCATAGCCAGTCAGTACCCTATCTGTTACAGCTCCTGTACCTCCCAGAACGTATACCTTTGGATCAATTTGATTCACATAGTCATAGACCGGGTCCTGGACGCTTGTTGGATGGACAAGCACAATATTTGTGTTTAACTTTTTTGCCAATCCGGAAGAAGCAACTGCATCCGGATATTCAGGGTATGCTTGATTAGTGGACGTGCCTCTTACAAAAATGACATTGTCAGTATTATTATTTAAGTTTGCTGCCTCTACGCTTGTGCTGTAGCGGTTTTCACCTGACACTCTTCGTACTTTAATCCCCTTTGCAGCAAGTGATTTTTTTAAGTTCTCGCTGACCACTCCTGTTCCGCCAAAAATGATTACCTCTTTGATTGCAGGAGGAAGGGCTTTTGGCAGCGAATCCCTTTTTGCAAGATAGATAGGGATTTTGTTAATGGCTGAATAGCTGGACGCAGGCAATGCATCGACAATGGTATCGCCGTTTACGAGAATCGCTTTTGCTGATGAAGCCCCAGTTATGGAATTGATTGCGGCCGCCGTATCATAGCGGGTGCTTCCTTTGACCCTTTGTGTGGCGATCCCTTTATTTCTGATCGCATTTTCCACCCCTGTGCTAATCGCACCCGTCCCGCCCAGTATGTATACTTTTGCTGCTTTCAGGCGTGACAGTTCATTTAAAGTAGCTGCGTCTATTCTATTGGGGTAGGCTAATAGAATTGGAGCATCCTTTACACCAACCAGGCTTGCGGCCGCTAGTGCATCAGCCGGATTATCGGCCCTTGCCAGGATTACGGCTCTTTCCTGTGAAACCAGTCCCTTTGGCCAGCCCCTTTGTGATATTTTAATAGCTGTATGTATTCGGTTATCTCCCGAAATTCTTTCAAGATTTGAATTTGCCTTTGCCTCTGGCATATCTATATTCCATATAATTGCAAGCACCGACAACAACAGGATTAAAAATTGGCTGATCCTTTTCATTCTTTCCCCCTATTTGACATTTATCTGTATTTTTAGACATATTTATCATAGCATTTCTTCTTATATCTAAAAATAGTAAATTATTGAAAAGGGAGACAAAGGATCCAATCATTTAATTTTTACTGTCTGTTCTCTCCTTTATAATGGTTTTTAGTTTCTTCTCCAGTTTCGTATTTTCCATCTTCAGTTTTGTATTTTCTATTTTTAGCTCACTCACTTCTTTTTGCAGATTGGCTAGTTGTTTTTCATTCTTTTCTACTTCTTCCCTGCTGCATCCGCTTGCTAATAGGATCAATAATATAAATGTTACGTTTATGATTTTTTTCATGATAAGTAATTTCCTTTCTATTATATTGACATAACAAGATCCCTCCATATAAGGAGGGATCCTCTTACTTTTATACAAGCTTCTTTCTTCTGCTGTGCCATAGCATGAGCATGGACCCCGCTATTAACAGAGTCAATCCCAGCGCCAGCATGTTATACATATTCGTCGCTGTGTTTGGAAGCTTCTTGCCTGATTTAGTGTTTTTTACAGTCTGTTTAGATGGCTTGTTATCTTTCACGTTCTGATCTTTTGCCGGTGAACCCGGTTTTCCTTTATCTTTATCGGGTGTTCCGCCTTTGCCTGGATTTTTACCCGGCACAGTGCCGCCATCCTCCTCCCCGGCTTCTTCCGTTTTAATCAGGAGTGAATCAAACGCAACAACTTCTCCTTCCAAAATAGCTTCTATGCTAATTTCGTACTCAGTACCTTCTTTTAAGCCTGTGAATTCATAGAATGCTTCTTCAGGATCCAGGGTTGCCGCTAATTCTCCATCCAGATAGAGCAAATACTCATCAACCTCTGAGCCTGTATATTCCCAATAAGCCTTAATCGTGTTTTCTGTTGCTGCAGCATCCACGAACTTTACAGCACTATCACTGTCTGTCTGAACGTCAGTGGAAGTATAAGAAACCACTGATTCCTCTTTATTGACCGCTTCAAGGGCTAATGTATAGGATGTTCTCGGCATTAATTCTTCAAAGGTATAACTGTTTGTTTCTGCATCAACAAACTCCTGGAACTCGCCATCCAAATAGACATTATAGCCGCTTAACTCTTCATTCCCGGTATATTCCCATGAGGCTTCAATTGAGCTATCTGATGTACTGATATCCGTGAAATTCAAATCTTCGCTCAAGGTCCACGCAAAAGCAAAGCCGTAATCTATAATTTCTTCTCCAGACCATGCTTCTACCATGATTTCATATTCTTTTCCGGGTTCCAAGCCTTCAAAGGTATAGAAAGTCTCAGAAGGATCAGCGCTTCTTATTAGCTCACCATCCAGATACAGCTGATACTCCTCAATCTCCTCTTCCCCTTCATAAGTCCAGGAGACATCAATGGTATTACTAGTTGAGGCTATTGAGTCAAAATAAAGCATTCCTTCAGTAATGTTTTCAAATTCAACAAAAACTCCCTTTGCCAGCAGCTGTTCAATGATTTTCATTGCTTCGGAGCCTTCAGACAGGTCCAGTCCCTCATTATTGAATAAAGTTACATATTCTAACCTTTCAAGCTCAAGAAGAACACGAATATCACTGATTTGATTTTCGTTTAACAGAAGCATGGATAAGTTTTTTAAATTCTTCAGTGGCGAGATGTCACTGAGATTGTTTCCCGCAACAGCGAGTCCCTCTAATTGGGTTAAATCAGCCGCCCACTTAAGGTTTTGCATATCTGTATAAGAAGCATCCAAATAGAGCAGCTTCATTTTGGACAGCACAGTAAAGTCGGATACCGGATTGCTTTCAATAGTCAGCATCATCAGGTTTGAAAGTCCTTCAAGCCCCTTAAGAGAGGTTATGTTATTGCTGCTCAGCTCCAATATTTCGAGGCTTTTCAGCCCGGATAAATCCGGAATACTTCCGATCCCGTTATTTGAGAGTGTCAAATACATTAAGCCGGACAGGTTATTTAAGCTGGAAAAGTCTTTAATTCCTGTATTGGAAAGAAACAATGCATGCAGATTAGATAATCCCGTTAATGGTTTAAGGTCTGTAATTGGATTTCCATCCAAATCAAGACTCATTATGTGTTTTAAGCTGCCTAACGGGGATAAGTCTTTTATGTTATTATCCCAAAGAGACAGGTCCTCCAGATTGGCCGCCTTCTCCAAACCGGAAAGGTCCTTAATCTCAGCTGATGATAAGTCAATCGATACCAGCGAGAGCATGTCACTTTCCTGAATATCCCGATCCAGTCCAAGCCTTTCCTTCAGTGCCTTTTCCAGTTTCTTATCTGGAAAGTGAATAATATCACCAGTCGGCAGCGGTGCCGTTTTTACAGTCAGTGCTGCCTTTCCGATTAATTTCCCTTCCTGATAGGCTTTAACTTTAAAACTATACTCTGTTTCTGGTTTCAATTCAGTAAAAATTTCTGAGTTTATTTCGCCTGAGATTTCTTTTTCGACACCATCCACAGAAAGCACATATTGATCCGGATAGGAGTAATCATCCTCTTCCTCTGTCCAATAGTCCCAGGAGATTCCGATTTTCGATTCATTTACAAAATCAGTATAGATTTCCATATTCACATTCTCGTCAAAATCATAATTCACTTCCACACCTTTTGAACGCAGATACTCAAGCGCCTCTATTGATGGAGCATGGTCCTCAATCTGAAGGTTCCCATAAAGATAAACCGCCTGAAGGCTAGGAAGTTCTTTTAAGAATGTGAAATCTTCAAATCCTGTGTAGGATACATCCAGATTGGCCAGCTTCGTTAGATTCTTAAAAATCGAAGAATCCGAAACAGGATTATCGCCAATATCCAGGATCACAAGCTTTGTTAGACTTTTCAGAGGAGCTAAGTCCTCTATTCTGTTATCGTAAACAACCAGATGGTCCAAATTCACTGCATTTTCCAAGCCATCCAGTGACTCAATTTCCATTCCCGGAGCAAAGAGAGCTGTCAATCTTTCCATATCACTCGTATGAAGTTCACGATCAAGGCCAAGCTCTTCCTTGATGGCTGCTTCAAGATTAGAGTCCGGTATTTTCACTTTTTCTCCCAGTGGAGAAGGCAGCGTTGTAAAGGAATATTCATTTTCTGCCATAACACTTCCAGCGCTTAAAGCGCTTACTTTAATATTGTAGGAGGTTGATGGCTTCAGCCCCGTTAATTGGTGTTCATATACATCATCCTCCACTGTGGCAATGATTTCCCCGTTAAGAGTTAAAGTGTATTTATCTACTTTTCCTGACCCGTACATCCCCCATGAAACTTGAGCAGAGGATTCGGTAATCCGATAGACATTTAAAAGAAACGATTTACTGTCATCCAATACTTCAATCTGAGTACCTCTAAGGGATAAATCCCTTAGAACATCTGATTGACCCAGGTCCAGCTCCAGATTCCCAATTTGAACTCTTTCCAAAAGCGGAAGCATTAGCAGACTATCAATATTCTCCAAAGGCAAAGAATTTATTTTTAATTCAGTAAGGTTCGTTAAGTTTTCCAGGATGCTGATATCTGATATCGACACATCTTCAATTATTAAATGCTGCAGATTAACAGCAAGCTCTAATCCTTTTAAACTATCAACATCCCCAAAGCGGTTATTTATATTCAAGAAAGTTAACTTTTCCAGATCATCTTTTAGAAGAGCACCTTCTGGTTTAGGCAGCTGCTCTCGGATGATTTTTTCAAGATTAGGGTTCTCTAATATAACCTCTTCGGCTACAGGATTAGCTGGTTCTTCTGTTGAAGGGGGATCCTGATCAGACTCTGCTTGTTCTTGACTGCCTTTTGAAGACTCGTCAGTTTTAGCTTCTTCTGCAGGCTCCTCACTTTCTTCTGGTGAAGATTGTGAGTCCTCTATGTATACAGATACCTTTTTTGCAGCACTTGTTAAATCTACATCACCCTGTTGGCCCTTAATAGAGTATACATATACTTGTTCTTCTGCTGCTGCCTGATCAATATACTCGTATGTTTTAATGACTTTTTCATCTAGAATTTCAGCCGATATTAAAGTTGGCTCGATCTCCAGAATTTCATCATTTTTAATCATCTTATAGGTTTCCTGACTTTGATTCTGGACGGATAAAATTGTTTTCCATGTTAACGTTACTTTCCCGTCTTCCAACAAAGGCTCTGCTAAATCAATCATGGCGGCAGCTTTTGTTGATCCATGTGTCTGGGAAATCGGACTAAAAAATGAGAAAATAATAGCCATAACGACAGCAACATTTAACCAGATTTTACTTTTTTTCATTCGCGTACTCCTCTTTTGGAAATAATAGTTAATATTTACTAGAATTATACATTTAAGATAATTATAATTGTTAATAAATAAAAGTAAATCTTTATTTTTAGCCGTTTTTCGACAAATGAGGAGGCTGGCATGAAAAAAACACTTATATATTTGTTTCTAATAATTGGATCAGCTTTAACCGCCTATTCGATAGTTGAGATTAGAGACTCTCATCATCAGATTGAAGATAGAAGAAAAGAAGCCAGGGAGCTGCTGCGTAATGGAGCAGACAAAAAGCTGGTATTTGAACAGAATGAAACAAT
Source organism: Bacillus sp. (in: firmicutes) (assembly GCA_031177865.1). Classification (GTDB taxonomy): domain Bacteria; phylum Bacillota; class Bacilli; order Bacillales; family Cytobacillaceae; genus Neobacillus. Next base: position 17,012 of record JAPSKD010000002.1, on the reverse strand, counting down.
CGGACTTCTATCGGTACCTAAAATTAATAAGAATATTCCCATCATTGAGGGTACAGATAACGATCAGCTTGAGGCTGGAGTAGGACATTACACCGGAACGGCTTTTCCCGGACAAAAAGATCAAATAGTCCTTTCAGGTCACAGGGACACAGTCTTTCGGAACTTTGACCAACTTAAGATTGGAGACATCTTTACGGTGAAATTATCATATGGGGACTTTTCTTACGAAATTTATGATACGAAGATTGTTGATGCAGATGACCTTACCATTATTAAAACCACGTCTCCAGAAGAGGTATTGACTGTGACTACCTGCTACCCCTTTACCTATATTGGCGATGCACCTGAGCGGTTTGTCTTTTATGCCCGGCCAATAAATTAGAAACGGAGATTTTATTCCTAACCTATTAATATAAGAAAGGCTGAAACTAGATTTGCTATGTGCTAATAATATAATTCCAAGCGTCACTGCAGTCTTTGTCTTATTCATCATATATGTTTCTATCATTCCTGAAATAATAAAATTGATACTCGCCATATCTTCAATATCTTTTCTAATCCCAGCAGCCAGAGAGATAATGTTTAAAAAAAACTCAGAAAAATTAGAGTAGCTTTGTACACTTCACTTATTTTTTCATTTGGAATTAGTGTTGTACCCATTTCTGAAGATTCTCACTTGACTTTACCATGTTCTTTGACTTTCTATTTATTTTTTTCATGTGCTCACTAGGAGTTTTTTGTTATGGAATACCCGCTTCCATTATTGCAGAACTTATTTCTGGAAGTTTCAGTGTATATCAAGCATGGATATCTGCATTCATTCATATTGGCTTGGGATTTTTTACATACTTTATTGAACCTTTCTTTTGCATTTCCGCTGTAATAAGTTCAATCATTTTCTTTTTAATAGATGAAGATACAAGGAGAAGATTGAGAGAAACATAATCGAGTTCCATCCATTACCATCCTGAATTTTCACTTGAAAAAATGAAGAGCTGAGGCTGCGGAAGAGTAATAATTAGCTGCTAGTGATGTTCATTTAGGGGGATTAGGAGTGGCAGATATACTGCTAAACTTATGAATTATTTTTGGTTCTATATCCTTTGTAGAGATATTGAAGCACACTTTAAGATTCAAAAATACTAAAACTGTAAACTTTCTATCATATTTATTAATGGGAGTTATATCATATGCGGCAGGAAAGTTTTTATTACCTGATTCCTCTGCCTTTTCTGCCTCATTGGCTATGGCATTTTTTATTATTGCTTTAATATCTCTGTTTTTAAAGAGCTGCAGTTCCGAAAAGTAAGATTTTTAGTGAACAGGTGTAAAAGTCTAATTCAAATCAATAAAACACCTGCAGTCCACATTTTCCAGTCTTGCTGAGTATCCATAAAAATCCTTCTGCGTTGACAAAGAGTTCAGCAAGCGTTAAAAAGAGACAGAGCTCCTCTGTCTCCTCCTAAAGTTATTATTGAATCAACGACCAAATTTCATCTTCAACGTCAATACTCACTGCACCTTTTCCGCCAATAATGGTGTACCACAATACTTGTTCTTCAACAAAAAGCTCTTTTGCAGCTGGGTGAAGTGTATTTGGTGTCGTTAACACAATTGGCTCAACATATAATCCTGCCAGAACAGAGCCCGTTAACGCATCTGCAAAGTTGCTTCCTGTTGAGACAAATGCAGAGTCAATTCCAGCCGAGAATAGTTGTTTAGATACGTTTGCTGATGTCTCATAGCGGTTTTTGCCACTGATTCGATCAGGGCCAGGCAATTGTTTGCGAACATTTTCTGAAACTGCACCTGTTCCGCCAATGACAAATGTATGGCTGTATTTCTTTACTTGAGCTGCAGTTGGTGAAGGCAGCGTATTGGCCTGAGTTAATAAGATCGGAATACCATTCATGGCAGCATACGGCCCAATAGATAAGGCATCCGGATAATTCTCCCCTGAAACGACAATAGATGTTTCTTGAAGCGGCAGCTTATTTGCAATCTGGACCGCCGTTTCATACCTCGTCTTTCCGGAAATGCGTGCTACTGTTAGACCAAGAGTATTCTTAAGATAGTTTTCGACCCCCTGAGACACAACTCCAGTACCGCCAATTATGGTTACTTTTTTTACATCCAGTTCACGAATTGCTTGAATAACAGAGTTCGGCAGCGAATTCTTTGTTGTTAGTAAAATAGGTGCATCTAAATAGAAGCCTAGAGGTGCAGCCGCTAATGCATCCGGAAAGTCTGTACCAGTTGCCAGTAATATTTCATCGGCACCAGAGTATTGCCATCCTTCGTACGCAACATTTACAGCCGTTTCATATCGATCCTTACCAGAGATTCTATAAACATCTGGTTCAAAGACCATTGTAGTGAACGTATATTGTTCTCCTCGTGTCGTTTGGTAGTTGTCTGTTAATTGTATATAATAAGTGCCGGCTTCTAATTTAGCCTCTGCATAAAATCCCCCGTCCTCATCAAATGAACTATCTGCTTCGCCATCTACTTGGGATATTTCCTTTCTGGTTCCATCTGGGTTCTCCTTATAGATTACAATACTGATTTTAGGCGTTCGACTTGATAAGGCTTCTAACACTTGCCCAGCAAGGAAAAAGCCACCTCTTTTCGGAATTGCAATCTTGTACATATCCCAATCTCCGGAACTCATTGTTCCAGTAACTTCATCCTCCAATGAGATTAAATTTGCATCGGTAAAATAGTCATTGGGTTCTTGTTCATTAACATTTGGATAGCCGATATCTTCTTGCAGCATGATTTTTTTCTCTTCATAACCATTGTTTGCTGATGCTGGACTAGAGAATAAAGAAAATGATAGCAATACGAAAGCGGCTAAAAATAAACGACTTCTTCTCACAAGTATGCCTCCAATTGTTGAAACCACTCTTAAAATCTAATCTATTAAACTATTGCAAAACAAAAGTACTTTCGCTAAAAGATGTACCTTTAATTAGACCTGTGCTCTTTACTTTTGAAATAAAGAATTTATTGCCTGCTCAGTCACAACTTTATCCCCGCCCAGCACGTAATAAAGCTCGGTATAATCAGAATTTGTTTGGACCGTATCAATCGTTGTTTGATGCGGTTTAGTTGGGTGGGTTAGGATTACCGGATTCCAGGTTGCAGCAGCAAAGGCTGATCCAGCCAGTGCATCAGGATAATTTTCACCTGTGGCAATCACCGGTAAATCCATGTAAATTGCTTCTTCAAAATATTGAATGACATTGCTATTTGTTTCATAACGGTTTACCCCACTAATACGTTCTGGCATAGGAAAGGTGCTTGCCACTTGCTCACTTATGACTCCAGTACCGCCTATAACAAAAGATTCCACCGGCTGTTCTGCTTTAACAAACTGACTTACTGAGGACGGAACCGAATTTTTCTTGGTTAAAAGAATTGGCATCCCCAAATGTGCAGCTATCGGGGCAATTGATAAAGCATCAGCAAAGCCTTCTCCAGTCGCCACCACTACACTTTCTGAGTTCTCCAGATGCTTCGCAACTTTCACTGAGGTTTCATAGCGATCTGCACCGCTAATTCTCGTAATTGTGGATATTCCCATACTTTTAAGCTCTTTTTCTATATTTGCAGAAATAACCGAAGTTCCTCCAATTAAATATACAATGGTTACCTTTAGCCGCTTTAATTCGCTTTTCACACTGGCTGGTAATGAGTTGGCCGGTGTCAATAGAAGTGGGGCACCGTATCTATAAGCAAGAGGTGTTGCACTTAAAGCATCTGGAAAGTCTTTACCTGTAGCAATAACAGCAACTGCAGACATGTCCCAGCCTTCAACAGAAATGTTTACTGCGGTTTCGTAACGGTCTTTGCCTGAAATACGATGGGTTGGTGCGTCTTCTGCCTTAACTTGTCCAAAAGGTAAAGCCAATGTTAATAGAGCGGATAGAATGATAGCCTTTTTCATGATTTCCTCCTAGTTGGTTAAGTATCAAAAGTAATTATAGGGCGGAATAATGGAAATTGATAGATAGTTTTCTAGTGATGACAGAATATAATTTTCGACAAAATTCTTCCTTGACAATTAAAATATTCCATCTTGAAATTAAACTTTTGGCGTTAAAGCACCTCACGAAATGCAATGAAGACAGGCTTCACCATTGAGCCTGTCTTCATTTAAATTACTTATTAACTTTAATAATACGCCCTTCTGTAACAGGGTTCACTTCGCCTTGATCTTTAATGTAGTTAACCAATGCTTCTAGATCTACTACATCGACTACGCGGTTTTTGCCTTCCTTAAGAACGTGCAATTCATCTCCGCCATCAGCCATGAAGTTGTTAACCGTTACTGAATATGTTTCTGTATCTACGATAGGAGTCCCGTCCGCTTTTGTTACAGAAACAATGCGCTTGCCAGCTTCTTTCGATGTATCATAAGAGAATTTCAAACCGGCAACCTTAAGAATTCTTTGCTTAGAACCCCATTGCTGTTCTAATAGAGTTTTAATTTGTGCACCAGTCAGGTCCATTGTTACAAGGTCATTGCCGAATGGCTGTACAGTGAATGCTTCCTTCCAAGTGATTTCCCCTGCATCAATTTCTGCACGGATACCGCCTGGGTTCATGAATGCAAAGTCAGACCCTGTTGCAGCAATCATAGAGTCAGCAATCAGGTTACCCATTGGAGACTCTCCGTCAGCATTTTCATCTCTGCTGATACCAGAGGTTGTTGTACCAATTTTTTCGTTTAGGATTGGAGCAACATCTTCAATGTATGCGTCAAGCATAGCTTTAATTTCTGCATCTGGCTCAATGCCATCACGGTAAGTCGTTACAATTTCAGCTTCCTTCTTAATGATGTCCTTTGTTACAGGGTCAATCGTAAGATTTACATCAGAGAATGCAGTTCCGTATGAGAAAGATTGAACCAGAAGCTTGCCATCAACTACTGTGTTTGCATATTGGTGATTATGTCCGCCAAACATGACATCGACTTCATCATCAACTTTGTTTGCAATCTCCACAAGCTCTTCTGTAGGGTTATTGCCGTCAGTGTCAGATTTTATAGGGTTGTGGGATACAACAACAATTGATTTTACCCCTTGATCTTTCAATTCCTTAGCATACTTGTTGATTGCTTCAGCTTCATCCGTGAATTCAACTCCAGCTACACCGCTAGGAGTAACGATAGTAGGTGTGTCAGAGTATGCCACTCCAATAAATCCGATCTTAACGCCATTTACTTCATTGATTACATATGGATCCAAAATAGGTTCTTTTGTTTTTGAATCAACTACGTTAGAAACTACGTATGGAAAGCTTGCCCCTTCGAATTCACCGTACTTATCAACCGTCTTTGGATGGCTTCCGCCGTTGATCAAACGAAGCATCTCATCAACGCCCTCGTCAAATTCATGGTTTCCAAGTGTTCCTAGATCAAAGCCGATTTCATTTAATAGCTTAATCGTCGGCTCATCCTGCAGCAATGCAGACACCGGCGAACTTGCTCCTGCCACATCCCCTGCATGAAGCATGAATGTATTAGGATTTGTTGCTTCTCGTTCTTTTAAGTAGGCCGCCAAATATTCAATTCCGCCGGCACCTTCAGCACCAAGCTTTGCATTAAACGTATCAAGCTGGCCGTGAAGATCATTGATTCCCAATAATTGAACTTCAAACGGTTTTGACATGTTAACTGCATATTTGTGGAAACCGTTTGCTCCCTCGCCAACATATTCAATATTTTCAGTACTAGCTGCAATTTCCTTAGCTGCTGGAGACGATTCGAATGTAACATTTACATCACCATATATAGGAGACAGCTTCCAGTTCTGGTCAGCAGATGGATTGATTGTCTTGTTCTTGATGATATAATTCATGACTACCTGGCGATTTTCGTCAGCAGATTGATAGATGATTCGATTGCCATCAGGGTTAACAACTGACATTGCTGCACGGTAGTTGTTTGTTGCAATGACAAATTCCTGATCTTCCTTAACAGGCTTACCATTGAATTCTAAATTCTTGATACGGCTAGCGCCTTCGTTCACAACTTTTCCAGCTGAATCATATTTTGCAGGCTGAGTTACATCAACTTCATATGTTACGCCATCCAAAGTATCAAAGTTGTAAGCTGCGAAATCATTGTTAATCAGATTTTGTTCTTCTGTTTTTGAAGGGTCAATCTTATTAAAGTTACCAGCTGTCCACTCTAAATACTCCTTCACTTCTGCACCGTTTAATTTAACAGCTTGTACAGTATTAGGGTATTTATAAAGGTCAGCCACGTTTTTGATCGTGATTGTACCTTTGGGAATATTTGTATATTCACTCGCGCCGTTTCTGCCTGCTTTAAATGGAGCAGCAGATGATAGCACAGGAAGGTTCTCATATTCTGTTCCTTTAAGTGCATTTTCTACAAACTCTTTTTGCGCATTGCTAACAATTTGTACAGATGGATCATCCTGTACACGTGCAAAATAGCTGTGGATAGGTGCAGTTGTTTCGCCAACAGGGCTGTTAATGTATTTAACCGTTTCTTCATGTGATGATTTTAATATATCTACAAGCTTCTGGTCGTTAGCCACATCCTTAGAAGTAACACGAACCTCTGACTGGGAATCCCTAACAGTCCATTTTCCATCCACTCTTGCTAAAGTCAGGTCAATGACACCAAGATTGCTTCCATCAACATTCGCTTGTACAGCCGCAACCCCGTTTATGGTGCCTTTTGCTGTATCTACTCCATCTACTTTAAAGGACGCATCATTGCTTGGGAACGATTTATGGGTATGGCCCATTAAAATCGCATCGATACCCTCTACTTCACTTAGAGCAAACGCAGTATTTTCTTTGTTTGTTTTATCTCCGTCAAATCCGCTGTGTGATAGTGCAACAACCACCTCAGCACCATCTTTTTTCATTTCAGGAATCCACTTCTTGGCAGAAGCAACAACATCCTCCGTCACCACTTTGCCTTGAAGGTTGGCCTTGTCCCACTGCATGATTTGAGGGGCAACAAAGCCAATGACTCCCACTTTAACAGTCTGCTCTTTACCAGCTTCATCCTTTACTTTCTTTTCGATGATTTGGTATGGTTTGATGTAGTTTATATCATTAGTTGGGTCATTATCATGATCATCTTTATAAACATTGGCATTTACATAAGGGAATTCAGCACCTTTTAAGCTTCCCTCCAAGAAATCAAGGCCATAGTTGAATTCATGATTTCCTAAAGTGGCAGCATCGTAATCCAATTGATTCATTGCTTCATAGATTGGATGTGTTTCATTTTCGATTAGGCCTTCAGAAACAACCCCTTTTCCACCAAGAACAACGACAGATTTTCCGTCTACAAGTGCATCAGTTCCTGCCGGCAATGAGCCTTGCTTAACCAGCAGCAATGGAGCATCTTCTTTAGCAGCCAGCACAGAGCCAGTTAAAGCATCCGCAAACCCATAGCCGTTTGAAACAAATACTTTACTCTTGATTTCATCAAGCTCAGTCGCTACTTTTACAGCAGTTTGAAAACGGTCTTTGCCAGAATAGCGTGTTGGATTCTTTACAGCCTTTTCAACAGCTGTACTAATTACGCCGGAACCACCTACAAGAATCGTATTTTCCTTGTTTGCAAGCACGTCTGCAGTTGCTTTTGGAAGAGAGTTCTTGCCAGTTAATAGGATTGGAATGCCATTTTTAGCTGCATATGGAGCAATGGAAAGGGCATCAGGATAGTCACCGCCGTATGCTAGAATAGCTGTATCTGCGCTTCCGCCTAATTCACCTGCAATTTCAGCAGCTGTTGCGAAACGGTCAGCACCTGAAATCCTTTTAACCCAAACTTTCAAATCTTTAGAAATTTCTTGCTGAACTGCTGTAGATACAGCTCCTGTACCGCCCACAATTAGGACTTTCTTAGCTCCTAATCGCTTAATTTCATTTTTTGTATCAGCATTTAGTTCTTTTGTCTTTGTTAATAAAACGGGGGCATCATATTTATACGCTAATGGTGTAGCCGCAAGCGCATCTGCAAAGTTATCTGCTCTGGCAATCACAACAACGTCGGATGAATCCCAGCCCTTTTTCGAAACTTCCACAGCCGTTTTAAAACGGTCTTTGCCTGATAAACGGTCCGCAAATGTCAGCGGATCTTCTTTCGCTATGTAATCTGTGTAAGGATTTCCCTGTAAGAGGTCGCCATTATCGAACAGCAAGTTATTTTCATTCTCAGCCCGTTCTTCTTTTATTAAAGTCGACACTTTTACAAGACCCTTATCGACAGGTGTATCTGAATAATAGTCATGGTTCATAATGCTTCCATGGACATCAGTCGTTTCCATGATTTTAAGTTTTACATATGCCTCATTGGATAAGACATTTTTCGGCAAAGATTCCGCTGATGCGCCGGATCCTAATGGAGAAAGCATACCAACAGCAAGTGTAGAGACTAGCAATCCGCTAAACTTCTTTTTAATACCCTTTTTCACCTTTTTTCCACCTCTCGTCTAATGTCTGACAAGTCGATTATATACTAAAAGTAGTAAAATACTATCATTTTTTGTTAAAAAAGCATTAAAATTCCGACGAGTTTTGTAATTTTATTGTAAACGCTGTCAATGCGATTAAATCAATATTTAACAAAAAAGACTGTTTCCAGTTCTAATGTACTGGAAACAGTCTTTCATTTTTATTTCTTAACAGAGAATGAGTATTCCTGGAAGGAAGAATTATAATAGTTATCTACTTTTATATAATATTTTCCTGCCGGTAATGATACCGTTTTTGTTACTTCTTCTGCTGTGACATTATCATAAGGTGTATACATATATTGCAGCGTTTTGCCGGATCCATCCACGACTTCATAATACCAGCTGCTGTCTTCTTTCGTTTTTGCTGTTAAAGAAAGAGTCCCTGATTTATCCAATTGGAAAGAGTAGAAGTCCTCGTCATTTCCATCTTGTATGGAGCCTGATATTTGTGCACCTATGCTGATTGGATTGGCTGATTGAACACTATCATTGAACTCTTTCTCATAATTGCTTACTTTGCTGAAGTTAACTTTAAATTCATACTCAGCATCTTTACTATCTGAGTAATTTTCAAGGACAAGGTAATAATCCCCGGCCGGCAAACCGATTGGAACATTAGAGTAGCCGCCTGCATAATCGTCGTATTTTGTGTTGAAGTATGCATATTGCTCACCATTACGGTTCATAACCTGCACTTCCCAGCTTTTACCCGGGGTATTTTTCACGTTTACATTAATTTTGCCTGCAGAATCTAAAGTGAATTTATAAAAATCTACTGTTTCGGATTTACTTAATAAACCTTTATAGCTTTTATTCAATTCTAGTATATTTGCAGTTGCGATGGTGTTATTGAATTCCTTTTCAAAGTAATTGCCCTGAATATACTGTACTTTCAACTTGTACTCCTCATCCTGGGCACCACTATAATTATCAATCAGGAAGTAATAGGTTCCAGCTGGTAAACCAGTCCGATAGCTTGTAGCTCCATTTGCATACGTTCCATACTCAGTAGAGAAGTATGTAAATGTTTCACCTTTCTCATTCAGCAATGTGCCTTCCCACGAGACTCCAGGCATCTGGTCCATTTTCAATTCCACTTGCCCTGGGGCTGTCAAAGTGAATTTATAATAATCCAGGTCCCCGCTGTCTTGTAAAGCCCCTTTGTAGTCTGCATTAACATTTATTTGATTTGCTGCTGCAATCGTGTTATTCATCTCTTTTTCATAATTGTTGCTCTTTGTGTATTTAACTGTAAATGAATATGGAACTTTATATCCATCTGAATAATTCTCAATTTTAATATAGTATGTCCCCTTAGGAAGCCCCACCGAATTATTCGTTACTCCTGAAGCCCCGGAGTTATAGTTAGTGGAGAAATCCTCAAGTGCATCCCCATTAGCCGTTAATATAGTAGCATACCAGCTTGCACCGCTTGTTTGTTTAAGCTGGAGGGTAATATTTCCGGGTTCTGTGATAGTAAATTGATAATAATCTTCATCCCCGTAATCTGCCAGCTTGGCACCATAGGTTTTGTTTACATCAATTTTTGCTGACTTCTCAAAAGTATTATTCGCCTGTAAGCCATTCATTTGAGTTAATACATTATTAGAAACAGCTCCATTGCCGCCTAATGCTGTCAAACTTGAGTAAACATTCGAGTTTAGATGGCTCTTAATAGCATCTGGAAGCTTAGTTGTCTGAACCAAAAGCATAGCTCCATTATTCTTTGCCGCTAAAACTGAACCTGTTAATGCATCCGCAAAGCTGGTACCAGTAGCAACGTACGCCGCTGGAGCTTTGGATTGGAACTGGTTAATAATTGCAACAGCTGTCTGATAGCGGTCTTTTCCTGAAACGCGTTTAGCATTAGGTGCTTGAGTCAGCAGGCTATCAGCTAAGATCCCTTTTCCTCCAACAAAGAATGTTTCAGACTTGCCTTTTAGCTTTTCCTTTGTTACCTCTGGCAATGCTTTCGTTTCACTTAACAGAATAGGGTATCCCATTCTGGCAGCATATGGTGCAATGGAAAGAGCATCCGGGAAATTTCTTCCGTATGCAATAATGGCTTTATTGCTAGTTCCAAGCTTGTCCGCAATTAATGCGGCAGTTATGTATCGGTCTTTTCCCCCTATACGCTCAATGGAAAGTCCTAAAGAGCGCAGTTCCGCTTCGACATTTTCGGTAATAATACCTTTACCGCCCAGGATTACTGCTTTTTTTGCTTTTAGACTTGAAATCTGTTTTCTGGTTATTTCTCCAAGGGTATTTTTTTTAGTCAGCAGTATTGGTGCATTTAACTTGTAAGCTAATGGACCGCCGGCTAAAGCGTCAGGAAAATTATCTCCAATGGCCAGCACCACTGTATCTGCTGTTGACCAGCCTTTTTTGGAAATGTTAACTGCTGTCTCATAACGGTCCTTTCCTGATAATCTGGTATTTTCTGCATTGGTTACTTCCTGAGTAAAGAAAAAGAGTACAGCCAGACTCAGGAAAACAATTAAAGATCTTTTCATATCTTCCTCCTATTGTAAAATTTTCCTATTCATTATATTACCAACAAGGACTATTAGTCCAGGTCAAAAGGACTAATGATATTAAATTTCTAGAATAGGGAAGAAAGAAAAAGAGCCCTCTTACGAAGACTCTTTAAATTTAATATTCTACTTTGCCTTTGAGAGAAAAAAGTGAGTGTTCCGCAAATAGACATAATAGTATTTTCTTCAAGTCTTTTCTCCTTTTTATGAATGTAAAAGAGAAAGGAAGATTTCAAGAAAATACTATTTTTACTAATTTTTTTATTTATCGGAAATAACCCTATCACATACTTCAAATAGATTCTCAAGGCATTCATCCCTGATTCTTTCATGACAGATGAATTCATACCTGATTTCGTACTCCAGCCGGGCAGCAATTTTTGACAGTCTTTTTTCGTCAGTATCCTTTGAAAGGTAATTAGAAACCTTTTTCTCAAAATACTCCTCTGTTCCATAGAATTCTTCCATATTGAACTCCTCCTTTTAATTATTCCCCCCCTACATTATCAATTCCCCTAAAATTTTATAAAAAAACCAACCTGAGTAACCCTCTTATTCCATGGCTAAACCATCTTATCCAATTTTAGGATTCATTATTAATGAAACGCTAAGTTTATATTAAAGTTATTTTACAATAAGTATTTAGATGAATCTTTCTTATATGATGGTAAGGGTATTTAATCCTTGTTAAGGATGTGAGATTAATGAGTAATACTCGCGGACATATTTCTGAGATTCATATATTGAGGGCAATAGGCTGCCTATTTGTCGTTGCTGTTCATGTTTCTGGTTCTTTCTATTATGAGCACGGCGAAACATATAACGAGTTCACTTTATTTATCAATCAAATCAGCCGCTTCGGAACACCAATGTTTGCACTTATTAGCGGTTTTCTCCTATTTTATCAGGCAAGATTTAAGGGCTTTGATTTTTATCGATTTGCTGCAAGCCGATTTACAAAGATTGGCTTGCCATTTCTCTTTTGGAGTGTTTTCTATTTACTGTTTACGTATTTAGTACTTGGCGTAAATCCATTAGAATCAGGAGAAAAGCAATTCCTGGTGAACTTCATATTTGGCAATGCATATTATCATTTATATTTTATGTCCATTGTCTTTCAATTTTACTTGCTATTTCCGCTGCTGCAGGCAGTTAAATCAAAAATGATTTGGCCAGCGCTGCTTATCGGAGCAGTATGTATAAACTATTACTTTGTAAAGTCATTCAATCCTGGAGAATTCGAAGGAATCCTTGGGAGTATCCTAAGTCAGCGGGCATTTTTGCCAAGCTGGATTTTCTATTTTATTTTTGGCGGGTTCCTCGCTTATTTTTGGGAACCATTACGTATATTTTCAAAGAAATATAAAATCTTATTGGGGATTGCGGTTCTAATTGTCACAGCTGCCGCTGTATGGGAATACAAAACAATGGGGTCCACACCTTCTAATAGAGTGACGAATATGTTCAACATTCCCATCATTACTCTTTTTGTAATTGGGATCGGAGAACAAATCCAAAAAATCAGGCTGCTCAACAGCTTTATTACACAGATAGGAACATTATCTATGGCCATCTATCTGGTACATCCTTTTGTTCTATATAGCTTTATCCAGATTGCACCGGATTTTGTCTGGAAAACAGCATTCTTCCCTTTTGTTTATGCCTTAATTTTATTAGGTTCAATCGCAATGGTAAAAGCGATACAATTAATACCGATGAATCAATATATATTAACAGTGCCGGGCATTAAGAAGCAGAAAAGTAATACCAGTGTAAAAACATCCGCTCTGCGGGTGAAATCAAATTTCCAATAAAAGTTAAAGCCCGAGCTTCTTATATACTGAGCTCGGGCTTTTTGCACATTTGAAACGAATAGAAAAAAGCGGTAAGCACCGCTTTTAATTAATGAGTTTATATTAATGTTCTGACGGAATTCCTAAGCTGTGCTCTGATGGAATACCTGCTAACTCTATTGGCTTGCCAATACTGTGTTCTGATGGAATGCCAGCTAACTCTACAGGTTTGCCAATACTATGTTCTGATGGAATGCCAGCCTCAAGGTTCCCTGTGAAAGATGCTCCAGCGCCAATTAAACCTAAAGCCAACGCCCCAGCTAAAATTAACTTTTTCATGACATTAACTCCTCTCATTCATAATTTATTGAATTATTTATATATTAACATTTATTGAGCAATTTTTCCATTTCCGATTCAATAATTTGGATGAATTTATTATTTTCCTGCAGCCGTAAGATATAAATGGCTTTCTGAAGGAACTCTACGCCCTTTTCTTTATTGCCAAGTTTTATATAATTTTCTCCACTTTGATAGTGCAAATTGGCAAATAAATATTGGATTTCTTCATGTATGCAAATTTCAATTCCCCTTTGGCAATATATCAGGGACTCCTGGAATTCCCCGACCTCTGTCAAGGCCTGGGATAGACCAAACAAAATCCTGACTTTCCCTCTGCTCTCAAGGACATGCGGGAGTTTCTCCAAATCATTAAGCCCTTTTTTGAACATGGAAATAGCTTCCTTATAATGGTTCATATCTTTATATAAAATAGCGATACTTGTTAATATTTCAACTTCTCTTTCCGATAAGTTAACCCTTTTTTCATTTGTAAGATCTAAGGCACCGTGCAGCAGCTTGATTGCTTTATTAAAATCATTCTCAAGATAAAACACACAAATGCCCTGATGCCATACTAAAAATTGCTTCAGCATGACAGGCTGGAAAATCGGATTCTCCAATTCCTTTTGAACAATTTCGTTAATCGCCTGATAATTCCAATTCCGCTTGTGCTTGTTTATTATTTGCATAACAGCTGTAGAATAATTTATGGTAGACTTCGAGGCAATATTAAAGAAGTACGTAAGATCAATATTCATTTTATTTGCTAATTGATTCAGCGTCTCCAGACTTGGATACGCTTTCTCTTTTTCAAAGGAAACCAGCTCCTCTTCAGAGCATATGCCTTCTGAAAGTTCCTTAACACTTAATCCTTTATACTGACGAAAAGATTGTAAGCTGTCGCCAATTAAATACTCACTTAAATTCATCAGCTTTCCCTCACTTAGTAAAATTAATAGTATTATCCTACCACAAAAAGTATAGTATCCTTGAAGATTCAGGAGTGTACAGGAACTGCATCAGTCTATATGCGGTACGTTTGAAGTTCTAAGATTGAAGAGTCTACTGTAAACGAAACTTAACGGAGAAAAACATCTTCGCAGTTAAATTAAATTTAACCCCACTATATATTATTCGATAGTACCAGAAAATATCCTCTCACTAATTGAAAAATTTATAAACCGCTTTTACTTTAAATGCAGGGATCTTTCTTAATTATTTCCATCCGGCGTTGTTCCAATCAAAAATAAAAACCCTTCTATAAAGAGGGGTAATATTACAATTCATATCTTATATATTTTTTGGTTTCGTTAATTCGCCACTATTTTCCTCAAGTCATTTTCAATCTCTGAAAGAAGCTGATGAACGCTTATTTCTTTTTCTCCAACACCCTTTTCATATGCTTTGGTTAGCATATCCACAAAGAGCTGATTTAATGTTTCGTGATTACCCAACAACTATTTACCCCCTCCTATTTCCCTATCATACTTAGACAATATTCTATTTTATTTTCTATCATTTGACAATACATTTCCAATTCTTAAACAAAAAGAACCGCTTCCGATAGGGAAGCGGCTGAAATTGGAGATTTAAAAGGATGTAAACCATCTGTTGCAGTTAGGTTTCCTTCCTAAATGCATTACACATTGTTCATTAAAACATTAATATACAATGAATGTATCATTGATTATTACTCATTATTAATGGTTTTTAGTTCTAAATCTCTTGTTTATACAGATTTTTAATAGTAAATATAACTATAAGAATATTTTACAGGAGGGTAATCGCTTGAACTTTTCTGCAATCGGAAAAAAAATCAAAGAGTTAAGAAAATCAGCAGGTTTTTCCCAAAAAGACCTGGCAAAAGATATATGTACTCAAGCTCAAATCAGCAAAATTGAAAAAGGGGATGTCCTTCCTTTGGCTTCCACTTTATATTTCATTTCACAGAGGCTGGGTGTTGATATAAATTACTTTTTTGATCACGGAACGACCCCACGGCTAGATTATGTTCAGGAAGTTAAAAACCAGCTGAATATGGCTAGGCGCAAGCTTGATTATCCCCTCATTAAAGAGATCGTGGAAACAGAAGTAAAGAATCCGCTTTTTACATCCAACAAGAAAAATTTACAGATTCTCCTCTGGCATAAAGGCATTTACAAATATCATGTCGATCACCAGCTGGAAGAAGCTCTTCAATTTATTGATAGAGCCATCGATTTAACATTCGAGAAAGTGTGGAGTGAAAGAGAAATCGAGATTCTGAACAGTAAAGGAATCTTACTGTATGAAGCAGGAAGATACAAGGAGGCCCTCGATGTATTTCTTCGTGCCATAAATCATTTAGGAGGAATCATATATTTAAATGATGAAACTGTCCGAAGCAAGCTTCTTTATAATACGGCAAAAACCTATACAGATTTAGAAGATTATGATCATTCTACAAAGCTCTGCCTTGAAGCTATTAAAATCTGCTTAGAGAAGGATCAGTTATTTCTATTAGGGCATCTTCATTATCATATTGGATTTAATTATGAGCTCAAAGAACAGTTTGTTTTGGCGAAAAAATATATGGAACAAGCTCTTGATATTTTCCGTCTTCAAAGAGATGAAAGATATAATGACTTTATAAGTGGAAAGGTGGCAATTTTCGACAGGAAGATTCAATAGTCACCATGACATAAGTCGACAGTCCTTTGTTATTGTAAAATAATAGTTACTTTTTTGTATAATCATGTAAAAATATGATCTTTTTGGACGATATATGTGATAAAATGGTACCAAAAATACGTCCAAGGAGTGATTTGGAAAAGTGAAAAAACAGATGGTTTCAATTGCTGCTGCAGCAATGCTTTCTTCTGCCTTTGCCTCTCAGGCTTCCGCTGATACATACATAGTTAAAAAAGGGGATACCCTGTATCATCTGGCTATTAAATACAAAACGACTGTAACAGATATTAAAAAAGCCAATAAGTTAAATTCCGATTTTCTATCAATCAATCAACAACTTCAAATACCAGGTGCAGCAGAAAAACCTGAATCCAGTCAGTCATCAGGCGGCACTGTTGCGCCTGCACCAAGTAATACTGCGAAAACTTATACAGTTAAAAGCGGGGATACTCTTTCTAAAATTGCCTTAAATCATAATATTAGTTTAAAAGATTTAATGAGCTGGAATGGCCTTAGCACACATTTAATTTACCCTGGACAAGTCTTTAAGGTTTCAAAATCTGCCGGGAACACTCCGGGAGATACTCAAGGGCAGACAGGCTCCACCCCATCACCTTCAGCACCTGCAAATGGCAGCAGTTCAGAGGTATATGTAGTTAAAAAAGGGGATACACTAAGCGGCATTGCTGCTAAGTCTAAGACTACTGTTCAACAGATTAAAGCTTGGAATAAACTAAGTTCAGATTTAATCCTGATCGGACAAAAGCTAAATTTAAGTGCAAACCAGGGTTCAAGTGGATCTGTCTCTAACGGGAAGCCAAACAATAATGAGCAGATAGACAATGGGGCAGCAACATCTGTTCTTGCTGAAGCACAAAAACATATTGGGGTTCCATACCAATGGGGCGGCCAAACTCCTTCAGGCTTTGACTGCAGCGGATTCATCTATTATGTCCTAAAACAGACAGGCTCCAAAATGGGACGCTACTCTTCAGAAGGCTACTACAGCCGCTCTTTTTATGTGAATACGCCACAGCCTGGCGATTTAGTATTTTTCGAGAATACATATAAGAAAGGCATTTCTCACTTAGGTTTCTATGTAGGAAATAATAAATTTATCCACGCTGGCTCATCAGGCGTTGAAGTTTCCAGTCTGGATA